>JAHJSU010000031.1 GCA_018829985.1 Elusimicrobiota bacterium | reverse complement strand
ACTTTGTGCCTTTGCCACTCTGTGCCTTTGTGCCTTCCCCTGCTCCCCGGAATTTACAGGAAGCGGTTTTTTTGTAATACTTTACTTGCCCGAACGTATTAGCTGCAAGAGGCCATAATGAGTTTTGAAGAGCTGTACGAGAAATATTTCAGCCGGATTTATAGCTATATCCTCTACAGGGTCATCTCCCCGGATCTCGCCGATGACATGGTTTCACTGGTCTTTGAAAAGATCCTTGATAAGTATGCCGGCTTCGACCCGGCAAAAGCCGTCATTATAGAAGCCTGGATCTTTGCCATAGCCAGGAACACGCTTAACGATCATTTCAGGCGCAAAAAGATACTGACCTGGCTTTCCATGTCCGGCATGGAAGACCATATCAAATCAGGGGAATCGGTGGAAAACGACGCGGAAAAACACGAGCTGGCCGGCAAAGTGCTCAAAGCGGTTGAACAGCTTTCAAATCAGGAACGGGAAATAATAGCTTTAAAGTTCACCCTGGCCATGACGAACCGCGCCATCGCCGATACAACGGGCCTGGGCGAAAGCAACGTGGGCGTTATCTTGTTCAGGGCTATGCGAAAACTCAAAGAACTGCTGGGACCGGAGGCTTTATGACGGAAAATAATCCGATTAAAGACGCTTTCGGCGAATATGAGCGCCTGGCCGCCATACTAAGGGAAACCGACCTCAGCGGCAAAAGCAAGATCAGGCATTCGCTGAAAAACCGTCTTTTAAGCAAAGCTGCGGGGAAGGAAAGACGGTTTTTCTCTCCACGGAAATGGCTCCTCCCGGCCATAGCGGCCACCCTGGCCGTTTTGGCCCTGACAGTCAACATAGGCCATCAGGAAGCTGAACAACCGGCTTATTATCAGGTTCCTGAAGCCGGCTATAATATCTACGGCAGCTGCGGCAGGCAGGGACTCAACGACTATTTATCCGTCCCGAGATTCTAAATAAGGAGACAGTTATGAAAAAGAAAATACTGGTGTCGGCGGTCATACTTTGCGCGGTAGTTGTCTGTTATCTGACGTTTGGCCGCCGCATTACGGATGATACATCCATGCCTTTCGTAAACGATGAGACGGTAAAGGGCAAATGGCGATCCGTGGACTTTGTTGAAAGTCCGGACAGCTTCGACCCGGCCGTCCAGAGCTGGAATCACGGCCTTTTTCTTAAAGGCCTGACCTTCCTTGATAACGGCGGAATGTTCGGATCCGTTCGGACCTGGACCAAAGGCTTCGTGCTGAACAAAAGAGAAAAAACCGCCTCGCAATATCTCATCAAAAACATCAACGGCGCAGAATACCTGTTCTTTGAATGGAAGAGCGGGGATTACACCATAAGGCATATGAAACCGAAATATTACGCGCTTAAAAGGGGCGCGTACCCGGGCGACGGCACGGATATCATAAAAGACAACATAGATCTCCCTTTTGTCGACGATGCGGACGTTCTCGGCAGCTGGAAGTCCGTGGATTTTGTCGAAACCCCTGAAGCGTTCAACCCGCGTAAAAAATTTGTGAGGGATGAATTGTTCTTAAAAGAACTGGTCTTTCTCCCCAATGGTAAAACTCCTGACGGCTGGCAGACCTGGACCAAAGGCGTGGTTATTCATCGCAACGACAAGACGGCCGGCAAATATATCATCAAGGACATAGCCGGCGGGAAATACCTGTTCTTTGAATGGAAGAGCGGGGATTACACCATCCGGCATCGGAAGCCGTGGTACTATGTGCTTAAAAAGACGGCCGAGATACGGCGTGACGACATTAATCTTCCTTTTAAGGACGACCCGCAGGTGGTCGGCTCATGGGAAAGCGTTGATTTCGTGGAAAGCCCGGAAAAGTTCGATCCAACCGCTAAAACCTGGGCTGGAGACTTGTACCTGAAAGAAATGACTTTCCGGGCCGGCGGCAAAGGCGGCAAACCCTGGTGGACCTGGACCAAAGGCGTGGTTATGCACAGCGGCGACAAGACCGCGAGCGGCTACACCATCAAGGAAATCCAGGGACGGAAATACTTGTTCTTTGAATGGAAAAGCGGCGACTACGTGTTCCGCGGGGCAAAGCCGTATTACTATGTTCTTAAAAAGAAATGAGCTGTCGGCCTGGGGACCGCTTCCCTGCGTTTTTTCATCCGCTTCTTTTATAAAATGTTAAAATTGGTGCATGGCTGCCAAGACCCAGATAACACTGGCCTCCACCGCCGGCTTCTGCCCGGGCGTCAAGAACGCCATAGATAAGGTATTGGAACTGGCCAAGAACAGCAAAAGGGCCATTTACACTCTGGGCCCCCTCATACACAACAGCCAGGTCATAGAAACCCTTAAAGAGAAGAACATCCACGCCGTGAACGACGTCTCCGAAATAAAGGATAAGAACGCCATTATAGTCATAAGGGCGCACGGCATCCCGCCCGAGGCGGAAAAGCGCCTCCGCGCCCAGTCCATTGAGGTGGTGGACGCCACCTGCCCGCTGGTCAAGCACGTGCATAAGACCATAGAAAAATACGCGCGAATGGGCCACCATACCATAATCGTCGGCGACAAGAACCACGCCGAGGTCGTCGGGCTCATGGGCTACGCGCAGGGCCGCGGCCTCGTCGTAAGCGGCCCCAAAGAAGCGGCATCCCTGCCGCGGCTTGAAAAGGCGAACATTGTGGCCCAGACCACGCAGGAAGAGGAAGTCTTCCTGGCCGCGGCAGCCGCCGCGCGGGAAAAGACGGCGGAGCTCGTGGTCTCAAACACGATATGCAAACCCACCAAGGACCGCCAGAAAGAGACCGTCGAGCTCTCAAAGGCCTCGGACCTGGTAATAGTAATGGGCGGAAAGAACTCGGCCAATACCGCCAGGCTCTTCCAGATCTGCGAGAAGCTCGCCCCGTCCGCTATCCATATAGAAAAAGAGGACGAGCTGCCCCCCGAACTCCTGAAAGATAAAAAGGCCGTCTTTATCACGGCCGGGGCTTCCACACCCACCTGGATGATAGAAAAGGCGCTGGCGCGGGTCCGGGAACTGACCGGCGCTAAAGAACGCTCTTTCCTGGACAGGCTGTCGTTCATCTGGACGCTGGCCATAACCAGCTGCGCCTATACGGCCGCGGCGGCGGTGGCGCTGACCTATGTCTGCATGAAGCTTGAAGGGGCGCCGATATCGAAGAAACTGCTCCTGCTGGCCGGGCTTTTTGTGCTAAGCCTGCACCTGGCCAATCGGGCGGAGGAAAAAGGCACGGCCGCCCCTGACAGGGCCAAAAAGCTTCTTTTCATAAGGTTCAAAACCACTACCAGGCTGACGGCTTTCCTGTGCGGCGCCGCCGCTATCGCGCTGGCCGCGACGCTGGGCTGGCGGGTGTTTTTGCCGGCGGCTTTTTTCTGGGGGCTGGGCATGCTGTACCCGTACAAGCTGCCCCTGGGCTTTGAAAAATTCGGCAATTTCCCCGCCTCCAAAGACATCCTGACCGCGCTCGGCTGGGGCTTCGTCTGCGCCTGCGCCCCCGGAATATGGCACGGTTCCATCCTGTATAAATCCACGCACCTGGCCGTCCTTTTCGCGGTGCTGCTGGTTTTCATGCGCTCGGTCATGTTCGGCATAAGCCACGCCCACAGCGATATGATAGTGGGCAAGGAAAACTTCTACAAAGCGGCGGGCTCAAAGCTGACCTATCTGACGCTTTTCGCGATGTTCCTGTTCCTTGAGGTCATCATGGTGCTGCTGAAAAACATTGCCTGGAAACCTTCCCTGGCCGCCGCCATCTTCACCGGCCTTTTCTATTATGTGGCGCTGACGCTTTTCTTTTACTTCCGCAAGATACCGGAACGAATAACCGCCGAGACCCTGATAGACTCCCAATTCCTGATCCTGGCCCTGTCCGTCTGGAAATAGCCGCCTTGCCGTCCAGTCAAGGTATTTGTAAAATATCTCTGGAGCAGAAACATCTCGGCCGCCCTTATTTGGAACGTTATAAGCACGCGCGTTACCTTCGTAGCAAGCGCGTGGACATTATAAGAGGGGTTCAGCGAGCGGTAGCCCGAAAGGGCGGCAAGCGAGCGGCGAAGGGGAGCTTAGTTCCCCTTGCAGAGCACCTGGCCGATTTCCTTTAGAGGCCAGGCGGTTAATCCGCCCTGAGCGCGAAGCGCGAAGGGTGCGACAGATGCGCGGTTAGCTCAGCGGTAGAGCGCCTCTCTTACACAGAGGATGTCACAGGTTCAAATCCTGTACCGCGCACCAGATTTAAAATCCGCTGTCCAGCAAAAAATTACTTCTAACACGGAGCCATTTAAATGTCCGGGGAAAGGCGCACGGGAGACGAGATAGAACTCATAGCCAAATCCAAAGAAGCCGGGGCCCTCACCGGCCCGACGCCGGAAGAGATAGAGTACAAGTGATATAAGGAAGTCTACCAGGGCGACAGCATGAAGCAGCTGACCCTGCGCGCCGTAATAATGGGCGCGTTCCTGGGCGGCTTCATGTCGCTGTCAAACCTCTACATCGGCCTTAAGACCGGCTGGGGCCTGGGCGTGGCCATAACCGCCTGCATACTCTCCTACACTATCTGGAAAACGCTCCGCACGCTGCTGCCGTTCATTTTCAAGAGCGACATGACCATACTTGAGAATAACTGCATGCAGTCCACCGCTTCTTCCGCGGGTTATTCCACCGGCGGCACCATGGTGTCGGCGATCTCGGCCTACCTCATAATAACCGGCACGCATATGTCCTGGACCGTGCTGACCCTGTGGACGATCTTCCTGGCGGCGCTGGGCGTCTTTATAGCCATACCGATGAAGCGCCAGATGATAAACATAGAGCAGCTTAAATTTCCCAGCGGCATAGCGGCAGCCGAAACGCTCAAAAGCCTGCATTCAAAAGGCGCGGAAGCGGCGGATAAAGCGCGCGCCACCGGGGAATCCGACATTACCCCCATAGGCGCCATGGGAAAGATCACCCAGCTTACCTTCGGCATACTGGCCCCCACAAACATGACCACCAACCTTATGACCGCCTCGGTCACCGCCGGCGCGGCCGGCTCCACCGCCGACCTTCTGACCGACCTCAAGAGCGGCTACCTGCTGGGCGCTAACCCCCGCCAGCAGTTCATTGCGCAGTTCTGCGGGATCTTCGCCGGGACGCTGATAGTGGTGCCGGCCTTTTATATACTTGTGCCCGACGCCTCCGTGCTGGGTTCCAACCAGTGGCCAGCCCCCTCCGCCCAGGTCTGGGCGGCGGTGGCCAAGCTGCTGTCCAACGGAGTGCACTCCCTGCACCCGGCCGCCCGCATGGGCATGATCGTGGGCGGCATAGCGGGCATAATAATACCCATACTGGAACTGATTTTTCCAAAGCGCCGCAAGTATATACCTTCGGCCATGGGCCTCGGCCTTGCCATGGTCATCCCGTTCTGGAATTCGCTTTCCATGTTCCTCGGCGGCCTGATAGCGCTCATCCTTGAGAAAAAGAACAAGGCCGTAGCCGAGAAATACATTATCCCGGTAAGCTCCGGCATTATAGCCGGGGAATCCCTGATGGGCGTGGCCATAGCGCTGTCGGACGCCAGGGGGATGTTTACGGCGTTCTTCGCCCCGCTCAAGGCGTTCCTGCGCATGCACTAAGCACGCGAAACACCGAAAAAAGCCCGGTTCCATGCCGGGCTTTTTCATGTCCCGGCGGGCCGGCCATAATTCTATGGAAATAAATTGCTTTTTTTGATATCCTATACGGGAACTCAGTGGGGTCGTGGTGTAGCTGGTTAACACGTCGCCCTGTCAAGGCGAAGACCGCGGGTTCGAGTCCCGTCGACCCCGCCATACAGCCTCTAATCCTGCTACCGCTGTTCCAGCGCCGGATTTTTGACTGTTTGGAACCAAGGCGCTGCTGGTGGGGTTGCCAATCCTAAAAAGTGTTTCTACCGAAAAAGGAATCGCTATGTCGCCCGAAACTAGAATATTGAAAATAATACGGCGGCACACTCATGAGCTAAATGCTTACGGGGTCAAAAAGGTCGGTCTTTTCGGCTCTTTTGCGCGATCAGGTTGGGACGCCGACAGTGATATTGACGTCCTTGTTGAGTTTGACCGGGGGAGCAAAACATTTGACAATTACATGGACCTTAAGTTTTTTCTGGAAAAACTCTTTCACCGAAAAGTTGATTTAGTAACGAAGGATGCTCTAAAAACAAGGATTAAGCGCCGGATCCTTGCGGAAGTCAAATATGCGTGATCACAAGCTTTATCTTACAGGATCACCGGAATTCACTCTTCAACCGCCAGGCTATCCCACTGCACAAACACCGACTGCCCGCGGTGCGGACCGCCGTCCCGGTGTATTTGCCGCCCCATTTCGCGTCGCGCACCCGGTCGCCTTTCCTGATTTTCTTTATATTCGTCATAGCACTTTACCTCCTTTCTCCGTCGGGGAGTCGTCCTACATCATAAATTTATCAAAGCCATCCCATAAAATTCCGCCATCTGAATAAACCTGAATAACAAACTCCATAACAAGCACTTTCTTCTTCTTTGGCATGGTTTTTCTCCTCGGGCAAGCTGCCCCAAGAAGGAATCTACCTTCGTTATAGCAGGAAGTAAAGGCGGTTTGTTATCGGTAAATCTTAAATTGGTAGCAGAGCAGGAAAATTGTTAAAATTAACCGGAGGCTGCTGGGAAAGTGTCCAATAGGTTTAGGCCGAAGTCTCCAAAAAGGTCAAAAGACATACAGACCAGAGTTCCAGCGGCTGGCAAGTTTAAGGTAGAAAGCATAGACGATATTTCAAAGAGGAGGAAGTTATGGCTAAAGCGAAACGGAAACCAGATATAATTCAGGGGCCGAATGGTGAAAAGCTTGTTATTACATGGATGAACGATGGTCGTGTTCGGATGAAATTTTCTGGTAAAATTGCAATTTCTGCATTTTTCCCAGGAGCGAATACAAAACCCGAGGCGAAAATAATAATTCAACGAATATAGTATTCATAAATCACCAGATTCGCCGTCAACCGCCAGCACAAACATCTATCTGCCCCAAGTGTGGAAAGCAGATGGTTACAAGAAAGGCCCAGACAGACCCCAATGCCGGTCATTCCTTCTGGGGCTGTCTGGAGTATCCTGCCTATAAAGACATCCTAAATACCAATAAAAGCAGAACATTATGAATAAAAAGTTTGATCCCAAAAATGAGATTGCTCTGGCGAAGACAATCGATGATTTGGCCCAAATATTAGAGAAATTATTTGATCGTGGTTTTGATGTTGATGAAAAAAATCAACTTTATGCCATTTTCGTTGAAGTGGATCGTGTGAATGGGCTCAAAATTGAGATTCGCCCCAAGGAACATGGCCACGAGATTCCCCATTTTCATGTAAGAGGTGATGGGGTTGATGCATCTTTTGCAATCACTACCGGCGAACTCCTAGCGGGGAGTATCGACGCCAGAAAGACACGACTTCTTCGTTGGTGGTATAACAACTCCCAAAACAAACTAATAACGATGTGGGAGCAGACACGGCCATCTGATTTGACTTAAACCAGTGTTCAATATTAGGAAGGCGGATACGACATGAATGAACGAGTAAAAAACTCTGTTTCATGGTGGATACTAAAGGAACATAATTTACAATACCCACATAATGCTGGCAAAGATGTTTTTATTGCTTTTTTTATCTACTACATGTGTCTTGATGCCATGCTTACCGCAGAATCCGGAATAGATAGTGATAGCGGTCGTTTGAAATGGCTTATTCGAACGAAAAATGAATTAAGGCAGGCATTTGAAGATGATGCCCTCGATAAATCATCCCTGTCGGAATTAAAGCGATTATCACCAGTCTATGATATGCGACCAGGCCACTTAACCGAATCCGTTGCGCTCAATGATATTGGCAATTTCAAAGAAGTTGTAGACTTTATTTATCAGATCAGATGCAACTTCTTTCACGGCGGAAAAAGTTTACAAGAAAATAGAGATATAGAGATTGTCACCTATGCAGGCAAATTTCTGGAAAAGTGGATTAAATACTTGGTGCCTTGCGGCATACGATAAATTACGGGAGGAGGTTGAAGTCTATGAAGTTACCGGACGAAGATAAAGCGCTGCCTGACATAGCGAGGGGGTTTGCGCCACAGCTCCGTGCCGCAGACCAGCTCTTTGAGTATCTTCAAGGTTTGGTCAACAATGTCACTTCAAAGGCAAACCAGCGACTAACAATGTGTCTCTCTTCCGTATTTACGAGACTACTTCGCCTCCATTGTGCGGCGACGAAGATTGCGACCATAGGTATCGCGTCGGAAGCTAAACTACAAGTTCGAGCGATGTTCGAACTGGTCGTCAACGTTTACGCCCTGGAACAATCCGGGAACACGGAAGAGTATTCTCGTAAGTGGATCGCGTGGGATTTACATAACTATATGAAGCAAATAGACGTCGAACTCCGGGCACACCCAGAAAATACCTCACTCTTTAACGAACACAAGCGTATGGCTGATTCAGTTAAGAAGGATTTAGAAGACACTGCGCGAACAGCAGCTCAAACACGTTGGCCTACAGATGCCACCAGAGTCGAAGCGCATGTGGCTGGCAAGTGGAAAGAATTTCTTAACCATGGGGCGTCGATGGTCGATTTAAAATCACTCGCAGCATCGGTTGACGAAAAGTCGGGGGGCACGCTGAACATGGTGGACATCTACGAGCGCGTCTATCCCAACGCTTCAAGAGTAATGCACGGCTCAGACTTAAGCTCCATGATCGAGGCATCCAGCACAAGCAAAATCGTCCTAAAGTTGGCCCCCACCCAAGACAGCATCGAGACGGTTCTTGTAACTTCTACCATCCTACTCCAAATGGGCGCACTAGTAATCTGTCGACTCCTGGGCATTGCCCCACCCGATATGCTGGCTGAAACGAATACCATCGTCAATCAAGCTGTCACGCACCTTAAAATTGCGGCGACTCCAGCTACAACACCTAAAGCTGCATGACCACTACGATTTAGCCGCGCTTCTTCTATAAGTAAATCCGAGCCGGAACACCCTCCTTTGGGGGGGGATGGAGATCCCACCGAAAGGATCACCAGTGTGATTCTAGTGCGAAATTAAAGCCGTTGGAAAGGGTTTCCCACAGGAAAATTTACCATGATTGATGAACCAAAAATAAACAAGAGATATCTGACCATCCTGGAGGCAACGGAATACCTGGGGGTGAGCCGATGGAGCCTATATAAGCTGGTCCAGCGGCGGCTTGTGCCTTTTATCCCCATTGCGACAAACGTGGATTCATATAACCATGTTATTGGGAAGGCCATTATCCGTTTTGATATTCAGACACTGGATAAATGGATGGCAAAAAATGCCATAATCCCGTTAAATAAATAATGATGGAGGGAAACATATAGTGAAAAATAAAATTTTAGGTTATGGTGAAGACTCATTGACATTATGGGCTCTGACAAAGAAATTAGACACATTACTTTGTCTCCTTGGTGAAACCACCGTAGATAAAAGTGAATGCCTGGTTTTCTATCGTCCCAGCTTTGGCAGAGCTGTTGGCATTGGAGAGTTTGATTTTATTATCAAAACAAAGAGAAAAACATATTTTGGTGAAAGCAAATGGCCATTAAGTGAGAAAAAGAGGCGCGAAGGGAACTGCGTGGTAACGATGAAAGACTGCCAGATAAATCGGCATAAAGAATTTGCCAAATTGCAATCTAAAGACTATTCCGAGAGATCAATTCTCAAGGCCAACCTTGATTTTGTAAAAGAGAAACTAGACAAAACACAACAAGTTAACGTGCTTCTTATTTTTACCCCAAAAGATAGCAACAAAATAGTTATAAAGGGAGAACACGTAAAGAATAATAAAGTGGTTATTCATAAAGTTGAATTTAAAGTAATTTGTATGTATCCTGACAGTGATTCTTTTGATGGAAATTCTAATTTTTTAAATTTATAATTTTTCCCCTTTAAGGTTTAGCGCGTAATAGGAATATATCTTTTTTCTACTCCCGTGATATATTTCCCGTTGGGAAGATTTAGTATTAGAGCAATGTTTTGGCGTCTTACTTTTCTCCGGAATGAGCGCACTTGATAATCAGTCCAGTTTTTATGGATAAAATACTCGGTTGAGTCCTGCCTCTTTGCCCTAGAGTTATACCCATCGGATAGGCTATCCAAAGGCCTAAACCTACAGTCAACTATTCTAACACCCCAACGTCGGCAAGCATCAAGCTTTTTGAGCATTTCAGAATAGGAAAGGTCGTGGTTAAATAGCATGAATACAAATATGTCAGTGGAATTATAGCCTGCTTCCTTAAGAATTTTTATTTGCCGTTTAATCTTAGTCCATTGCAAGTATGGGCCGTCCCATGCAATTCTCGGATTCTTAAATCGCGCGGATTTCAACAGTTTTGCCAATTCTGGGTCTTGCACCAGAATACGCCCGTCAAAACCACTCTGGCTTTCGCATGAAACCCTCTGTCTGTTAGGAAACCGAAACTCCGAAAGTTCTTTTAAAATTATTTTTATATTTGGGTTCGCCAACAGATTGTTGTCGTAAAACACGAGTTGAGGTTTTTTAATTTCGTTTTTTATACTAGTTTTATAGGTGACTTCGGGCTCTATTTTCCAGGTTCCACAGAAGTTGCATTTTCGGAAACAACCTCTGGAAGCATGTATAATTTGATAGTCAACATTTACCAAGTCATACGCAGGTTCCAATTTTTCTGCCGCACCTTTTTCATAAAGTCCAGGCAAGACTTCATCACAGCCAGAAGTCTTTGCGTGCTCCGGCATTAATGATGCATAAATGCCACCGACTTGAATCTTTGCATTTGGATATAAATCACGATAGTATTTAACGCTATCATGCACGTATTTGGACCAGTAGGTAAACAATGAAGTAATCTTTATCTCGTCCGGAATAAACTGAGCAGTCATATTCCCGCGATTTAGCCGCACCTCGTCCCCTTCCCCTTTGTGATAAGAAGCCATTTTGAGCAAACCGATAGGTAAAAAATTGCAATGATTTTTGCTTTTTGCGGGTACAGGGAAGTCAGGT
>JAHJSU010000274.1 GCA_018829985.1 Elusimicrobiota bacterium | reverse complement strand
CAGGAGGAAGTATGGAACAGTTAACGGTATCAGCGCAGCTTAGGGACAAAATCGGCGGTAAGGGCGGTTTGAGCGCGCTCAGGAGCCAGGGCGTCATCCCGGCCGTTATTTACGGCCTGAAGCAGCCGTCGGTCGCCGTGGTGGTCGTTGAAAAGGAAATGCTCGGCATTATGAAAAAGGGGGCTAACGCCGTCCTGAAGCTGAAATATTCCGGTAAAGAAGACAATGTCATCATCAAGGAAGTACAGCGGCATGTCGTCACGGACAAGCCGATTCATATAGATTTCCACAGGATCTCCCTGACCGAGAAGATAGAGGTCAAAGTCCATATAAAGATCGTGGGCGAAGCTTTCGGCGTAAAGACCGAGGGCGGGATCCTGGAGCACAGCCTGCGCGAATTCAACGTGCTGTGTATGCCCGTGGACATTCCCAAGGAAATAGAGGTCAATGTGACCGAGCTAAAGCTGGGAGAAAGCATCCGCGTCAAAGATGTTAAGTCTGAAAAAGCCGAGATCCTGGACGACCCCAGCCATCTTATCGTCACTGTTGTGATGCCGAAGGAAGAAGTCGTGGAGACGCCTGTCGCCGCCGTGGGCGCCGTAGCCGGCGCCGCCGAAGCCGAGCCGGAACTTGTTGGCGGCAAAGGCAAGAAAGAAGAAGAGGGTGAGGAAGGTGCGGCGGAAGGCGCGGCGCCCGGAGCCAAGCCCGCACAGCCCGGAGCCAAGCCCGCGCAGCCCGTGGCCAAGCCCGCTGAGAAGAAAGCTGAACCCAAGAAATAGTAACTACTCAGGTTCACGGTTCAACGGTTTAGCTGTTCAACGGTTGGAAATCAGGGAACACAAGAAGATCGTGGAAAAGATAACCGTGCCCGCCAAACAGTCCGGCGGGTCCGCCTCTGGCGGAAACTATGAACCTTGAACCCCTGAACCGTGAACCTGACAACCTGGGTTTTAGGAGTTTCAGGTGAAGGGAACGGCTTATATTGTGGCGGCTTTGGGAAATCCGGGCCGGGAGTATGAGCGCACAAGGCATAATATAGGCTTTATGCTGGCGGATTTCTCCGCCGGCCGCGCTACCGCGCCGGTTCGCTGGCGAGCCTGGCATGGCCTGGGCCGGTACTTTGAGACGGAGCTGGGTGGGCAAAAAGTATTCTTTTTAAAACCCGAGATATACATGAATAACTCCGGGCTTGCCGTACAAAGCCTGGCGGATTATTATAAGGCGCCTCTCTCGGGGGTGCTGGCGGTCTATGATGACATGGACCTGCCGTTCGGCACTATAAAAATAAGGCGCGGCGGGTCCGCCGGGGGACATAAAGGCATGGCCTCAATAATAACCGCCATGGGCTCTACTGAAGTGGCAAGGCTTAAGATAGGCATAGGCAGGGACGAGCGCATGGACGCCAGGGACTATGTCCTGGACAGGTTTTCGGCCTCCGAGGAGGCCGCCCTCGGCGCCGCGCTTGAGCGTGCGCATGCCGCCTTGATCACTGTATTTGAAAAAAGCCTTGAAGCGGCCATGAATCTTTTTAACTATGATAAGCCCGTATCTTAAAATATTGTTCGGCCTGGTCATACTCCTGCTCGGGCTGGGGTATATCTATAAGCCTGACGTGATAGAACGGCTCAACAATCTCTTAAAAGAGACTCTGCTGAACGATTCCTATGTGGCGCTTCAGCGTAAAAAATGGGGTTTTTTCCTGGTGCTTATGGGTTCCCTTCTGCTTTACATGGGTATAAACAGGATCGGCTGGTAATTTCCCAAAAAATATCCCGTCCGCCTAAGGCGGACGGGATATATGTTGTGCGCGCGGCACGCACGCCGGTGTAGTGTCTTATAAATCCCTTTACATCCTTTATCCTTCCGGAAAATTCGATTGAATTTTCCGGGTTAGCGGCTTGTATTTGCCGCCGTTTGACATCATGAACAGCCACACCAGTTTGTCGGTGGAGCGCATGATCCGGCCCCAGCCTTTTTCAATACTTGCGCAGGTGTCCGCCTTAGGCGGATGTACATCAGACGTAGGGGAAACCGCTTGTGCGGTGTCCACCTGTGGGTCAATCCCCCGGAAGGGGCCCCGCCAAGTTTTCGGAGCCTGCTCCAGAAGCTGAAAATTCGCCTTCTCTTTGTCGTATTTTTTGTTTATTTCTTCCCAGGTCATATCCCCTCCCCCCTGAATATCCTGCTTATAGTATATATTACCCGCGCCAAAAAACAGGGGTCCTTTGGTCCCATGGCAATAGGCCGAAAGGCCCATGGGGAAAGGCTAAAGGATAAAGGCTAAAGGATAAAGGCTGAAGGATGGTAACTACTCAGGTCTGTCGTCGTAGTGGCAGAGTTTACTCTGCCCAAAAAGGCAAAGCAAGCTTTGCTACTACAAAAAATACGTTAAAAATACGGAGAACCTGAGTAGTTACGAAGGATAAAGGAAAAAAGTTATTCCGTCCTTTAGCCTTTATCCTTAATCCTTTAGCCTTATTTGGCGGGGGTGTCTATCAGGATATGGACCTTTTTGCTGAATATGAAAAACGAACCCTTGGCCGAACCTTTCAGATCTCCGCTCTTGAATACGCCCAGTTCGCCGTGATTGTTTAAAAAGGCTTCGAGATAAAGGTTTTTGGTCAGCACGTCCGGCAGCACAAGGTCGGCGGGGTTCATCTGGAAACGCTGCGGGAAAACCGGATTGATGAGCTTCTTTACTGCCACCGGCACCCCGCCCTCGTTCTGTGCCACCAGAAAAAGCATGGTGTTGGGTTTCCTGGCGCGGTCGGCGAACTCGGGCGTTATCTCAGCCGTGCCGGAAACGCTGAAAACGGCCCTCAGCGCGAAGGGATAGATGAGATATGCCGATACGAGCGTAAAGCCCGTGAAAAAAAACAGGAAAAGTATTTTTTTCATGTCATTTTCCTGAGGAGCCTCAATCTTTCAAGTATCGGGGGGTGGCTGTATTCCAGGAAGACTTTGAAAGGGTGCGGCGTCAGGTTTGAAAGATTATCCACGGCCAGTTTTTTCAGCGCCGAAATCAGGGCCTGGGGCCTGCCGCAGGTCCGCCCGGCATAGGCGTCCGCCTCGAATTCATATTTCCGGGAAAGCCGGTTCATGAATATGCCCAGGAAAAAACTGACAGGCGAGTAAAGGAAACCAAAAAACACCAGGCTGGCGTAGACGGAAGTGTTTTCCATGCCGAAAGCCGCGAAAAGCCCGCGGTTGCCCATGAAAAAGGACAAAAGCCACAGCATGAATCCGGTCTGAGCCGCGGCCAGCGCCGTGAAGAACAGGATATGTTTTTTCTTGTAATGGCCCATCTCGTGGGCGAGCACCGCCGTCAGTTCCTGGGGCGTGTTCTTTTCGATAAGGGTGTCAAAAAGCACTATGCGCCTGAATCGTCCGAAGCCGGTAAAGAAAGCGTTGGTCTTTGAAGTGCGCCGGGACCCGTCCATCACGAATATCCCGCTCATCTTAAAGCGTTCTTTGGCCGCGTAAGCCTCTATCTCGGTTCTCAGCGGGCCGTCCTGAAGGGGGGTGAATTTGTTGAAGAGCGGCAGCAGAAGCGCCGGCGAGATGAAAGCCATGAATAACTGCAAAGCAGTTATGAATCCCCAGCCGTAAAGCCAGGCGCGGGCCCCGTAAGCCGTAAATATCCACAAAACCGCGGCCAGAGCGGGCGCGCCTATCGCGACAGTCAGCCCCCATTCCTTGATAAAATCCAGCGCAAAGGTCTTAAGAGTGGTCTTGTTGAAGCCGTATTTTTCTTCTATGACGAAGGTGTCATAGAGTTCAAAGGGCAGTTCCAGCAGGTCCAGCAGGAACTTGAGCAGAAAAGAGAATACCAGGCCGGTCAGTATGGCGCTTAAACCAAAAGCCCTGGCGAACGAGTCCAGGACATTAAACCCGCCTGCCAGGATAAAGACGATGGAAAAAAAAAGAGCGAACGTGGCGGCGCCGGCTTCAAACAGGGTGGTCTCGCGGAGATACGTCTGCGATTTCGCGTATTTCAGGGGGTCGTAAAAGCCCTCGAATTCTTTCGGCAGTACGGGGGAGAGGCGCTTGAGATTGAGCCTTTCGGTCCAGATATTCAGCAGATATTCCGCCGAAATAATCGTCAGTATCAGCGCCAGATAAAAATTGCCGGAGAGCGCCATAGAGTGAGATTATAGTAAAAAATAGTAACTGCTCAGCAGTAATACATGGAACGCAGATGACGCAGATGAATATGATGGACGCAGATCATGTTTAATCATAAAAATCGTTACTACTCAGCCACAAAGTCACAAAGACACGAAAGAAATCAGACAACAAACCGT
>JAHJSU010000273.1 GCA_018829985.1 Elusimicrobiota bacterium | reverse complement strand
CGCGCTGCTCGCTCTGGCCGCCGGAGCGTATAGATCGGAATCCGAACGGTTCCAGCCGGCGCCGTCTGTGGCCGCAGACGGATTATAAGCAACCATCCAGTATGCGTCTCCCGAGGGAAGAACCGGAAGAAAAACAGGTTCGTCAAATACCGCCTTCACCCACGCAAGAGAGGTGTTTGAAATTGTAATTGCTTTTTCCGCCAGAACCTTGGCGCCCATACTTCCTATATACGGAAGACTGGTGGTTCCTGTGGTAATTTTTATGGTCGTCACATCGCCGACAGCTCCATAATCCAGCGCATTTAGTCCAACCGCAGTAATACTCATAGGCGTACCAATGACAAATCCCTGACCCTGCGGCCTTAAATTGTCAATATAAGTATTGGAGCCGCCGGCCGTCTCCTGCTTTATGTCTATTTTTTCCCCGTTAGAAGTACCGATATTGCGGATTGTGGCTGAAACAGCCACAACCTCGTTAAACTCCGCGCTTGGAGGTTTAAGGTCTATATCGCTCTGATTAAGCGTCAAATCCACGCCCGTCTTTGCAATATAAAAATCATCAATATACCAGCCGGGATTAACGATGCTCGTATCAGAAGCAAAATAAAATCTCAGCCGGACCTTCTTTCCCGTATAAGCCGAAAGGTCAAATTCCGCCGCCCGCCAGTCAGCGACGACTGTGCTTGAGTATCCCGGACGGTTATCACCGACATCCGGAATATCCAGACCCGCGACAGCCGCGGAAGGATAACCGCCGACGGGCGTAAGCTGAGTCCAGCCCCATGCAGTATCTGTTGAAATCAGGACACAGCCGCCGTCATAGGCCAGTTCATCCCGGTTCCAGTGATGGAAATTAAGCGTAGAATTCGCGCTTAAATTAATTATTCTTGTCGTCAGATGCGTTTTTGCGAAAACGCCGTAATTCGCGTCCAGATCCGTTCCATACGCATTTGTCCCGCCATAAGCTGAAGAAGGACCGACGCCCGTCGGCGGTCCTCTCTCCCAGTTTGTTGATACTGCGGCCGTGCTAAAGGCGGTCCACACGGGGTCCGACTCAAAATCTACAGTATAAGGCAAAGACATGATAGAAGCGGAAACAACCGGCCTTGTTGAACTTGTCAAAGGATAAACTGTGCTATCAACGGCGCCGTATGTAAGCGCGGCGGGGTTTAATCTCAATGCGACGCTTGTACCAGGAGTCAGTCCGGACGCAAGATTATATGTGATATAAATATTCCAGGTAAGGCTCGCTGTAACGCTAAAAGTTCCTGAAACAGTTATTGTTGAGCCGACCCAGGCTGAGGCAGCGCCAAAAAACGTCTCAACTGTTCCGCCTGTCCAGGAAACAGGATCCGCCTGCCGTATCCAGACCGCTACTTTTGAAATATTTGAAGGCAAAACAGCGCCGATATTTTCTATTTTAATGGCGGTAAGGTTTGCCGCTACCGCGCCGGCGCCTGAAACCATTTTTATCTTTGCTATTGGCTCATAAGTTGATATTTCTTCAACTCCGCCTGAATAATCGTTTGTCGCAATTGTGCAGGTTATAGGCGGCGAGCCGGCAAAAAGAGATTCCGGCACGCAAAGCATAAGAAATAACAATGCAGCCGCGGGCTTCAGCCTGCGAAAAATAACCTGCGTATCCGCCGCTAACCTCTTCATAAATGATCCACAAATGCTAAATGCGGCCGTTTGTAGCCGCAGGCTTTAGCCCGCGTGTCAGCCCGCGTTAATTTAAAAGTATCTCGTCCCCAAAAACCTCAAAAAGCAGGTTCCTTGTGCCTGCCACCGTCATGGAATCCCATAGCTCAAGAGGGTTGTAGTCATCGGTCAGGACAATGGCGTCTTGCGCGGGGCCTGGCCGGGGGACCTCATTTTCAAGCATTTTTCTGATAAACTTTTCAGCCGTTTTATTTCTCGCGGATTTCGCGTCAACCGGAGTAAAAATATCCCTCCCGGAAGCGATAAGTATCGTCGGCCCCGCCTCTGTTCCGTTTCTCACCGGAAAAACCCTGACATAAGGAAAGGCCTCTTTCAGCGTCTTATAGACGGACCGCCATACGCGGGAATTTTTTCCTTCATAAAAACCGACGGAGTTTACGCCGAAGATTCCATCCTCTTTTAACGCTTTTTTTATTTCCTTAAAGCTTTCAAGCGTAAAAAGCTGGAGCGGATGTCCCGCCGCCGAAAACGCGTCCAGCACGATGAAATCATACTTTTTTCTCTCCGCCCCCGGTGAAAACCCGGCGTCCAGGGCGGTTAAATATTCCCGCGCGTCCCTGATATATATATATTCCAGGTATTCGCCGGCGTTAAAATATTTCTTTGACGCCTCCACGACTTTTCCGTCTATGTCAACCGCGTCAACTTTTATCCCGTATTCGGAGAACGCTTTTGCGACCGCGCCGCCGCCAAGACCCAGAAGAAGAAGACGCTTCGATGGGATTTTTTGCGCCATGAGCGGCATTATTTCAAAATAATAGGAAAACTCAAACAATGAATCGCCCGATTTTTTATCAATAACGGTATGGCTTGTCCCGTCAATCAAAAGCCATCTCTTTTCCTTAATATCGGCGACCTTTATTTCTCCGAATAAACTTTGGGCTTTATATCTTACCGGCTCAACCGCCTTATCGGACCCGGACGCAGCCGCTATCACAAGAAAAAAAGGCAGGGCAAGCAGACTTTTCCCGTATTTCCCGCTCAATATTTTCCAGCCGGCCCAGAGAAGAATCAGGGCAATCGCCGTAAGGTAAACTATTTTTCTTATGCCGAGATTCGGGATAAGGACAAAGCCGCAGAGAATTGTCCCGAAAACGCTTCCCAGGGTTGATATCGCGTACAATTTCCCCGCGGTGGCTCCTAAGACCTTCAGTTCCCGGGTTAGAAGTTTCACGGAAAAAGGAGTCGCCATACCGAGAAAAACCAGGGGAATCACAAACAGGACGCAGGAGCTGAATAAGGAGCCCCCCTGTATTCCGAATATTCTTGAGAACTTCAAAACAGGAGGGGAAATTGAAGGAATCAGGATTATAAAGATCCCGGCGAAGAATATAAGAAGGTACAGCAGGTCAATTTCCGGTTTTTTGTCGGCAAGACGGCCGCCGAACCAGTAGCCGATGGCAAGAGAGATCAGAGTAACGGCAATCAGAGACGTCCAGATATAAAGATCAACTCCGTAATACGGCCCGATGATCCTGGTCCCCAGGAGTTCCAGAACCATTATCCCGGCTCCCGTAAAAAACAGGGTCAGGATGATATAACCGGAGGCAAACCGGTCTTTTGAAATATTCATATTCGTTTCCCTCCCTAAGAATAACAGGAATAACGGGAATAACGGGGACAGCGCCCATTTTAACGTCAACGCAATGACATTATTTGTAGTAAACATGAGACCAGTTACCGCGCGTTCTTTCCCGACCTTAATCTTTTCACGCTTTAAAAAAATCGCGGAAATCTTCTCTTACCTCCATAATACAAAAACTCAGGGCGGGTTTCTGAAACTTTTTAAAAACCCCCGCGTCCGCCTAAGGCGGACGTGTCAGGAGTCGGGGCGTTGTTTAGTTCAGTCGTCGGCCGGGGCGGGTTCTACAGCTTCGTAATCAACCCGTGGGTCCAGCTGGCAGTTATCGTCCGGCGGGCCGCAGGCGTGTTCATATAGTGACGCCTGAGGCGCCGGCTTAAACTTCGGGAATTCAGCAGGCCCAGGTGGGTTAGGAGCCGCACAAGTTCTTTATCATTCAAAATAACGGCCACAGGCTTCATTTCCATTATTCGTTTCCCGCAGTTGAATTCTTCCATTACTGGTTCTGCTTCTTCTTCGGGGCGAGCGAGCGGAGCGCTTGCCCGCCGCGTCAGCGGCGGGCAAAGGGCGACGCCGCGAGCATAAGATGCAGTATACCGCTTTTCTTGCAAGGCCGCGGTTGTTTGCGCGGGCCTGGCCGCGCCAGCGGCCAGGGGGG
>JAHJSU010000272.1 GCA_018829985.1 Elusimicrobiota bacterium | reverse complement strand
AGGAAGAGTGTCCTATCCGACGCAAGCCGCGCCCTTAAGACCGTCGGTAAGCCGTGTGCGGGAAATCCGCATGCACGGTTTGAAAGGAGGATTTGGAATCGGGCTGAACTAGCCCGCGCCAATTTCTACCAATGATTAAAAGACCCCGCGAACTGGCGCAAATCCTTAAAACGCTGTCCGTCTTCCCCGTTACCGGGGTTCTTGGCCCCAGGCAATGCGGAAAAACCACGCTGGCGCAAAAAATAAAGGCCGATTATGTCTTTGACCTGGAAAACCCCCGCGATCTGGCGAAATTTGAAAACCCGCAGCTTCTGCTGGAGGATTTGGAAGGCGTGATACTTATAGACGAGATACAAAGGAAGCCGGAATTATTTCCGCTTATAAGGTATCTGGTGGATAACAACAAAAAGCAGAAATACCTGATTCTTGGCAGCGCTTCTCCGGAGGTTGTCAAAAAAAGCTCCGAAAGCCTGGCCGGCCGCATAGGATACGTAGAGCTCGGCGGCTTTTCCGTAAATGACGTGGGCGGCTCCGCGTGGCGGCGGCTCTGGATGCGCGGCGGGCTTCCGCGCGCGTTTATGGCGGCCGACGACTCAAAAAGCGCGCTGTGGCGGGAAAATTATATAGCCACTTTTCTTGAGCGGGACATCCCGCAGTTCGGTATAAAGATCCCGGCCGCTACCCTGCGGAAATTCTGGCTGATACTGGCGGGTTATCACGGCCAGGTTGTTAATTATTCCGAAATCGGCCGGGCTTTCGGCATGGCGGATACCACGGTCAGGAAATATATAGACATTTTATCCGGAACTTTCATGGTAAAGGTTTTGCAGCCCTGGTACGTCAATATCAAAAAAAGGCTTGTCAAGAACCCTAAAATTTATATAAGGGACAGCGGGCTTTACCATTCTCTTATTTCCGTAAACGCCTGGCTTGAGCTTGCGGGGTCCGTTAAGCTGGGGGCTTCGTGGGAAGGGTTCGCCCTTGAGCAGCTGGCGCGGGCGCTTAAAAAAAGTTCTCACGAGGTTTTTTTCTGGCGGACGCATGCCGGGGCGGAGCTGGATTTGTTCTGGCAGGATAAGGGCAAAAACTGGGGCGTGGAGTTTAAATACGGCGACGCTCCTGTTATGACAAAATCAATGCATATTGCGCTGGCGGACCTTAACCTTGAGCATCTCTGGGTTGTTTATCCGGGCAGGGAAACATATAAGCTTTCTCCAAAAGCTACCGTTATTGCGCTGCAATCCCTTGTGTTAAAGTTTTATTCCTGAGCGTCGGTTCAACCGCTTGCCGCGGCCGGGTCAGCTATTCCTCCCCTTAACCTGAAAACTTTAATTGAAATTTTCAGTAAGGCGATCTGAAAATTGACTCTCTCGTAAAAAGTCCATTTTAAAAAAATTATTGCTTTTTAATCCGTTGTAGCCGCAGGCTTTAGCCTGCGTTCTCGTCGGAAAATGGTTTCATATTTATCGCAGGCTAAAGCCTGCGGCTGCCATTTGGGACTTTTTACGAATGAATCAAAATTGCCATGGATATTATCATATAAATGTCACTAAATACCCGCCAATACAACCAGGCGGGTCCGCCTCCGGCGGAAAAAACGAATTCAACCGCAATTTTCAGGCTGGCCCGGCGGCGGCGGACATTTATGTCTTTAGCGCGGCGAAAAGCGGCCCCTCCCCGGAGAGAGTTTAACAGGGTTTTCCAAAAATGCTAATATTATCGATGTGGAATTACCACATCCGCCACGGTAGCTCAGTGGTAGAGCACTGGTCTGAAAAACCAGGTGTCGTTGGTTCGATCCCAACCCGTGGCACGTTTTATCCGAAAATTGCGCTGCAATTTTCGTAAGGCTAAAGGCTAAAGGCTGAAGGATAAAGGAAAAACATCCAGGAAATATGTGCGTTTTTCCGCCCTTTATCCTTTAGCCCTAAGCCTTTATCCTTTCTTAAAGATATGCGCATTGCGAACAAGATACTTATAGCCGACGACGACTCCGAGATGCTGGATACCCTGGCCGAACTGCTTGAAGCCGAAGGCTATGAGGTAATTCAGGCCGAGAACGGGCTTGAAGCCGTGGAAAGCGCTAAAAAAGAGCTGCCGGCGCTGGTGATGCTTGACATACACATGCCCAAAATGAACGGGCTCAAGGCCTGCAAGGAGATAAAAACCGACCAGGTCACCAAGGCCATACCGGTGGTCATGCTTACCGTAGAGGGCAGCATATCCGAAATCCAGGAAGCCATGAGTTACGGCGCAAAGACCTACATTACCAAACCTTCCAGCAAAGAAGAGATCCTCAAAGTCGTAAAA
Organism: Elusimicrobiota bacterium; assembly: GCA_018829985.1. Classification (GTDB taxonomy): domain Bacteria; phylum Elusimicrobiota; class Elusimicrobia; order Elusimicrobiales; family UBA9959; genus JAHJSU01. The sequence continues at coordinate 7,319 of JAHJSU010000272.1, read as the reverse complement.
AGCATCGTCTCGTAGAAGAGATTACAGCGATAAAGAAAGATTACAGTGATGGGAAAGAGATGGCGGCAATGAAAGGGCTGTCAAGTTGCCGAAACTATTGTTTTATCCCTGTAATCGTTCTGTCATCGTAACTACTCAGGTTCTCCGTATTTTTCACGTATTTTTTGTAGTGGCAAAGCTTGCTTTGCCTTTTTGGGCAGAGTAAACTCTGCCACTACGACGACAGACCTGAGTAGTTATCTGTCATCACTGTAATCTCAGCAAGGCGAAATGAAGGTATTCCGTTTCCGGCATGTTGAGGAGTATCGGGTGGTCTTTGGCCTGGGCCCGCAATTCGAGCAGGACGGCCTTTTTCCGGGCTCTGGAGGCCGCTTCGCCCAGGATCTCCAGGAAGATTTCCCTTGAGATATGATGCGAGCAGGAGGAAAAAGCCAGCAGGCCGCCGGCGGGGAGCCCCGCCATCGCCCTGGAATTGAGTTTTACCAGGAGCTTGGCCGCCTGGTTGAGATTTTTTCTGCTTCTTACGAAATTGGGCGGGTCAAGAAGTATGAAATCCGGGCGCTCGGGCAGTTCGCCGTTCTCAAGCGCGCTCAGGACCCTTTCCGCGTCCTCTTTCCTGAACAGCGCCTTCCCTTTTAGGCCGTTGAGCGCGGCGTTTTTTTCGGCCAGCGCCACGGCGGCAGCGGAGGAATCCACGCCCCAGACCGCTTTGGCGCCGGCGGCGGCGGCCGTAACGGCGAAGGCGCCGAGGTAGGTGTAAAGGTCAAGCACTTTTCTGTCCCGGAACCAGGGGGCCAGGAAAGCCCTGTTCTCGCGCTGGTCGAAATACCAGCCGGTCTTCTGGCCCCGCCCTTTTGGGGCATAACTATCGCCAATCGGCATAAGCGTGGAGCCGTCAGCCTTAGCCTCACTACCAAAAGAGCGGGGCTGGCCCGAAGTCAGCGGGATCTCGTATTTCAGGCCGTTTTCCGTTATAAGGACCTTTTCCGGAACTTCGCCGTACGCCGTTTCGCTGTAAAGCGGCAATCCTTCCAGTTTTCTGAACTCGTGGGTGTTCAGGTAGTAGATCCCTTTGGGCTTATACAGGGCGCAAAGCTGTTTTGTTATACTGTCCTTTAACAGCTCGGCCCCGGCCGAGACTGTCTCCACCACAAGGACATCCCCGTATTTGTCCACTATCAGCCCCGGCAGGCCGTCGGATTCGCCGAAAAACATCCTGCCGCTTTCCGTTACGCCCAGCGACTTGCGGTATTCCATGGCTTTTTTAAGCCGGGCGCCCACGAAATTATCTTCAAGCTCAAGCGTGTCGGCGTTCAGCAGGCGGACCGCGATAAGGCTGTGCGGGTTGAAAAAACCTACGCCGGCGCTCCGGCCGGAATTGAAGAGCACCCCGCAAATTTCGCCGGGGGATATCGTCCTGTCTATGTTCTCAAGCTCGTTGGAGAAGATCCAGGGGTGGCCCTGGCGGAGGCGTCTTTCTCCGGAGAACTTCAGCTTTAACGTTTTAAGGGCCGTCGGTTGATGCATTGGGATGGTTCCTTTTCCGGATTTAAAAATCTGTTATTCCAGTGAAGTTATAACTTCCACCTCGTCGCCCGCTTTTACGCCGAAAACCCCCGCGAAATTACCGTTGCGTATGGAAAACTCAAGGAAGCCGAAAGAGCCGATAAGGGCCATGGCTTCGCCTTCGGCCACCGAGGCGTAGGTGAACTTGATCCCTTTTATTACCCTGTCCGACACCGTAAAAATGGACCTGGCGTTTATATAATGCCGGGTAAGGTTCGTTATGGCGTTGCCGAAGTGGTCCACCGTTATAATCCGGCCCGCCACCCTGTTGCCGGTCTTCGCGGGCCTCGGAAAGGGAAGGCGCCGGTAGTCTTTTAAGAGCGGGCCGATATTTTTCTCCGGCAGTCCCCTTGCTACGGCGGCCGCCACCGGGGCCATGATGTCGCGCCCGTGAAACGTGGAACTGATATGCGGCAGGAAAAGGTCCGACTTGTTGATGAAGCGGGCTTCTTCTATTTTTTCCCGCTCCTCCACCCAGCCGATTATCCCGTTGTCGGGGGCTATGAACTGGTAGTTGGCGGTCTTCGCCCATAAGATGCCCCGGCCGGTCCCTACCGTAGGGTCCACCACGGCTATGAACAGCGTGCCTTTAGGCATATAGGGCACGGCGGTCATAAGATAAAAAGCGGCGGCCTGGATGTCCTGCGGCGGGATGTGGTGCGTTATGTCTATGATCGTCAGAGCCGGCGCTTTGGACAATATAACGCCTTTCATCGTTCCCACGAACGGATCGTGGATGCCGAAATCCGAAAGCAGCGCGATGAATTTTGTTTTCATAATGCGAATAACGCGAATTAACAGCCCGAATAACACTAATCTGGAAGTGCGAATGGCGCGAATAAGAACATGAATAACACAAATAAAAGCCGCGAATGCCGCGAATATGAACGGCTGAGGATCAGCCGCAAGGTTTAGGACCTTCTCGTCCTCCAGTCCACCTGCTTTTAATCCTTAACGCGCATGATGGACCGTGGAACCCGGAATGGTCAGCGGCATTTTCTGCCTGCATAACGGGCAGTTGTCCGGGGTATAGAGCTGAAGGGGGTAGGAGATAAGGCCCCTGGCCGGAACGTTCAGGGTCAGATCGGAGGTGGAGCGGTCCACGATCGCCACGACGCCTATGACCTTGGCGCCGTAGCCCCTGGCCAGGTTTATGGCTTCGCCGCAAAGGCGCCCGCTGTTTAAAACATCGTCCACGACAAGCGCGCGTTCGCCTTCGGCGATCTTGAAGTCCCGTTTAAGCACCATGACGCCGTTGATGCGTTCGGTGAAGATGGAGCGGGCTTTTTTCACCCTGGCCACTTCCTGGCCGATAACCATCGAGCCGACCGAGGGGGAAATGACCACATTCACCTCCTGGGGGAACTTGGAAGCCATTTCCTTCGCCACTTTCTGGGCCAGATGGGGATACTGCATGAGCAGGGAAGTCTGGATATAGGTCTGGGTGTGAAAACCGGAGGGGAGCTGGAAATGCCCGTTTAAAATGGCGCCATGCTCCTGAAGAAGCCCTACCACGTCGAATTTGCTCAGCTTTGACATTACTTTATACCTCCCGCAAATTTATCCGCTTTTTTAAAATCTATTTCCACGCCTTTCTTTATCGCGCCGGCTATGATCTCGCCTGATTTTTTGGGGCTTATCATTTTTATGTCCGGCTTGTTCATCTTGCCTTCTATGATGAAGGCAAGGGCCGGTTTGCCGCTTGCGTCGGTAAGCGCCTCCGGCAGGCCGCCCATGGAATAATACTTATCTGATATTGTATAAACTTTCAGGTTAATAGTCTCGGCAGAAAGGTCCGCCGTGCCGGTGGTATACATGGAAAACTCCTTCCCGTCCAGAAAAAAATTCCTTATTTTGATCCTGCCCGAGTCGAAAGTGTAGTCCCCGCCGATGGAATTGAAATTGACGTTGTTCAGTTTATAGCCGAATTTAAGCGCTCCCATCCGGTTGAGGCGGTACAGGGTAAGTACCGGGAGCGAGAAGATGTAATAGATGCGGTCGTGCTCCGAGGTCTTCTGCACGTCGTAAAAGGTGCCTTGGCCGGATTTGATCGAGAAGTCGCCGCCGATCTTTTCTATCCGGCCGGTGATGTCGCGGAGGTCCGCCCAGAGATAAAAGCCGGCGGCGTCAAAATATTCGTGTTTTATGCGGTCCGCTTTGTAGAGCAGTTTGAAGGAGGCGAAACCGGCGGGGACGGAGTTCTTGACCGTCTTAAGCCAGGCGAGCTCGGAGTCATAGGATTTGCGTTTTTTATCCGGCGCCTTTACTTTTTTGAGCTCGATTATCAGGTCCCGCCCCGCTTTGATATCCAGATTCTTTGAGTAGCCGGTGAGCCGGCCCGTTTTTTTATCGCTGAGCGGGTTGGAAACGGTCAACTTCCCCTTCAGCGGTTTTCCGCCCCAGCGCGCGCTGTAATCGGCGATAAGCGTTTCCCGGCTGAGCTCCGTTTTAAGGCGAAGGTGCGTCAGCGTGGCTTTTTTAAGCAGCAGCGTGCCTTCGGTGGCGTTGAAATAGTTGTTTTTAAAACTTTCCGAGAAAAGCGCGGCCAGGGTGAGGCCGTTAAAATGCAGGCTCCTGTATTTTAAATCCGTCCTGTCCAGGTTCAGGAATATTTTTGACAGATTAAATTTCCCGTTTTTATTGTTAATGCTTAAGCGGACCTGCGCTTTGCCGTAAGCTCCCGCGGCCAGCGGAACTTGCGCTATCCTGTTAAAGTCCTTCAGTTCAAAAGGCGGAGCGTGAACGGTGAAATCGTAAACGGTCGAGGTGCCTGCGAACTTGACGAAACCGTCGGCCTTCGCTTTAAGAGGTTCCACCCGCACTGCGAAAGTCAATTTATTGTCTTCGGAAAGTCCGGCTTTCAGGTCCCAAACCGTTGCCGGAAGGCTGAAAGCATAAGGGGACTTGAAAAGCGGGGCCAGGTCCCTTGAGGATACGGGCTGGACGCCCGCCGTCAATTCTATTTCAGGCTGTTTGAAGTTTTTTATCCGGCCTTTGGCCGAGAGAGACCCGCCCGCGAGGGAAACGGCGAGGGAAAGGTTATTAACCTCGGCCTCGTTCAGGTCAAAGTCCCTGAAATTTACGGTTCCTTCGCCGTAAAACCGGCCTTCCAGATATTTTGCCGGCGCTTTGCGTTTAAAGAAAGCCGAAAGGTCGAACGGCGTGTCGGAGCCGGGTTCAAAATCCTTCACTGTCACGTTGACGTTCTCAAAAGAATAGCCGGTTTTGGCGCCCTGATAGATTACATTGACAAGCCCGTCCTTTATTTCGGCTGCGTCTATCTTGTTAATCATATTCTTTTTGGCGGCCGACTGGCGGTATGCCGCGAGAATATCGGAAAAATTCCAGCCGCCTTCGGCCTTTTTTATAAGGTCTATCCTGGGCGAGACCAGCACGAGGCTGTTTATGACTATGCTCTTTCTTAAGAGCGGCAGCAGGCGGTACGTGGCGTCGATATAATCCGCCGTGATGAAGTTGACCGTTTCCGGACCCGGTTCCACCACGCTTAACCCGTTTATCTTTATGCCCGTCAGCGAGAGACTGGCGGACTTTATCCTCACCGGCCTTTTAAAGATCTGCTGGAGCTGGTCGGTGACGAGGGCCTCAAGGTTCCTGGGGGAGAACAGGGTCTTTATAATAAGCGCGCCCGTTGCCAGAAAGAGGATGGCGAAGAGCAGCGGCAGGAGTATTATCCTCAGGATTATTCGTTTGAACGGCATCATGCTTGTAGATATATTCTAGCAGTATTATAAAGATATGACACGGCCGTAAGCGCCCAGCCCAGTATTATTTCCGTATCGGTCCAGGCGCGCGCGGCGTAGGCCTTCAGGGAGATCAGACCGGGAAAGATAAGCTTAAGTATCAATACCAGGCACAGGCTGTTTAACAGCGTCACGAGCGAGAACGAAAAAAACACGCCGCCCGCTTTTTTAAGATCGCTCTGCACCGGGCCGGTGAGAATATTCAGGGTGTTAAGCAGATGAAAGGCGAGAAAAAACCCCGCCAAAGCCGTGAAAAAAGGGCGGTAGGGAACCATGTCCAGGAAAAAGGACGCCAGGCTGTAAAGGAGGCCGGCGGCGACGGCGTAGAAAGGGATGAAGTAGGGGGCCAGCGAGATGAAAGCGTTAGTGGCGTTCAAGGTCACGCAGCCGCCGGTCTTTTTGACCGCTATTTTTCTGACCTTGACGCCGCTTAAAAGCGCCGCCAGCGCGTGGCTTAATTCGTGGGCCAGCACATAAAAATAACGGCTTGTGCGCGTCCCGGCGGAAGACGGGTAAAAATGCACGGCGCAGTAAACGGCGGCGCCCAGTACGAGAGGAAAAGTTATTTTAAGATTGGAGAGCGCCGAGAAAATGAGTATGGCAGCGGCGAAAGCCGCGCCGGCGGCCAGCGGCGAGAGTATCAGGGCGGTAAGGAACTTATTCAAGCATGTAATCCTCGAATTTTATTTTTTCGGCCTTGAGTTCGCCTTTCCAGAGTTCCAGCGCCGCGCGGCTTTTCTGTTCGGCCATCCGGGACCAGCGGGTACGGGGGGGGGTAAAGTCCCGGGCAGCCGTTTTATACCAGAGGCAGGCGTATTTGGCCGAACTTTCATTCAGTTTGAAGGCTTTTTCGGTTTCAAGCAGGTTTTTCCTGTCTTCAAATTCGGCTCTTGTAAGGACGCCGGTCGAAAGGCCGCGCTCAAGCTTTTTGAATTTTTCAGCGTAGGCTTTGTCCAGGAAATCTTTTTTGAGTTCAGGGGACGCCGCCCACGCCATGTATTTTTCACCCTCAAGGTAGGCGCTCCTGGCCCTGGCGCGCAGGTCCAAAACGGCCATCCCGCCGAAAAAACACGCGGCGGCAAGAAAAAGCGGCAGATATTTGGATGTAAGAGCGGAAAACATAATAGCGTCTAGCGTATAGGGGCGAGCGTATAGGGGCGAGCGTATAGGGGCGAGCGTATAGGGGCGAGCGTATAGGGGCGAGCGTATAGGGGCGAGCGTATAGGGATTATATTCCCCTAGCCCCTAGCCCCTAGCCCCTGGTCCCTAGCCCCTAGCCTCTATACGCTATACGCTGCTTTTTTCACCCTATCCCCTTTTTATGGGCGGCTGGGTCTTCAAGATCTTATGCAACAGGGCCGCGATGAGCTGCGGCTTGACGGGTTTTTCAAAGAAATCTTTAACATTGGGTTCCTGTCTGATCATCTCGGAAGTGGAACGGTCGATGTAGCGGCCCGTGATAATAATGATGGGAATATTGGCGGTTTCATCGCTCTGGAGTTCGCGCAGTATCTCAAAGCCGCCGAATTTAGGCAGCATAAGGTCTAACAGGATGAGGTCGGGCGAGCTATGGCGGGCTTTATTAAGGGCGTCTTCTCCGTCCACCGCCTTTTCGATCCTGAAACCTTCTTTTTTTATTACAAATTCCAGCAGATCCCTGACGCTTTCATCGTCGTCCACTATCAGCACAAGTTTGTCGGCAGGATTTAAAAAACCCGGATTTTCCATCAAACAGTACCTCGTAACTATTTAGGTTGTTTAGGCCGTAGGCTATTAGGCTGTTAGTCAAATCGGATTCTTACCTAATAGTCTAACTGCCTACAGCCTTCCACCCAAGCAATTTACCTATTATTAGTAACTGCTCAGCAGTAATACATGGAACGCAGATGACGCAGATGAATAGGATGGACGCAGATCATGTTTAATCATAAAAATCGTTACTACTCAGCCACAAAGTCACAAAGACACGAAAGAAATCAGACAACAAACCGT
>JAHJSU010000271.1 GCA_018829985.1 Elusimicrobiota bacterium | reverse complement strand
TTTTTCGGGTTAGGTATTGACAAAGTTAATTATTTGTGCTACAATTTGAATAAGTTGATTCTAACATTGATAAAATCAATAAAGAGGTTAATAATATGAATATTCCTAATAAATGCCCGTCTTGCGACGGAAAAATAATAGTAACCGAACTTTGCTGTGATGAATGCAAAACTTCCATCAAAGGCAATTTTGAACTGCCGGAATTGGCCTGCTTAAATGAAGAGGACGAGCGCTTCCTTCAAGTCTTCCTGTCAGCCAGAGGCAATATAAAGGAAATGGAGCGATGCCTGGGCATCTCCTATCCTACGGTAAAATCACGGCTGGAGGCATTGCTGACCAGGCTCGGCTTGGGCCAGTTGCAGAGCGAAGCGAAGCGGCGACGCCTTGAAATCGTGCAAAAATTGGAGAAAGGGGAAATTCCCGCCCAGGAAGCGATAAAACTATTAAATAATCTTGAGAGATGAACGGAGAAAAGCCATTATGAACGAAGAAAAAATGAAAATACTGAAAATGCTCGAAGAGGGTAAGATCTCCTCGGCCGAGGCCATGGAACTGCTGGAGGCGCTGGCCCGGCTGGAGGGGAAAGAAAGCCGCTCCGCCAAAAGCGGGGGGCGGTTCCTTAAAATACGCGTTTACGAGAGCGGTTCGCCCGATGCTAAGGTCAACGTGAATATTCCCATAGCCTGGTCCAAGTTTATGGCGCCCTTTATAGAGCAGAAGATAGGCCAGAAGATGCGGGAAAAAGGCTATGAGATGGACGTGGAGAAGATCCGCGAAGCTATTGAGGCGGGAGATGCGGGGAAAATAATCGACATAAACGATGGTGGCAATAAGGTCGAGATATCAATAGAATAAAGGCAGTCTAAAGTGTAGAGCAAATAAAACAAAATAAGCGCTGAAGATGCGGCCAGAAAGATGGACGACTAAACAGTTTTCACGTGAAAACATGGCCTTGTCCGGAGAAGGGGCCAAAAACACTATGAAAAGGTTTTTAGCGTGGCAAGGGGTAAAAGAAACAAGAAGTGAGCAGCAAGGGGACTAATTTTCGCGGTTTTACTTGCTTACTGCTTGATCCTGCGAATTAATTTGAGGGTTAGCGAAAATTAGTTCGGAAGGGGGGGGCAAAAACACCATGAAAGGATTTTAGGCATGATAAGGGGGTAAAAAAGTCCGTTTTAGGCCATTTTTACAGTTACCTGTATACGGCAGAGGCCTCCTGCCGTGCCCCTTGTTTAATAGTTTGCACGTGAAAACATGTCGATCGGCCGTTTGATGGCCTGAGTGAATCGAAGTGTAGAATGTCCACGCCGGTGTCATTGTAAACAGATATTTGACTGGTTTCAATAAATGGTATAGAATAGACAAGGAGGACGAAGCGGTGAATTTTCGTCCGAATGCGCCGAACAAAGGATAAATTATGGCTGAAATAGTGGCAATAGCGAATCAGAAGGGGGGGGTAGGCAAGACCACTACCGCTATTAACCTTGCCGTGGCCCTGGCGGCTTTCGATCATGAGACTTTGCTTGTGGATTTTGACCCGCAAAGCAATTCCACCTCCGGCTTGGGCGTGTATACGACGAAGAATAATAACAATATATACGACGTGCTCTGTGATCGCGTGGATGCGGAGTCGGCTATAAAGCAGACTTCCGTCGAATGGCTGGATATAATACCCGCCAATCATAACCTGGCCGGCGCGGAGATAGAGCTGGTCAGCGAATTTTCAAGGGAGTCAGTCCTTAAGCGGTCCCTTAACACGTTAAGGGAAATGTATAAATTCATTATCGTAGATTGCCCGCCTTCCCTGGGGCTTTTAACGGTAAACGCCCTTACCGCCTCAGATTCGGTCATAACTCCGGTGCAGTGCGAATATTACGCCATGGAAGGGCTTGCCTATTTTGTAAATACCGTTGAAAAGATCCGGACAGCCTTAAATCCCGGGCTTAAGATAGACGGCGGCATCATCACGATGTATGATTCCAGGATAAATCTGGCCCATCAGGTGCAAGCGGAAATATCCAAGTATTACGGCGATAAGCTCTATAAGACAGTCATACCCCGCAATGTGCGACTGGCGGAAGCCCCGAGTTTCGGACAGTCCATATTCGTCTATGACCCCAGTTCCCGCGGCGCTTTGGCGTATAAAAACCTGGCGCTGGAGTTCCTCGCGCGGCGGGGAGTAGACACGGACGCCTATAAAGAATCGAACCTGTATGTGATGGAAGAATCCCAGATAGACTACGATTTCGGCGGATAAGCGGAAAACGGCGGGAATCCAGGAATCAGAATCCAGAATTCAGAATGCGGAGGCGGATTTATAAAAATTGTTTCAGTTCACCCTACTGAATTCTGACTTCTGACTTCTAACGGGATAGTTAAGGAGAAAACAAATGAGGCAGGCATTAGGCAAAGGCATAGACGCTTTAATATCGAAAGTGCAGAATAATAATATTTCCCAGGAAGCGGTGCACAAGATTCCCGTGGACAGCATCAGGCCGAACAGAAGACAGCCCAGGCGGGACTTTGATGAAACCTCCCTGGCCGAACTGGTGCAGTCCATAAAAGAACACGGCCTGCTGCAACCCATTACCGTCTGGCCGGACGATGACGGTTCCAGTTTCGAACTTATAGCCGGCGAACGGCGCTGGCGGGCCTGCAAGGCGGCCGGACTTAAAGAGGTGGACTCCATAGTGAAAAAGGGACTGTCCGAACAGCAAAAATTCGGCCTTTCGCTTATCGAAAACATACAGCGCAAGGACCTGAACGCCATTGAGGCGGCTTTAGCCTACAGGCATTTAATGGACGAGTTCTCGGTTTCCCAGACCGATATCGCCAGAAAGCTCGGCAAATCGAAATCCGCGGTCTCAAACACTTTAAGGCTTCTGGAACTTGACGATGAGATACAGAAAGGCATACAGGGCGGCGCGATACACGAGGGCCACGCCAGGGCGCTTCTCTCCATCCCCGACAGGGATAAAAGAAAAGAAGCCTATGAAAAGATCCTGACCGAAAAGAGCTCCGTCAGGGAAATAGAGGATTACGCCCGGGGTTTCCATGCCAGGCGCCCCCGGGCGAAACCGGCCGGAGACAGAAGGCATAAGAGCCCGGAGGTGCTGGATATTGAAGCCCGGCTTGAGAAGCATCTGGGCGCCAAGGTGGAAATAACTCCCGGGGCCGCTCCGGAGAATGGTAAAATAACCATACATTACTATTCGCTGGACGATTTCGACAGGATAACACGAATTTTAAAAAAGTAACACATGAGGATATTATCCACCCTTCTGCTTTTGACCTTCGGCGCCGCCGGAGCGCAGGGTTCCGACGAGAAAGGTTCCGCGTATGTCGCCAGATCGCCGGTGCCTTCCTATCGCGCGCTCACAAAAGATATGAGCCGGTTCTACATGTACGCCAACGGCGGTTTTAACGCCGACTGGTACATCGGCTACAACAACTCCTGGATAGTCAAGCTGCCGCCCATGGCCTCCGGCGTTTACGCCAAAGCATATATAGGCGCCAAGATCGGCCGCGCCAAGATAATGTCCTGGCCCATGTCCTGGGACAAGAGCGTCATCCCGGGCAAGATATACCTGGCGATAAATCAGGAGCCGAGTTTCAGCTCGGACAATATGTATTTCCTGGTTGATAGCTCCGATCTCCCGCTGGAACCCCTGCCCAATGATTCGCTCGACGGAATAGATTCCGCGCAGTGGTTCTGGACCGAGATCCCCCTTTCAAGGATCTCGGCTGAAATGCCCAATTACCTCGCCGCCTGGTCCTCTTCAAGATATTTCATCTCCAGTTCCAGCGCCCCGATAATCGCGGCCGCCATGTCCGACGACAAAGAGGAGAACGTGTGGCTTAACCGCGCCATAAGAGGCAACCCGCCGTCCGGCGAAGGCGTGCTGGAGACGCTTATTTCAGGCATCAAGCCGGCCCTGGCCATCAAGCTGGTGCCGCAAAACGAGTATAAAGTCATAATAAAAGGTTTCCAGGCCGAACTGGACGCCGAAAAGATACTGGTTTCGTTTTCGGCCATCGGCGAGGACATCCGCGCGACCTGGCTCGAGATGTCCTATGATAAATTTGACTGGCAGAAGGTCAGCCGTGTGATGTTCAGGGCGCCGTATTTCTTCTCTTTTAACCGGGAGGAACTTTCAAAGGACATGTTTTATCTCAGGGCCGCTGCCGTGGACAGCCTTGAAAACACCGGCCATTCAAAGGAAATAATAATACCGGAGCTTTATATCGTCGAAAACGAAGAACAGTGGTAACTACTTCTACAGCCGCACTTTACGAGGTAATATTCGGTGAACCCATGTCTCTTTCACGTATCTGCGTAGTTGCAGAGCTTGCTCTGCGTAAAAGGCAAAGCAAGCTTTGCCACTACAGAAGCAAAGTGCGGCTGT
>JAHJSU010000270.1 GCA_018829985.1 Elusimicrobiota bacterium | reverse complement strand
GCAGACCTTAATTCTCTCCAGAAAAAGGCGGCCGGCCTGCCGCCGCTCTCGGCTAAAACAGCCGGCGCCTGGGAAAAGCTGCTGCTCGCCGCCGAGGATATCGAAAACCGGCTCGGGCATATATTTTCATACGTCCATTGCCTTGAAGCCGCCCACGCGGACAGGGACGAATACGCCACGGAAAGCGCCGGGTTGTATTTAATGCACGCGGAATATATAAAATTCGGCGCGGACATGCTGAGGGCTTTCAAAGACGTCCCCAAAAAGGTTTTCACCGCCTTCCTGAAGTCCGAAAATCTCAAAACCGCGGCCCACACCCTGCGGCGCGCGCGGGAGTGTGCCCGGCATACCATGACCGCCGCCGAAGAAAAACTGGCCGCGGACCTCGGCGTGAACGGTTTCCACGCGTGGAACCGCCTCTATGACAAGATCTCCTCAAAACTTGAATTCGACATGGCCTGGCCGGACGGCCGCAAAGAGCGCCTGCCCATCTCGCGCTGGCGCGCCCTTATGTCGGATGCGGACCGCAAAGTGGGCCGCGCGGCGTTTGAGGGCGGCAACAGGGCCTGGGCGACGATCGAGGACCCCTGCGCCGCCGCGCTTAACGCCATCTCGGGCACGCGCCTGGCGCTTTACAGTCGCCGGCACGTGAAGCATTTCCTGGACCAGGCGCTGTTCCGCGCCGGCATAAAGCGCCGCACGCTGGACGCCATGTATTCGGCCATATACAGGAATATAGAGCCTGTGCGCGGGATCCTGCGCGTGAAAGCCGCCGCCATGGGCCGCAAAGGCATAGCTTTTTTTGAGCGCGAAGCCCCGCTGCCGATGAAAGATTCGAAGCTGTACACCTGGGAGGAAGGCTCCGGCATGGTCTCGGCGGCGTTCGACCGGGTCTATCCGGCCCTCGGGCGGTATTACGGGGATTTCCTGGCGAAGCGCCGGCTGGAATCGGAATCCCGCGGCGGCAAGCGTCCCGGCGCCTTCTGCACCGGGTCCGGCCTTACAAAAGAGGGGCGCGTATACATGACCTTCAACGGCTCGCTGGGCGACGTCAACACCATCGCGCACGAAATAGGCCACGCCTGGCACAGCCGGCTGCTTAAGGAGATGCGGCCCTGGGCGCGGGAATACCCGATGACGCTGGCTGAAACCGCCTCCATCTTCGGGGAGCATCTGCTGGCCGAGGGCATACAGACGGCCCCCGGCGTCGGCGAAGCGCAGAAACTGATAATGCTGGACGAGTATCTGACCGGCGCCGCCGTGACCATACTGGACATTACCGTGCGGTTTGAATTCGAAAAGGCCTTCCATGAGGAGCGCCAGATTGGCGAGGTCCCCGCGCGGCGGCTTAAGGAGCTTATGACGCAGGCGCAGAAACGGGTTTTCGGCGACGCGCTGGAGCCCGGCGGAGAGGACCCCCTGTTCTGGGTTTCCAAGCTGCATTTTTACATGACCGGCGTGTCCTTTTATAACTTCCCGTACACTTTCGGCTTCCTGCTTGCGGCAGCGCTGTTCAAGAAGTTCAAGGCCGAGGGGCCGGCCTTCCTGCCGAAGTACGAGGCGTTCCTGCGTCTTACCGGCTCGGACACGGTTGAAAACGTGGCGCGGCGCAGCATCGGGGTGGACCTGGGCGGCGCCGCGTTCTGGGAGAGCTCAATCAGGGGCCTCGCGGAGCCGCTGGCGCGCTACAAAAAGCTGCTGGACGCCTATTTCGTCCCCGCAAGTAGATAACAGGGATAAAAGGCATGCCGGTAAGGGTTTACTGACGCCAATTATATGAAGGACCGGGAGCCTTCCTGGCAGAATTCGTCCGATTCGCTTTCAAGATATCCCGGCGCGCTTTTTAAGGCCGGGGCTTTTTCCGGGAGCAGGCTCGTTGGATACGGGGTCATCAAGCCGCGAACCGGGGACATCCCCCAGCTTGCCGTCGGCAGGAACTGGCGACGGCGCGGCGCGGGCTCGGCATACTGTCTCCGGAATTCAACAGTATAACGAGGTATCAAGGGGGAGTATTTATGAACCGTGTAAAACGCAACGGGACTAGGTTTTGCGCGCTGCTGGCGGCTTTCATGGCGGTTGTTTCCGCGCCGCCCTGCTTCGCCGGGCGGGAGATGGAGCCGTGGGATACCCTCCCCGGGATCACCCAGATAATATTTTCCCCTTCCGTCGTGGGTTTTATCGATAAAGACGGCCGCCGCTTCATCATGGAACGCGAAGGGCGTTCGTTCCATGAAGTCTCGACGCAAACCTTCGCCGGGCTCTTAAAGCAGAAGACGGTAAGAAGCCGCCTTGAAACCAGCGACGGGCGGGTGCTCTCCACCCGGGACGCCAATTGCAGCGCGGAGGGGGACAATAGTCCACACACTCTTTTGCTTGACGGCGCGGCGATCAAAGACCAGTGCGCCCCCTGCTCCAGCATAATCTC
>JAHJSU010000269.1 GCA_018829985.1 Elusimicrobiota bacterium | reverse complement strand
TGCGCTGGCCAGTATCCTGAACTCGTAGCCGAGCGCGGAAAAGGCGTCCAAAAGCACCGGGGGCCGCCGCTCGCCGGCCATCGAGAACCAGTAATTGCCGTAAATGCCGTAGATGAGCGAAAAAATGCCGAACCTGGTGCAATTGCCGCCGCTGTAATGGTTCCTGAACACGGAGGCCTTCTTTGAGAAGGCCCAGAGCGCCGGGGTTATCTCTTTGTCCAGCATGTCGTAGCGGAAAGAATCGGTCACGAGGATGAGCACGTTAAGGGGTTTCGCCGGCGGATTTATGTCGAGTTCGACTTTAGGATAATCCAGCTTTGAAAACTTTTTGTTTATCCGGACGCTTACCTCGGAATCCAGCTTGACGCCCAGGTATTTACCGGCGAAGGTCCTTATTTTAAGCGGCTGGTAAAGCGGGAACAGCTTGGAATTGCCTGTTATATAGACGGCGTCGTAAAGCGTACCCCAGGCGAACAGCCCTTTGTCAAGGACGAATAAAAACAGCAGGACGCCCGCTATTAGCGCCGTTCTTTTCTTTAAAAATCCCGCGAAGCGGCCGCCGGAGCGCATGGCCAGGCCGTAGAACCACAGCTCAAGGGCGAGCAGGCCCAGCGCCAGCGCGAAGAACAGGATTTTCATGCCGGTCCCCTGGTCCAGCGACTCGAGCCCCCCCGGCGTCAGTATCAGATTCACGACCATCGAGTTTATATGGAACCTGAAGATCTTGTAGACCGCAACGTCCACCACCAGCGCTAGCTGCAGGAAGGCGAACACAGCGGCGAACGGCGCCCGCCCGGCACGGGTAAAGTACAGCGCCAGCGCCGGCGCGGTCAGGACCGCGTATATCATCGCCGTATTGGAGAGATAGGCGACGATGGAAAAAGCTATCTCGGCCGGGTGGCTGCCTACGAACAGGAAATAGCCCAGCCCTATCGCCAGCGAAAGCAGGAAATTGCAGCCCAGGAAGACTTTTAAGGCTTGGAACCCGGCTTTTTTCATAAACCTATTGACAAAAGTCACACTGCAATCCAGTGTAATGCGTCATAAATCTTTTTAGACACAGCTGCTGGCGGCCGCAGGCTTTAACCTGCGCAGCCTGAAGGCTGCGGCTACCAAGAGCGCCTTCATATGTCAAGAAGCGTTAGACGCACTACACTGGAATATTAAGGTATTGTACCAAAATAGGCGAAAGATTTGGATTTTGCGGAGATAGCCTTGAAGCAGCCAAATCCGCCGCCAAACACCTGCGCCGCGGATGAGCCCGGCCTGATTGTCGCATCAACGATGCGACAATCTTCCGGTCAAAAAAAGCTCTTGCAAAGAGCGCATCTCTCTGCTATAATATAAGCATAAACACTTATAATAAGTGGTTTAGCGTATAAAATGTATAACCGACAGGAATTAACGGACGCTTTGACTTTATTAGCCCGAAAACTCGAATTGGCTAAGGCAGAGCCGCTCAGTATTTTTGTCTGCGGCGGTTCCGCCATGATCATGGAAGGTTTTGTGGATAGAGCCACAAGGGATGTGGACATACTCGCCCTGGCCGTTGAAAAAACTCCGGGCCGGCTGGAGGCGCAATCCGCGGAACTGTTGCCCGGCGCTTTTCAAAAAGCCGCGGCGGACACCGGGCCGGGAAAGCATGTGAACGATTTGCTGGCCCTGAAACCGGCGGAGCGGGAAATAGAAGCGGCCGCGAAATGGGTTTTAGCTCAGGATGTTTCCGCGCATTTCAGGTTCATATTGAAGGATATGCTGCAAAAACTCGGTTATGGAAAAGTCTCTGATAGAATTTAGAAAAAGCTATAAAGACGGCCTGCTTTCCCTGCTTTGGAGGCAATGGTCGGCCATCGGCGTGCCCGGCTACTGCGGAGAGGAAGACAACAGCGTCGTGGATCCGGAAGCGCTTTTGATCTTCACCTGCTCTATCGCCAGAAGCGACCCCCGGCTTTTTGACGAGGTTCTGGATTGGCTGGGAACCAACGGGGAACTGATAAATGTCCAACGGCTGAGAATGATCCTAACCAGGGAAGATTTTTCCGGGAAGAGAGTCCTGGCGGCCATGGCTGAAACCATCGGCCGCGGCTACCGGGCACGCAAATGGAAAGGGTTATTCGGCCCGGACGGCGCGGTGAACAAACCGGAGCCCCTTTTTTATTCTCCCGACAATATGCCGCTTGAGCATTTCGGGAATGCCGATAAAGTTTTCCTCCGTTATGGCCTTAGCCGCGGAAAAATTAAAAGCCGGGGGACTGCCGCCCCTCCCCAATACCTTAAAAACGCCCTTACCCTGCGGCTCAGGGCGCTGTTTGGCGTTACAGTCAGGCCGGAAATTCTGGCCTATCTGCTTACCCACGACAGCGCGCATC
This sequence comes from Elusimicrobiota bacterium, assembly GCA_018829985.1. Classification (GTDB taxonomy): domain Bacteria; phylum Elusimicrobiota; class Elusimicrobia; order Elusimicrobiales; family UBA9959; genus JAHJSU01. The sequence goes on along the minus strand of JAHJSU010000269.1, from coordinate 2,231 downwards.
CTTCCATTATCGCAAAAGAGGCTTATTTCAGCCAGAAAGCGGTACAGGATGCTATGGTTGAAATGAGCAAGTCCGGAGTTATCCCGGTGCGGACTGCCGGCAGGGAAAAACGGTACCGGCTGGATAAGAATTCCTGGGCGTCATTGCTTAAGGCGGAGCCGGACGCTTTGAAGTGGTCCTGCCGCCCTCCGCTTTTCAGCGCTCTTGAGCGTGTCTGGCTTAAATTAAATTCCACTGAATTTAAACGCCTGGACGCTCTTATGATATCTTCGGAACTGCGCGCGCTTATGACTGAACTGCGCCCCAAATTTGAACAGGCCGGCTTAGGCGCCCTGATCTCCGACGATAAAGCCTGCAAAAGGGAACGCTACACCCCAATTTTCATTTCCGACATTGAAAAGGTTTTAAAAAAGGCAGCAGGAGCCTTTTGATAAAGAAAGGCTCCTGCTGCCTTTACTGCGCCCTTACTGCCCCGCCAAACCGCAGCCGCGAGGATTGTTCCGCACTTTTTCCCCAAAAGGACCAAAGTGCGGGGCTGGCATAGCCTTGACAAAAAAGCGATGCGAAACGCTGATAATTGTGATATAATAAGGATTAGCATTCCTACTAATTAATATATTTTAAGGATATCTATGTTTATTGACCGGTATTACAAAAATCTTGATACATACCTCAAACCGAACAAAGTTCTGGTGATTTACGGCCCAAGGCAGTCGGGCAAAACCACACTGCTTAAGCAATTTCTGGCAGCCACCGGCTTACGGTATAAGCTGGATTCCGGCGACAATCTAAGAACGAGAGAAATCCTCGGCTCGCAGGATTTTGAGAAAATAACGCAATATGCGGAAGGCTATGAACTGATAGCTATTGACGAAGCACAGCGCATCCCGAATATCGGCATAGGCCTTAAGATACTGGCGGATCAGGTTGCGAATCTGAAAATAATAGCCACAGGCTCCTCGTCGTTCGAACTGGCCGGGCAAATCGGCGAACCTTTGACCGGCAGAAAACGCACCCTCACGCTTTTTCCTTTTTCCCAGGGGGAACTGCTCAGCTTGTACAACCGGCAGGAATTAAAAACCGCGCTTAACTCATTTCTGATATTAGGAAGCTATCCTGAAATTGCCGTCGCCGCCTCAAAAACGGACAAGGCCGCGCTTCTCAACGAACTTGTTAATTCCTATTTACTGAAGGACATCCTGGGACTTGAAAAGATAAAAAACTCAAAACTCCTTATTGACCTTTTGCGGCTTCTTGCATTTCAGATCGGGAACGAAGTTTCTCTGTCCGAACTCGGCGGCAGGCTGGGAATTGATTACAAAACCGTGGCGCGGTATCTTGATCTTCTGGAGAAGTCGTTTGTGATCTTTGAATTACGCGGCTATTCACGGAACCTGCGCAATGAAATAAGCAGAAAAAGCAAATATTTTTTCTATGACAATGGAGTCAGAAACGCCGTAATCTCCAACATCAACGACATGGAATTACGGGATGACTGCGGGAAACTATGGGAAAATTTCTTAGTCTCGGAACGTCTTAAAGCGCAGAGCTGTTCGGAGATGCTTGTAAACAACTACTTCTGGCGGACCTGGACGCAGAAAGAAATTGACTGGGTTGAGGAAAGAAGCGGGAAATTGTTCGGTTACGAATTTAAATTTTCGGACGCGGCAAAGGTGAAACCGCCTAAAGATTTTTTAAAAACCTACCCCGAAGCGCAGGTTTCGGTCATCTCCCCCGGAAATTATCTGGATTTCCTGCTCTTGCCGGAAAATTCGTCCGCCTAAGGCGGACGAATTTTCCGGTTATTCCGCGATTTGCAATCCGGCCGCTTTCAGGGCGTCTTTGGAAAGTTTCAGGCTGACGATACACCCGTCGTCGCCTGCCCAGCCGGTCCTGACGATTTGCGCGCCTTTGATTACCCCGGCTATCTTTGTGGCAAGCACGGAATCCGTTTCGATGGCTTTTTCAACGGTTATCCCGCCTTCAAGCCTCACGCCTTTGATCAAAGACAGCATGTTATACTGCGCGTTGACCACCGCCGCGTTTCTGGAAGTGGCCATCCGCTGGGTCTTGTTTTCAAGCTTTTGATCCGCCGCGCCCATTCCCCTGGCGAAAATATTTTTTGAGGTGATACCCTCTTCAACCCATTCCCTGTCTATTTCGCCTTCCTTTATAACGGCTTTATCCGGCGCCGAAGCGCAGCCCCATGCCAATACCGCAAGGACCAGTAT
>JAHJSU010000030.1 GCA_018829985.1 Elusimicrobiota bacterium | reverse complement strand
TATGCGGCAGGCGTCCATTACTCTGGCGATATCCACCTCCTGGGGGCAGCGCGTGGTGCAGGTTTCGCAGGAGGCGCAAAGCCAGATCGTTTTGCTGTTTAAGACGAGGTCATTTTGCCCGAGCCTTATCGCGTGTATCACCTGGGTAGGCGTTATATCCATCTCGTCGGCAACCGGGCAGCCGGCCGTGCATTTTTTGCACTGAAAGCACAGATTCACATTCTGGCCGCTTTCTTTGGCGATGTCGTCCAGAAAGCGGGTTCTGCCGGCCATGTCTAAGACTGTTGATTCGGTCATTTCAATTATAATGATAACATGACTGCCAATTTTATGTCAAATGAAAAACGTCAAAACAGCCGTATTTTCGGACTTCGGACACTAGCGCAGGATCCAACCGGACTTCCATGAGGTTATAGCTCCAGAGGCGGGTTATCTGCCCGAACGGTTTCGGGAAACACGCCTGAATGAACCGTTGCGATTTTTATTTTACCAAGAAATGGCGGGAAGCTTCAAGATAAATAAACTTATACTTGATATTATATTTCCTTAAAAACCCGAAAATGACAGTTAAAAAAAATCTAATCCTTAAGAAAGCGCGCGCATGCGCGGGCGCGTCGTCATAAAAGCCGGCTTTTTCGCATTGGCGGGACCCCTTCCGGGGGATTTACCCACAGGTGGACACCGCATAGCGGTTTCCCCTACGTCTGATGGCCATAGGCACTGTTACGGCGCCGACGCAGGTCTTGGCCGTCTGAGGCACACCCGCCTTAGGCGGACACCGACGCAAGTCTTGGCCGTCTGAGGCACACCGTGCTTTGTTACGGCACCGACGCAAGTCTTGAAATTTCATCTTCCGTAAGGTAGCAGGCGGGATCGGCTTCCCACATGTCGCCGGTTGCCCGGAGCGCGCGCACCCGGAACCCCCCCCCGCAGACGTCTTTCCAGATACAGTAACCACAGCGGCCCTTTAAAAGCGGCAGGCGGTTCCTCAAGGCCGCCAGCACGGGGTGCGAACCCTCTTTCCAGACTTTGCTGAAAGGCGTGTTGCGTATATTGGCGATCGTCAGGTCCTGCCAGAACTGGTCGGGGTGTATGTTCCCTTTCCAGTCTATGTTCGAAAGCGTAACGCCCGAGCCGTTAGCCCCGCCGCCGTTCCACTTAAGAATTTCAAGTACGGCCCTGGCGCGTTCCGGGTCGCGTTTGAGCAGTTTAAGGTAAAGGTATACGGCGTCGCAGGGGTTGTCAACGGTAAGGATCTCGGCGGGTTTCTCTTTTTTAGCCAGGATTTCCGCGCGGCGCATGATAGTATCCATGGCCTGCCGGGACTCGGAGTGGCTGAGGTCGTCCCCGCTTATGGCGCCGCCGCGGCCCGAGTAAACCAGGTGGTAGAAACAGGCCCGGGGAATTTCTTCGCCTTCGATAAAGTCGAATATTTTATCAAGGTTCTCGACGTTATGCTTAGTAAGAGTGAAGCGCAGCCCGGTCTTCTGGCCGACATCCTTGAGGTTGCGCAGGCCTTTGAGCGCGCTTTCAAAAGCGCCTGGAACGCCGCGGAACTTGTCGTTTACCGGGCCGATGCCGTCGAAAGAAATCCCCACGTAAGCGACGCCCAGCGACTTTATTTTTTTCGCCGTCTCAGGGTTTATCAGCGTGCCGTTGGTGGAGAGGGTGACCCTTATGCCTTTTGAAGCGGCGTAAGACGCCAGCTCGAAGAAATCCCCGCGTGTAAGCGGCTCTCCGCCTGAAAACAGCAGGGCCGAAACGCCCATGGCGGCGGCGTCCTCTATCAGCGCTTTCGCTTCCGCGGTGGTAAGCTCGCCGGAGTCCAGCTCGCCGGTGGAGTTGGAGTAGCAGTGCACGCATTTAAGGTTGCAGCGCTTGGTGCTGCTCCAGACCACGATGGGCCTGCGCGCGCCCGCCGCCTCTTTTCCGCCGGCCGCGCCGTAGCGCAGTCTGACGGAAGGTGTCTCAACGCTGCACCAGAGTTTGGTTATATCGAGCATAAATAATATCAGGGGTTAGAGAATAGAGGTTAGGGGTTAGGGAAGGAATTCTTTGTTTCTCTACCCTCGCCCCTCACCTCTAGCCCCTCGCCCCTAGCCCCTTTCTTCCTCGGCTTGTACAGGCAGTATGGTTCTTCGCCCATAAAGTCGCCGGTTACGCCGAAAGCCCTGGCCCTGCAGCCGCCGCAGATAACTTTGAATTCGCAGGCGCCGCATTTCCCCTTAAGCGCGGCCGGGTTGCTGATGGTCTTAAAAACCTCGGAATTTTCCCAGATCTCCCAGAAATTCCGCTTCTTCAGGTCCCCGGCCGGCGCCGGCAGGTAGCCGCAGGGGAAAACCTCGCCCTTGTGGGAGATGAAAGCTATAGCGCTGCCCGCCAGGCAGCCGCGCATCATGGCCGCCCTGCCTGCGAACTCGGGGCTTGAAGCGGCCACCTTCTGGCGGACTATCCGGGTCTGGTGGGGCGCGCAGGTGGCCCGTATTTCCAGGGGCGAGGGGCGAGGGGCGAGGGGCGAGGGGTGGGAATGGGGCTGTGGATCATTCTCCTGCTTCTCCATAAGCCAGGTGAGGAACTCCTCATAATTCTCCGCGCCGAGACGCATAGCGTCGGGCAATTCGGCCCCGCAGCCCACCGGGACCAGCAGGAAGAAATGAAGGGCGGATACACCGAGCTCGCGGGCCAGCTTTAAGATGTCATCGCGCTCGGAAACGTTGCGGGTGCTTACCGAGCAGTTGATCTGGGTGGAGAGCCCCGCCTCCCTGAAAAGTCTGAGCGCGTTGATGGCTTTCTCAAAAGAGTCTTTCTGGCCGCGGAAATCGTCGTGCGTTGCCGCGCGCGAGCCGTCGAGGCTTACGGAAATCCTGTGCGGCCCGTAGGAGGCCAGCATACCAGTCATGGCGGCGTCCACGAGCGCGCCGTTGGTGGCTATGGCAAAAGGAATACCGCTGCTCTTCGCGCAGGCAAGCAGCTCCGGCAGGTCGGGGCGCATAAGCGGCTCTCCGCCGGAAAAAACGACCATGGGCGGGCGGCCTTTGCCCGCAAGCGATTCCAGAATTGCGATGAACTCTTTGGTCGGGAGTTCAAAAAGCTCGTCGCCCCTCTCCGGCACGTTAGTCCTCCTGCAATGCATGCATCGCAGATTGCACCTGGAGGTAGTTTCCCAGAAAACAAGACGGGGCGGATTTCTTTTCATAGTTGCGAATCACGCGAATAACAACTGCGAATAAGACGAATAACTGTAACTACTCAGCCCACTGCGTTTCACCGCAGAGGCGCAGAGGTCGCAGAGTGGAGCGAAGCGACACAATTAAACTGTATCTGACAAGAAGAATATTGCTTCATGTTTCTGCTCTCTGCGTGCTCTGCGTCTCTGCGGTGAACTCAGTCAGCCATTAGCGCTTCATCGGCCGCTTTTAGAGTGTCCTCAATGTCCGCTGCGCTATGCGCCGCTGAAATGAAGCAGGTTTCGAACTGGCTCGGCGGCAGGTAGACTCCCCTCTCCGCCATGGCCCAGAAATACTCCGCGTAACGCTTAGTGTCGCAGGCGGAGGCGTCCGTAAAATTCTTCAGCGGGCCTTTTGAGAAGAAAAGCGTAAACAGCGAGCCCACCCGGTTAAGGGTAAGCGGGAGTCCCCTCTTCCTTATAATAAGGCGCAGGCCTTTCTCCATGGCCTGCCCGGAAGCCTCCAGCTTTTTATAGACCCCGGGCCTGGAAAGCTTTTTGATAGCGGCGCAGCCGGCGGCCATGGCGAGCGGATTGCCTGAGAGCGTGCCCGCCTGGTAAACGCGGCCCGCGGGTGAGAGATGGCGCATTATTTCTTCGCGGCCGCCGTAGGCCCCGACCGGCAGGCCGCCGCCTATTATCTTGCCCAAAGTAGTAAGGTCCGGCTTAATGCCGTATAAGCCCTGCGCCCCGGAAAATCCGACGCGGAAGCCCGTTATCACTTCGTCAAAGATAAGCAGCGACCCGCTGGCGGTGCAGGCCTTCCTGAGCGCCGTAAGGAAACCCGGCTCCGGAAGCACAAGGCCCATATTGGCGGCTAGGGGCTCCACTATGACGCAGGCTGCTTCTTTGCCGCGCCGCGCCATAAAATCCAGGAAACCGTTTGTATCGTTATACTCAAGTGAAATGGTGTTGCGCGCGAACTGGGCCGGAACCCCGGGGCTGGAGGGCGAACCGAAAGTGGCGGCGCCAGAGCCCGCTTTTACCAGCAGGGAATCCGCGTGGCCGTGGTAGCACCCGGTAAATTTCACTATCTTGTCCCTTCCGGTGAAGCCGCGGGCGAGTCTTATGGCGCTCATCACGGCCTCGGTGCCGGAAGACACGAACCGCAGCTTGTCTATCGAGGGCAGGGCTTTTTTTATCATTTCCGCCAGCGCGGCCTCGGCCTCGGTGGGGGCCCCGTAGGAAGCGCCCTTTGATACGGCCGCTGAAAGCGCCGCCTGTATGGCGGGGTCGGCGTGCCCGAATATTAAAACGCCCCAGGAGAGAACATAGTCCAGGTAGGAGTTCCCGTCCACATCGGAGAACCGCGCCCCCTTGCCTTGTTTGATGAACAGCGGCGTGCCGCCCACGGCGTTAAAGGCCCGGACCGGGCTGTTCACGCCGCCAGCCAGGTGCTTAAGAGAATATCTCCACAGCGTGTTTGATTTTTTTGTATTTAATTTCATAAAAGTTAAAAGTTTCAACATTCTTTTATTGCTGGGCAGCTGGACCGCTAGGCGGCTGGACAGCTTTTCAAGGTGTTCTGCATCTTAGTTTTGTCTGGCTGCCTAGCCGCCCAGCCGTCTAGCTGTCTAGCTTACTAATAGTAAACCATACTGGTCTTCTTGAATTCCCTGAGGCTTTCAAGGACCTTGTATTCCTTGGCCCCGGTTTTTTTCGCGAGGCCGGCCACCACTTTTAAAATTTCCGCGCGGCTGCGGCCGTGCACCATGGTGTAAAGACTGTAGGGCCAGCCCGGGCGTGTAAGACGCTGATAGCAGTGGCTTACGGCCGGGGAAGCGGATGCGGTTTTTCCGAAAGAAAGCGCGCGGATCCCCGGCACTTTCCAGGCGACCATGGCGTTGGCCGAGTAGCCGGCGCGCCGGTGACTGACTATGGCCCGTATGCAGCGCAGTACCCCGCGGCGCTTAAGTTTGTCCATTACGCCGAGGAATTTCTCCTCCGACAGGCCCAGCACGGCGGCGATCTTCCTGAAGGGGGCGGGCTCCAGCGGTATATCCCCCTGGAGCGCGCGGACTATGGATTGTTCAAGAGTCATAAAAGCAGGGGTTAGAGGTGAGGGGCTAGGGGAGAGATATAAGGAACTCCTTCCCTAACCCCTACCCTCTATTCTCTAATCTCTATATCTCATATCGGGAACATCGTCTTTATCTTGAACATTTTTTTTACGGGGAAGGAATAGCATTTTTCCACACCCGGCAGCCGCCCGAAAGCGGCCAGCTTCCTGTTAACTTCCGCCATCGGGCCGCGCAGGCCGAGGGTGAACCAGAGGTTTATGTCCCCGGCCCTTTCATAGCAGTGGGTGACGCCCGGCAGTTTCGAGATTTCCCTGGCCACGGCCGCCAGCCGGCCGGGCTTCACGCGCATCCCGGCCAGCGTGGATGAGAAGCCGAGCCGGCGCGTTTCAAAACTGCCGCCTATCCTGCGTATGACGCCTTTTTTCTTGTAGGCTTTTAAAACCCGCAGGACTTCGTCCTCGGGAACGCCGATAGCCGCGCCAAGGGCGGCGAACGGACGGCTAAGCGCGGGGATATCCTTCTGCGCCGCGTCCAGCACCAGCTTGTCTATAGAATGATTGCGGCGATTGCGCATAAATTTAAGGATTAAGGATTAAGCTTTCTTACTACTTCTACAGCCGCACTTTACGAGGCAATATTCGGTGAACCCATGTCTCTTTCACGTATCTGCGTAGTTGCAGAGCTTGCTCTGCGTAAAAGGCAAAGCAAGCTTTGCCACTACAGAAGCAAAGTGCGGCTGTAGAACTACTTAATCCTTACCACTTACAACTTACTGCTTGCCACTTAACCATTTAGCGGCTTCCTTGGCGTGGTAGGTAATTATCATGTCGGCGCCGGCCCGCTTTATCGAGGTGAGGAGCTCAAGGACCATGGCTTTCTCGTTTATGAGGCCCTTCTGTGCCGCAACCTTCACCATCGAATACTCGCCGCTTACGTTATAAGCGGCGGTCGGAAAATTAAACCTGTCCTTCACCGCGCGCAGAACGTCGAGGTAAGCCAGCGCCGGCTTTACCATGATAATATCCGCCCCCTGCATGACGTCAAGCTCCACCTCGCGCAGGGCCTCGAGGAAATTAGCCGGGTCCAGCTGGTAGGACTTCCTGTCCCCGAACTGCGGGGCGGAGAGCGCCGCTTCGCGGAAAGGGCCGTAAAAAGCGGAGGAGTACTTGGCGGCGTAGGAAAGTATGCCGGTCTGCCGGCAACCCGCGCCGTCCAGGGCCCGCCTTATCGCTCCCACGCGGTTGTCCATCATGTCGGAAGGCGCCACGAAATCCGCGCCGGCCGCGGCGTGCACCAGCGCCTCCTTGACCAGCAGTTTAAGGGTAAGGTCGTTATCGACGAGGAAATTGCCGTCCCGGCCCTTTTTAACGACACCGCAGTGCCCGTGGCTGGTGTACTCGCAAAGACAGACGTCGGTTATGGCTCCTATGTCCGGTACGGAGCGCTTTATCAGCCTGACCGCTTCCGGCACGGGCCCTTTCGGATCATAGGCTTCCTTGCCGAGCGGGTCTTTTTTTGAGGGCAGGCCGAACAGGAGCACGGCGTTTATGCCGAAGTCCCGGCAGCGCCCGGCCTCGGCCGCCGCTTCGTCCGGCGACAAGTGGAAGCAGCCGGGCATCGAAGAGATCTCTTTTTTAAATTTTTTCCCCGGCGCCACGAACAGCGGGTAAACCAGGTTATCGGCGACAACGCGTGTTTCCCTGAACATGTCGCGGGCCCACTTCAGATTCCTGAGTCTGCGCGGCCTGGCTGAACTGGAAATCATTTTTGGTCTCCTGTAGTTATAGGGGTAATACAGTTATTGGGTTCGTTGAGTTCATTGGGTTATTGGGTTCGTTGAGTTCATTGGGTCATTGGGTTCGTTGAGTTCATTGGGTTATTGGGTTATTGGGTTCGTTAACTCTATAACCCTAGTAACTCTATAACCCTAGTAACTCTATAACCCTAGTAACTCTATAACCTATCCACTTTCTTCCTAAAGTATTCCAAGGCCGCTTCTACGAGCCCCGGGAGGGTGTACCGGCGGGCCTCAAAATCCGGTTTAAAGCCGAGTTTTTTCAAGGTAGCCGAGGTAATGGGGCCTATGCTGCCGATCGCCGCTTCTTTAAGAAGTTTTTTATCGGCCCCTTTAAAGCTTTCCAGGAACCCGGTAACCGTGGAAGAACTGGTAAAAGTTACCAGGCTCACCGCTCCGGCCTCCAGAAGCCTGCGCAGTACCGCGATGTTTCCCCTGTCCGGAAGGGTATTGTAGGTGGGAATTTCGGTTACCAGGGCGCCGGCGCTTTTAAGCCCCGCGTGAAGGGCGTCCCTGGCCGCGGCGGCCCTGGGCAGGAGTATTTTCTGCGCCTTTACTTTTCCCAGCGTTTTTAAAATTTCCTCGGAGACGTATTTCTCCGGGACAACATCGGCTTCAATGCCCGCGAGCCGCAACGCTTCAGCCGTGGCCGGGCCGATGGCGGCCACCTTCGCGGCTCCGAAGCGGCGCGCGTCCAGGCCGAGCTTCTTAAGGCGGGCGAAAAACACGTCCACCCCGTTGGCGCTGGTAAAAACCACCCAGTTGTAGCCGCTTAGGCCCATTATCTCCCTGTCCAGGGCCGCGAATGATTTGAGGGGCGCTATTTTAATAGAAGGGAAAATTATTACTTCAGCCCCGAGCGCGGAAAGTTTCTGAGCCAGGGCGCCGGCCTGCTCCCTTGAGCGGGTTACCACTATTTTTTTACCGAAAAGCGGCCTTTTTTCAAACCAGGCCAGCTTGCCGCGCAGCCCGGCCACCCCGCCCACCACCGTGACGGCGGGGGCTTTTATGCCCGCCTTGCGCGCAAGTTCCGCTATATTGGAGAGGCGGCCTGAGATAGAAACCTGGCGCGGCGTGGTGCCGTTAGAGACAATGGCCGCCGGGGTGGCGCCGGAGAGCCCCGCGGCCATAAGTTTTTCCGTTATGAGGGGAAGGCTTGAAACGCCCATAAGGAACACCAGCGTTCCCCCGCCGGAAGCCAGGCTGGCCCACGGCAGATCAGGCGCCCTGTCCTTTTTCCCCATCGCGGTAACCTTTTCCCCCTCGCTGTAATCTCTTCTATGCCCGGTGATGAACGTGACCATCGGGGCGAAGGAGCGGTCGGTGACCGGTATGCCGGCGTAAGCCGGCGACGCCACGGCCGAGCTGACGCCGGGAACTATTTCAAAGGGTATTTTGGCGGCGGACAGTTCCCTGGCCTCTTCTCCGCCGCGGCCGAAAATGAAGGGGTCCCCGCCCTTAAGGCGCACCACAGTCCCGCCGCGGCGGGCCAGGCGCACCAGCAGGCTGTTTATTTCGTCCTGCTCAAGGGCGTGGACGGCCCCCCTTTTTCCGACATAGATCTTTTCCGCTTTCTCCGGCGCATGCGCGAGCAGGTCCGCGTTGGCCAGCGCGTCGTAAACCACGCAATCCGCGGCGCGCAGGCACTCCGCGCCCTTAAGCGTCAGCAGGCCGGCGTCGCCGGGCCCGCCGCCCACCAGGTACACTTTGCCTTTCATATTTGTTCAGTTATAGGGTAGCAAAGTTATTGGGTTTGTTGAGTTATAGGGTTATAGGGTTTGTTAACCCAACTAACCCAACAACCCTAGTAACCCAAGCAACTCTATAACCCTATAACCCTAGTAACTCTATAACTCTCTACAAACCTCTTAACAAGCGGAAATACGCCTGCTTGTCTTTCTTTGATTTTGAGGACAGCATTTTAAGTCGCAGCCGGCGCAAGGCCTCTACTTTACGGCTGAAAGCGCCGCCGTAAAGCTTGCGCAGCTGTATGCGTATTTTTTTCGCCAGGGCGGGGCTGGCGCCGCCGGTAGAGACGGCTATGGTCAGAGCCCCGTTCCGAAATACGGCCGGCGCTATAAAATTGCACAGGGCCGGCCGATCCACCACATTTACCAGGGCCCCGTTTTTTTCGGCGGCCTCTCCGACCAGTGCGTTCACCTTTTCCGAATCCGTGGCGCAAACCACTATGGCCGCGCCCTTCAGGTCTGAAAGCCTGAATTCCCGCTTAAAAAACTTTATTCCTTTTTTCCCTAACCTGGAAAACTCAGGGTGAAAAAGGGGAGCCACGGCCTTTACTTCGGTGGCGCCGGCCTTAAGCAGCGCTTCCGTTTTCCGGAACGCAACTTTGCCGCCGCCTACCACCAGGCATGGCTTCCCCCTGAGGTCCAGAAACACCGGGTACAATGCTTGCGCGGGCGCCGTACTGTTCATTGAATTGTGCCGCTTCGCTCCACCCCGCCTTTTTTCCTGGTCAGATACTCTCGTGTGCCCGGGGTTTTTAGCCCGGGTCTTCTTCTATTTGCCTGTGGTGTGGTTAAGGAGCCCGCCCGACGTCAGGATGGCCCTCTGGCGCGCCGAAAGCGCGCAGACGCATTCGATGGATTTGCCGGTGCGCTCGTTCTTGAGCATGACCGGCTTCCCCCCGGCCGCCGCCGCCCGCCAGTCCGCGCAGGCGAGCTTGTCGCCCGCCTGTACGGCGGAGTAATCCGCCGGGTTCTTGAAAGTCAGCGGCGCTATGCCGAAATTGAGCAGGTTCGCCGCGTGTATGCGCTCAAAAGATTTGGCTATTACCGCCTTCACTCCCAGGTACATCGGGCACATGGCCGCGTGCTCGCGGCTGGAGCCCTGGCCGTAGGATTCGCCGGCCACGATTATATTATGCGCGCCGGCGGCCTTGCCTGCAAGGCAGCGCTTCGGGAAATCGCCGTCCACGTTCTCAAAAACGTACTGCGCGTATTTCTGCACGTTGGAGCGGTATTTCAAGCGCGCGCCGGCGGGCATGATATGGTCGGTGGTTATCTTGTCGCCCGCCACTATCATCACGGCGCCGTTGAGTTTTTCCGGCATTCTTTCGTTCTTGGGCGGCTCGCCGATGTTGGGGCCGCGGAAAGCCTCGGTCTTCGGCCCCCCCGGGGACGGCTTTATAAACATGGAGTCGTCTACCAGGAAAGAGGCGGGTTCTTTTACGGCGGGGTATTCTATGCCGGCCTTCCTGGGGTCGGTGAATTTGCCCGTGACGGCGGCCACCGCCGCCGTTTCGGGGCTTGTCAGGTACACCTGCGCGTCGGCTGTGCCGCTGCGGGCCTCGAAGTTGCGGTTGGAGGTGCGTATGGACGTTCCGCCGCTCTTGGGGGAGAAGTGGTTGCCTATGCAGAAGCCGCAGGCGCTCTCAAGTATCCGGGCGCCCGCGTCCAGGAGGTTTGTCAGCGCGTCCTTGCGGGCCATCATCTGCAGCACCTGGCGCGAGCCCGGCGCTATGCCCAGGCTCACGCCCGGGTTCACCTTGCGGCCTTTCATTATCCCGGACACCGTCATCATGTCCCTGTAGGAAGAATTGGTGCAGGAGCCTATGCAGACCTGGTCCACCGGCATGCCTTCCAGCTCCGAGATCTTCTTGATTATGCCGGGGCTGTGCGGGCAGGCGGCCATCGGCTCGACGGCCGAGAGGTCAAGGTCTATCACCCTGGCATATTTCGCGCCCCCGTCCGCCTTAAGCTTTGTCCAGTCGGTTT
>JAHJSU010000268.1 GCA_018829985.1 Elusimicrobiota bacterium | reverse complement strand
GCGGAGCTGTAGGCCGTAAGATCAAGTTTTAAAAGGCTCTCCGAGGGGAAATAAAAAACTTTGCCGCCCATGCGGTTCACTACGGCGAGCGCGCCCAGCACCTCGGCGCGGGCTCTTTTCGCCGTTTCGAACACCTCCATGGTGGATTTGCCGGTGGTGAAGACGTCTTCCACTATTATTATTTTTGAGCCTTCCTCAACCCTGAACCCGCGCCGGAGCGCCATGGCGTTGTTATCCCGCTCGGTGAACATGAAATCCACGCCGAAAGCCCCGGCCGCCTCATGGCCGATGATGAGCCCGCCCAGCGCCGGGGAAATTATAAGGTCCGGTTTGGGGCCTTTCCAGCGTTTTTTAAGTTCCGCGCCCATGGCGGCGGCCCGGGCGGGGTTTTTAAGCGCCAGCGCGCACTGCACATAATTCGGGCTGTGCAGCCCCGAAGAAAGCAGAAAATGCCCTTCAAGAAAAGCTCCGCATTTTTTCAGGTAAGCATGAAGTTCTTTTTCGTAAGCGGTCATTCTATTTCCTTAAGTATAGCCGCCGCTGTCCGGGCCGGGTCCCGGGCCGTAAGCACGGGCCTGCCGACGACTATGAAATCAGCGCCGGCGCGGGCGGCTTCTTTGGGGGTCATGGCGCGCTTCTGGTCGTCGCACGCTTGGCCAAGCCTGATGCCCGGCGTTATCACTTTTATTCCCGGGCCGAACCGCTTCCTGACGGCGGCTGCCTCGCGGGGCGAGCAGACTATGCCGTCGATACCGCTTTTGACGCCGAGGTCCGCCAGGTTAAAGATCGTCTCATTAATGCTCCCCTTAAAACCGACGCGGGCGAAACTTCCCGCGTCAAAACTGGTAAGCACCGTTATGCCCCAGAGCTCGGGCCTTTTTTTAATCCCCGCCGCCGCCCGGACCATCTCCGCGCCGCCGGAGAGGTGCAAAGAGATGGAATAAACGCCCAGCTTCGCGGCGTTCTCGACGGCGTTCTTAACGGTATTGGGGATATCGTGAAGTTTCAGGTCCAGGAACACCTTGCCGCCGTATTCATGCGCCAGGTCGACGGCCGCCGGACCTTCGAGCGTGAAGAGGCTTGAGCCCACTTTATAAAAAACAGGCAGGCCTTTGAGCTTTTCAAGCAGGGCCCGGGCCGTTTTCAGGTCCGGGGCGTCCAGCGCTATCATCAGCCGGGTCTTGGGCATACTGTAGGGTAGAGGGTAGAGGGCAGAGGGCAGAGGGTAGAGAATAAGGAACTCCTTACCCTATACCCTAAACCCTCTACCCTAGACCCTTTCTTTAGCCGGTGAAAAACCGGTTTTTTCCATGTATTTTAAAATAGCTTTTACCATAAGCGGGCCTTCATAAATGAGCCCCGAATAGACCTGCACAAGGCCGGCGCCCAGCCTGAATTTTTCCACGGCGGAGGGTCCGTCAAAAATTCCGCCCACGCCTATCACCGGCACGCGGCCCGCCGTAAGGCCGGTCACTTTTTTAAGCGTCTCGTTCGAAAGGTCCCTTAAGGGCAGGCCGCTCAGTCCGCCCTCGCATGAACGCCACAGCTCCGGCAGATGGTCCCTTTTGACGGTGGTGTTCGTGGCTATCAGGCCTAAGTTATGCTTAAGCGCCGTCTCCGCCACCTCCGTGAGCTCCGCGTCGCCCAGGTCCGGCGCGATCTTTATGAACAGCGGCTTTTTCGCCGCGGACCCGTTTATAAAATCAAGCGCGGGTTCGATAAGCCGCGCAAGGCGCTCTTTCCGGTGAAGCTCGCGCAACTGCAGCGTGTTGGGGGAACTGATGTTCAGCGTGAAATAATCGCCGAAGGGGTAAAGTAGCTTAAGCGCTTCAAGATAATTTTTGGGCGCGTCATCCAGCGGGCAGTCCGCGTTCTTGCCTATATTCAGGCCCACCGGCACGCCGGCCGGCAGCAGCCGCTCAAGCTTCCGCGCGGCCTCATAAGCGCCCGCGTTATTGAACCCCATGCGGTTTATTATACCTTTGTGTTCGCGCGCCCTGAACAGCCGCGGCCTGGGATTGCCGCTCTGCGGCCTTAAAGTTATGGTGCCCAGTTCAAGGAAGCCGAAACCGAGTTTCGCGAGGATGCGCGGCGCCTCGCAATTCTTGTCGAAACCGGCGGCCAGGCCTATCGGATTTTTAAAAGCGATGCCGGCGACCGTTAGCGGGAAATCTTTGGCCCTGGAGAGAAACTCTATGACGCGGTTCGCGGCCGAGATGTTCTGCAAGGACCCGACGCTCTTGAGCATGGCGTTATGGACCGTTTCGGGATCGAATTCGAATAATATTTCCCGCAAAAGTTTTTTATATAAGAAACTCATAAAGAATGCCTTACTTTTGTTAAATTCGTAACTACTCAGCTAATAACATCTGGAACGCTGATAACGCTGATTTTTATAATTAGCCATGATTTTTTCTTTTGAAGTATCTGCGTTTATCACATTCATCTGCGTCATCTGCGTTCTATGTATTGCTGCTGAGCAGTTACTTAAATTCGTAACTACTCAGGTTCTCCGTATTTTTCACGTATTTTTTGTAGTGGCAAAGCTTGCTTTGCCTTTTTGGGCAGAGTAAACTCTGCCACTACGACGACAGACCTGAGCAGTTACTTAAATTCTACATAATATCAATCCAAAAAATTCAGCTTCAACTGAATTTTCCGGGTTAGAGCGCCCGTCCTTCTTTGAACACGAACCGGCCGCCCGCCATGGCGGCGGCCGCGCGGCCTTTGAGCTTTCTGCCGATAAAGGGGGAGTTTGAGGATTTGGAATAAAAACGGGGGGGCACGCGGTATTCGGTAAACGGGTCTATAAGCGTTATATCGGCGTCCATGCCGGCTTTAAGCGCGCCCTTGTTTTTAAGGTTTAAAATGCGGGCGGGGTTCGAACTTAAAAGCCGGACCATCCCGGCCTTTGAGATGACGCCCTTGTGCACCAGTTCGGTCAGCGTAAGGGAAAGCAGCGTCTCCAGACCGATGACGCCAAAAGGCGCTTTTAAAAAACCGGCGGCTTTGCCGTCCGCGGGGTGGGGCGCGTGGTCCGAGGCGATAACGTCTATGGTCCCGTCGGCCAGGCCTTTGCGGACGGCGGCCCGGTCCCCGGGTTCCCTTAAAGGCGGCTTCATTTTGAAATCGGCGCTCCCGCCGGAAATATCGTCGCAGGTAAGGGTGAAATAGTGCGGGCAGGTCTCGGCCGTCACGGCAATACCGGCTTTCCTGGCGGTTTTTAACGCGGAGACGCTTTCAAGGCAGCTCAAATGCTGCAGATGAAGCGGCCCGCCGGCGCAAGCGCACAGCAGGATATCCCTTAACACCATAAAAACCTCGGCTTCCCGCCTGATGCCCGCCAGGCCCAGGGCGCGCGCGCGCGGGCAGTCATGCATGACGCCGTCCCCCGTGAGATTAAGCGCTTCCGAATGTTCCAGCACCGGGACTTTAAGCCGCGCCGCCGCCTTTAAAGCGTTCCAAAGCAGGTCCAGGTCCGCCACGCAGGAGCCGTCGTCGGTAAAAGCCATGGCCCCGGCTTTTTTAAGCGCTTTAAGATCGGTTAGCGCAAGGCCCCGCCTGCCCCTGGTTACGGCGGCTGAAAAATAAACATTGACGGCGGCGCCGGCGGCCGTCCTCTGAAGCTTTTTAAGGAGCGCCGGGTTATCTATGGCGGGCGAAGTGTTCGGCATGACGAGTATCGAAGTGACCCCGCCCGAGGCCGCTGCCCGGGCCGCGCTGCGCAGGTCTTCAGCCCGCTCCATGCCGGGTTCGCGCGCGTGGACATGCATATCTATTACGCCGGGCATAAGCCAGAGCCCGGAAGCGTCGTAGACCTCGGGACTGCCATAGGCCGCGGGCTTTATGCCCGAAGCCAGGGACTTTATTCTGCCGTCTTCAACGACGATATCGAGTTTTTGTTCTATTTTTTGCGCCGGGTCAATTACCAGCGCGTTTTTTATTATGGCTCTTGGCATCTTTTTTTGCGGCTTTCGGCGCGGCCGGCCGGGGGCCGGAAATATTCAGCTGGATGCTTCCGAACGGTTTAGGCGATAAATGCATGGGATTGACCGGGGACGGTTTTGTTTCCGGGCCCGCCTCTATCGTGACAATCCTGTATTCAAAAGCGCTCCTGGTTTCCCTGTAAGTCAGCAGCTGGAAAGAGGCCAGCAGAAGAAACGCGGCCCACGCGACATGGAGGGCTTTCCGCTTTAAAAAGCCGTGCAGGAACCTGGCCAGCACGGCCGCGAGCAGCGTGGCGCCTATGGCGGAGTGAGCCGCGCCTACGGCATCAGCGGCCTCCTCGTTCACTTTAGCGCCCATCGTGAAATAGAGCGCGGCTATAGCCGTCAGGAATATAAGCGATACATAATGCCAGCCCCTGCTTTTTTCATCCGAGACCAGGTACATGAACCGGCTGAGCCCCGCCGAGGCGTAATAGCAGGCTAAGGCCACGAAGATATAAAAGCCTTTCTTTATATTTAAGGCGAAAAGCGCGCTTTTAACGCTCCAGCCGCCCAGAAAATAAAGCATAGCGGCGGCGGCGCCCGCCGCGCTCAGGACAAAGACCAAAGGAGCGGCCAGGTTTATTTTCTTATGCAGCGGATTGTCCGGGGTGTACGCCTCCGTCAGGCCGAGCGCCAGCAGGGCGGCGCCCTGCATGAGATGTATGGCGTTTGACGCCAGGTTAAAGCTGTCGGACTTAAGCGTCAAGATCTTTTACCCCGCCTCTTTCCTTCCTTGAGAAAATAATACAATCCGGCCAGCAGGGCGAACATGGCCAGAAGCCACGCGGGTTTTGAAAGCGCGTCTTTTTTCTCCCCGCCCGCCGCGGGGGGGGCGCCGGCCGCCGGCGCCGAAGCTGCTTCCACCGCCGCCGGCTTAAGCTCCGCCTGCCGGGGCCTTCCCTGTTTTGTTTCCAGAGCTTCCTCCGCCTTTTTAACCTCGGTCATAAAAGGCGAGACGGTTTTGGCGGACGGCTTGCAGGCGTCCGCTGATTTAGAGCAGTCATCGTCCTCCCCCGCCGCGGCGGGGGAGGCGGCCACAAAAACAAAAGAACACCAGAGCGCAAAAGCCGGGAATATTTTTTTCATAAGATGCTTTATAGAGTTGTAATGTCGTAGAATTTCAGCGTTAAAGGCACTACTCAACTCTATAACGCAATAAACGCTATAACGCGACAAACGCTA
The DNA here is from genome assembly GCA_018829985.1 of Elusimicrobiota bacterium. Classification (GTDB taxonomy): domain Bacteria; phylum Elusimicrobiota; class Elusimicrobia; order Elusimicrobiales; family UBA9959; genus JAHJSU01. Next base: position 15,271 of record JAHJSU010000268.1, on the reverse strand, counting down.
GTATTTATTGAAAGAGGCTAATTCCTCCATGGATTTCCGTTTGCGCGCGGGCGGGGCCTCGTCCGGCCAGCCCACGCTCAGCATTATCTCGGGCCTCAAAGCCCGCGGGATATTAAGCGCCCGGGCCGCCGCCCTGGCGTTGAACCAGCCCAGCCAGCAAGTGCCCAGGCCCTGTTCTTCCGCGGCCAGGACGAAATGTTCGGCGGCGATGCCGATGTCGACCAGCCGGAAATTGGTATCCCGCACCTGGTTGCCCAGCCAGGCGCTCATTTTGCCGGTCTGCGAAACCACTACCACCAGCGCCCCCGCCGCCGCCGCGAAACTGCACGGGGCATAGATGCCTGAAAAAGCGGCTTTGGCCAGCTTTTCTTTAGCCTCCGGCTCGTCCACTACGATGAATTTATAAGGCTGGGCGTTGCAGGCCGAAGGCGCCAGCCGCGCGGCCTCAAGGCAATATTGGAGCCTTTCCCTTTCCACGGGCAAAGGCTTATATTTGCGGATGCTCCTGCGCGCCGCCGCGAGTTTTAAAAAAGCCGGTTCGGTCATAAGAATATTCTATAAAATAGACCGGCCAACCCGAAGGCTAAAGGATAAAGGCTGAAGGATGAAGGAAAAGATGCAACGGCGGCAAAAGAGATGTCTCTATCCTTAAGCCTTCATCCCTCATCCTTCATCCTTTCGCTGCAACACCCTGCCCAGTTTAGCGGACAACTCCAGCATATGCGCCCTGAACCGCGGCTGTTTTTTCTCTATAAGCGGCAGCAGCGTCTTCCTGAGCCAGTTGCGGGTGTGCTTTTCGTCCTCGTTGGATTCATCCCTGCGGTGGGGGAGCCTGTTTAATTTCAGGTACGCCATTATTTCTTTTTTGGTGACGGCGAGCAGCGGCCGGATGACGAACACTTTCCTCGCGCCTTTTATATAGAGCGGCCTTTTGACCGGTATGCCCAGAAATCCTTTCGGCTCGGTGCCCCTTATCAGGTTCAGCAGCACCGTCTCCGTGTGGTCGTCGGCGTGGTGCGCGGTGGCCACCAGGGAATATTTTTTCTTCAAGGCCAGTTTTACCAGAAACCCGTAGCGGCTCCGGCGGGCCGCGTGCTCGAGGCTTATTTTAAGCCTCCGGGCCAGGGCCGGCACGTCGGCCGTCCCGGTGACGGTTTGGAGGCCGTAAACGGCGCCCAGCTTTTTGACGAAAGCCTCGTCCCTGTCGGAATTTGCGCCGCGTATTTTATGGTTTAAATGGGCCACGGCCAGGTCCAGGCGGCGTTTTTTGGCGAGCTTGGCGAAAAAATCCAGCATCATCACGGAATCCGGCCCGCCCGAAACGGCCAGCAGTATGGAGTCTTTGTCTTTGAACAGGCGCCGCTTCCTGCAATGGGAGTTGATCCTGTCCCAGAGCTTAAGCGTGAACGATTTCCTGGAAAGCATGATAATCCATTATACTTTAAATAGGCAAAAAACGCCGCCGGCCTCGCCGGAAATCGGCAATTTAGTATAATTAGGTAACTGTTGTAAGTAGGCGGAAGTCAGTAGTCAGAATACAGGAGAGCCAAGGAAAACAGATCTTATAAATTCATATTTTGAATTCTGGATTCTGACTCCTGGACTTCTTAAGCAGTATCATAATTACTATGACAAGCTGTGAAATACGGAAAAGGTTTCTTGATTTTTTTGCCGGACACGGCCACACCGTGGTCAGGTCCAGCCCGCTTATCCCGGAGGGCGACCCGACGCTGTTGTTCACCTCCGCCGGCATGGTGCAGTTTAAGCCGTATTATTTAGGCCTCAAGACCGGCATGAAGCGGGCCGCGTCCTGCCAGAAATCGCTGCGCACCACCGATATAGACAATGTCGGGCGCACCATCCGCCACCTGACTTTTTTCGAGATGCTGGGCAATTTCTCTTTCGGCGATTATTTCAAGGCCGAATCCATAAAGTGGGGCTGGGATTTTCTGATCAAGGAAATGGGCCTGCCCGCTGAAAGATTTTATCCGTCCATCTACGGGGGAGGCGTGGCCCCCAGGGACGAAGAAGCCCGCAAGATCTGGGAAAGCGTTCTTCCGGGAAACCTGCGCTCACATATCGTGGAACTGGGCGACGGCGACAATTTCTGGGCCATGGGCGACACCGGCCCGTCGGGCCCCTGCTCGGAGATCTACTGGGACCGCGGCGAGAAATACTCCCACCCGGGCTGCAAGGGCGCCGGCTGTTCCTGCGACAGGTACATAGAGGTATGGAACCACGTCTTCACCCAGTTCGACAAGCAGCCCGGCGGCGTTTTCAACCCGCTCCCCAAGAAGAACATAGACACCGGCATGGGACTTGAGCGCCTGGCCTTCATAGTAGAGGGGAAAGAAACGCCTTTCGATACCACGCTTTTCTACCCGATAGTTGAAACCGCCTCGAAACTGCTCAAGGTCGGATACGGCTCCTCGCCCGAGGCCGTGTCGGCTTTGCGCATAATCAGCGAGCATCTTCGCGCTTCCGTCTTCCTGCTGGCCGAAGGCGTAATCCCCTCCAACGAGGGCCGCGGCTATGTCCTGCGCCGCCTGATACGCCGGGCCGCGCGCTACGGCCGCATAATGGGCGCGAAAGATCTTTTCCTGCACCGGCTGGCGCCCGCCGTGCATACGATATTCAGGGACGTCTATCCGGAAATCATATCGGCCGAGAAACAGATAAAGGACGCCCTTAAGTTCGAGGAACAGGGCTTTATAGAAACGCTTGAGAACGGAGAAAAGTTCCTGGCCGACCTGTTTGGAAAACACCCCCGGGGCATACCCGGCGCTGAGGCCTTCAAACTTTACGAAACTTACGGCTTTCCGCTGGAGCTTACCAGGGAGCTGGCGCTCAAAAAGAACATACCGCTGGATGAGGAAGGCTTTAACCGCGCCCGCAGGTCCGCCCAGGAAACGGCCAAGGCGAACTGGAAGGATTCCGGAGAGCAGAACGCCTTCATTTTCCAGAAAGCCGAAGAAAAATTCCCGGCCACGGTGTTTCTCGGCTACGAGACCGTCGAGGCCCAAGCCGAAATAATAGGCCTGCTGGACAAGGCTGGCGAAATCGCGGCGGCGCTTGAGCCCGGAACGGAGGGCTGGGCCGCGCTTGACCGCACTCCTTTCTACGCCGAATCGGGCGGGCAGGTCGGGGATTTGGGGCTTTTGATGGCCGGCGACGCGATAGCGGCGGAGGTGCTGGACACGCAGAAGCCGGTGGAAAAGGTCTTTTTTCATCATGTGAAAGCCGTGGAAAAGCTTAAGACCGGGGACAGGATAAAGGCCGTGGTGTCGGGCCTGCGCTACCGCACCGCCTGCAACCACACCGCCGTGCACGTCATAAACGCCGCGCTCAGGAAAATTTTCGGCGCCGGCACCCGCCAGGCGGGCTCCATAGTGACGCCGGAAAAATTCCGCTTCGACTATACCATCGCTAAAGCCCCGTCAAAGGAAGAGCTGGCGAAGGTGGAGGCCATAGCGGCCGCGGCGATACTGGAAGATTACGCCGTTTTCAAAATGGAACGCGCGCTTGCGGACGCCGAAAAGTTCGGCGCCGTCACGCTTCTCGGGGAGAAATACAAGGACCCGGCCCGGTTCGTGCTTATAAACAAGGGCGGCTGGGACGACGCGCTGAACCGCTGCAGCCTGGAACTCTGCGGCGGAACCCATATAGACCGCCTCGGCGAACTTATGCTGGTGAAGATCCTGAAGGATTCTTCCGTTTCCAGGGGCGTGCGCAGGATAGAGGGGGTGGCCGGCCCGGCCGCCGTCGATTACCTGAAATCGCTTTCGGAAATAGCCGGGAAAGTCTCGCAGCGCCTTTCGGTGTCTCCGGACGAACTGGCCAACCGGGTGGAGCAATTGCTGGATAATATAAAAGAGCTGAAAACGCGGCGTGAACAGGCCCCTCAGGCGACGGATTCCGCCGGGAGCGCTAAAGTTATCGATCTGCCGAACGGCGCCAAACTGGTCACAGCGGGAAACGCCGGTTTTGAGATGCAGGCTCTGCGCAGTTTTTCGGACAGCTTGCGCAAATCCTATCCCGATGCCGTTTTGTTCCTGTATTCGGAGAATAAAGGCAAGCTTTCTTATATAGTGGCTGTTTCTCCGGAATTTAAGGGCAGGGATTTCAGCGCGGCGGAGGTGGTTAAAAAGATTTCCGGGATTCTTAACGGGTCCGGCGGCGGCCGTAAGGATTTTGCCCAGGGCGGCGGTCCCGCGCCCGCCGACCTCGACCGGTTTAAAACCGGAATAATAGATATAATAAAGAGCGCTATCGGTTGAGGTACAGATGCGCCCGTGGTGAAATGGATATCACAGGAGCCTCCGAAGCTTCTAGTGCAGGTTCGATTCCTGCCGGGCGCACCAAAACTTCAGCGAATAGAGATTAGGGTATAGCGTATAGGGGGTTGGCAACTTTCTCTATTATCTGCGCTAACCCCTATACGCTAGACGCTATTCCCTGCTATATTATGAATTTTGAATCTGAAATCTCCCTGCTGATAAAATCCAAATATTCGCTGGTTCTCGTGGACACCATAGACGAGGACTTTGTCGCCAGGCAATTGTTCTCGGTGGCCGCGGGAATGGGCTTATGCGTTTACTGCTGGTCCCTGACCAAAGGGCTGCGGGTAGGCAAAAACGAGAACTCTTTCTATAAGACCGGTTCGCCGGCGAATATGCTTAAGGTCGTCAACGACCTTGTCGGGGACAAAGCTCCGGCGCTTTTCATTTTCTCCGATTTTCATAAATTTCTCCAGGACGCCGTGGTCGCCAGGCTTTTTAAGGATATCTTGGCCATGATAAACAATACCAGCACCACCATAGTTATCATAGGCGCCGATCAGCCGCTGCCGCCCGATATAGAGCCCTGCGCCGCCCGCATAACCGGCGGCTATCCGGACGAAAAGGAGATAATGGCGGAAATAAACAGGACCGTGGCGGAATTCAGGAGGTCTTCGCTCAAGCTGAACATCGCCCTTGAGCCCGAGGACGTGAGGCGCATGGTAAAATCCCTGAAAGGGCTTTCCATCCAGCAGATAAGGAATGTTTTAAACACCGCCATCCTGAAGGACGGCACGCTGGATAAAAAAGACCTGACCGTAGTGGAAAAATACAAAAAAGGCCTTTTTGACAGGGAAGGCGTGCTCGAGTATTTCGGGGCGGAGCAGCCGGCCAATATCGCCGGTTTCTCCAATCTGAAAAAATGGGTGTGCGAGCGGAAAACCGCCTTCTTCGCGGATGATTCTCCGCTGCCTCCGCCCAAGGGCCTGCTCCTTTTGGGAGTGCAGGGCTGCGGAAAGAGCCTGGCCGCCAAAATGATAGCGGGGGAACTGGGCATACCGCTTTACCGGCTTGATCTGAACCGCCTTTATTCAAAATATATCGGGGAGACCGAGGAAAATCTGAGAAAAGCGCTCAAGACCATAGAGCGCCTGGCCCCGGTCTGCCTGTGGATAGACGAGATAGAAAAAATATTCGCCTCCTCGTCCGGCGAAATGGACGGCGGCGTCTCAAAACGCGTTCTGGGCTCCATGCTGACCTGGATGCAGGAGCGCAAAGACCGCGCCTTCATAGCCGCCACCTCCAACGACATCAATAATCTTCCGCCGGAACTCCTGAGGAAGGGCCGGTTTGACGAGATCTTTTTCACGGACCTGCCGCAGGTCCTTGAGCGCGCGGAAATTTTCAGGATACACATTTTGAAGAGGAACCTTGCCCCGGAAAGGTTCGACCTTGACCTTCTGGCGCGCGGCTGCGAAGGGTTCAGCGGCGCCGAGATAGAGCAGGCGGTCATTTCAGCTTTATACAGCGCCTCCGGCTCCAACGAGCCGATCTCCGCCCGCCACATACTTGAACAGCTCAAGCTTACCCGTCCGCTTTCGGTCATAAAAGCGGAAGCTATAAATTACCTGCGCGACTGGGCCAAAGAACGGCGCATATTACCTGTGTGAAAGCAGGTGGTAGGTAGTAGGTGGTAGGTGGGGTGTAAGGAGAGTAGATGGTAGGTAGTAGGTGGTAGGTGGGGAAGGAAATACGGATCTCATTAACCTACCTACTATCTACCACCTACTACCTACTAAACACGCCTACCATCTACTACCTACAAAACATGTTTCCTTTCTCCGACATATGAAAACCATTTTAGTCACCGGCGCCACGGGGTACATAGGGGGGCGGCTTGTGCCCCGGCTCCTTGAAAAAGGCTATAAGGTGCGCTGCCTGGTGCGCCAGCCGGACCACCTCCAGGGCCGGCCCTGGTCCGGCAAAGTGGAAGTGATAAAAGGCGACGTCCTTTGCGGACTGGGCCTCGGGGAGGCGCTGGCCGGCGCCGACGCGGCTTATTACCTGATCCATTCAATGGCCGATGTGCCGAATTTCGAGTCCCTGGAAGAGACCTCGGCCAAAAATTTTGCGGCCGCCGCCGCGGTTGCCGGGCTGAAAAAGATCATCTACCTGGGCGGGCTCGGCTCGGAGGCTTCGCGCCTGTCCAAGCATCTTACTTCCCGCCACAGGGTGGGCGGAATACTCCGCGCGCCGGGCCTCAATGTTACGGAACTCCGCGCCGCCATAATCGTGGGCGCGGGCGGCGTTTCGTTCGAGATAATCCGTTACCTGGTGGAACGCCTGCCCCTTATCCCTTGTTTCCGCTATCTCAAGGATACCCGCTGCCAGCCCGTGGCGATAAGGGACGTGCTTAGCTACCTTATAAGCGCGCTTGACACCCCCGCCTCGGACAACAAGATAATAGAAATAGGCGGCTCCGGCATTCATACCTATCGGGAGCTCCTGCGCATCTATTCCGAGACCCGCGGCCTTAAACGCGGCTTCTTCACGAGCCCTTTTTGGTCGCCGGAGATCTCGTCCTGGTTTATAGGGCTGATAACCCCGGTGCCGGCGATGTTCGCCAAACCGCTGCTGGAGAGCCTTTCATACGACGTCGTCTGTTCCTCGGATGAAGCGCTTAAAATATTCCCGGAGATCAAACCGCTGGATTACCGCACCGCGGTGCAGTACACCCTGATGCGCATCTCCGAGCAGGCCGTTGAAACCGTCTGGACCGCCGCCTATACGCCGGCTTACGCCCAGCCCCGCTCCTTCTTTGACACCGAGGGCCTTATCTTCGAGGACCGCTGTCTGACCGTCAACGCCCCGCCTGAAAAGATATTCAGGGTGTTCGCCGGCATAGGCGGGGACCGCGGCTGGTTTTACGCCCAGTTCCTGTGGAACCTTAAGGCCTGGCAGGACAGGTTCGTCGGCGGCGTGGGCATGCGCCACGGCCGCCGCCACCCGGACATCATCCACCAGGGAGAAGCTCTCGATTTCTGGCGCGTCGAGCGGGTCATCGAGAACCGCCTGCTGTTGCTGCGCGCCGAGATGAAACTGCCCGGCAAAGGCTGGCTGCAGTTCGAGACCCTGCCTGAAAACGCCGGAACCTCCACTTTAAGGCAGACGGCTTATTTTGAGCCTAAAGGATTTTTCGGCAATATCTACTGGTACTCGCTCTATCCCCTGCATAAAATAATATTCGCCGGCCTCATAGCGGAGATAAAGCGCAGGGCCGAATCCCTGTAACCCGAAAATCGCATTACAACTTTAGGGTTGGGAAGTTGATAGAGTTGATAAGTTGATAACGCAGTGGAAAAACCAATCAACTTTATCAACTGTTGTTTCCTACTCTATCAACTGCAATTTTCGGGTCAGTTCAGCGCGGCCGCCGTCGCTTCCCTCAGTTTGCTGACCCTTAGCGCTATCTCCACCAGGTCCAGGTCCGAGATCTCCGGGAAAGCGCTCCCCAGCTCCAGCGCTTTTACCGTAGCGCCTTTATTCTCAAAGTATATCCTGGCTATGGTAAAGCCTTTGTAATTCACGTCATAGCCGGGCCCCCGGCTGACCTTAAATTCCGCCCACAGGCAGGCCCGCCTGATATAGGCCGTCAGCCCGGTGGTTTTTCGCGCCAGGAACCCGTCCCGGCATTCTTTTAAAGTCCATTGCATATTGCCTCCTCTTTACCATCGGTTGTCAACGTCTTGCTCCAAATAGTCTAAAACATGACCCCGACAGCATCATGTCGCGGTATTTAACCGCAGTTTTAAGTTGGAGCTATATAAATAGGGCGCTGTCCCTATTTAGTATGCGCGTGCCGATCTCAATACCTGCGTAGGCGCCGTATCAGAGCCTATGGCTTTCAGACGGCCAAGTTTGATGTCGCTTTTCATAAAAGCAAGTCCAGCCAAACATAACAGTCCTGACAGTGATTTATAAACGGCATTGACAGTATAATCTGTTAGGCGGTATACTACTTACGAGTAAAGGCAATAGCTTCCGGGTGGTAACCACTCAGATTCTCCCTTTTCATAAAGGCAGGGGGAACCGCAATGCGGTGCCCCACTGGGATGGTTGTTTGGAGGGGGCGCCCGGATGGTCGCGCCGGATTCAGCGTTGAAAAATCCGGTGGGTTCAGGAGGAATTTGTGAGACAGATACTTTCCATCGGTGGAATAACAGCCTGTATTATAGCGGTTCTGGGATTCTGGCTGGCGCATAAATCCAAAGCCGCGCTGGAACCCGGCATACTGACCGCCCAGATAACCACCCTTGCCGCCGGCTGGGAATCCCAAAATATGCCGGCAAGCGGCCGGGTCGTCAACATTATAATCAACGACGCCCAAACCGGTTTCCCGGCCGATAAACCTGATAAAAAGGACAGCGGCGGCAAAGCGTCCGGCAGTCAGACGCTTTTAGAAAGCGAAACCCTGCCGCTTGCGGATAAACCGCCTGTTTTGAAAAGCGCGCTCGTTTGGTTCAAAAGGACTTTCCTGCGCAAAACCATTTCCGCCGGCGCGAACAACTCCCTGGCCGAATCTCTGGGGAATATCCCCAACGCCGTCACCTGGACGCACAAGGGCTTTGAAACGGCCAGCGAAGAAGAAATGGCCCTGGAACTGACGAAGGCCGTCATAAAAGCCGCTGACGCCGGCGCGGAAGTGAACATTATCACGCAGGGTGTTTCCGCCGCGCCCGCGCTCCAGGCCGTCAGGAAGTTGAAGGGGGCGGACCGGAAAGGGGGAATTATCGCGGTCGGCAAATTGCTGGCCCTGGACATGAACAAACCGACGCTGCAGAAGATCAACCCCGCGCATTTCGGTAAATTCAGTCGCCCCGGCAACCTGAAGGAATTGGTTAATATCTGGCGGTCTCCCTCGCCGCCGCACCGTATGATGATAGAGCTGTTCAGCCAGAACCACAACGGAACCTGGTTTCACGCCGCTGAACTCTTCCCGGAAATCGGCTTGCGGATAATAAATCCGCCGGAGCCGACGGCGACGGCCGCGGAACAGGATATGTTGAAGTTCGTGAAAGCGCTGATAAAACAAACCACCGTCATTGAGGAAGTTATGGACAATCTGGCGCAGGCGGCCAAGGCTAAAGCGGAACTGAGAAAAGCGGCTATCGCCTCAAGAGCTCTTGCGGCCCGCGCCGATGAAAAGGAGATGACCGTTGACGCCGAGCCGCCGGATTCAACGTCCAGGATAAAAAGCGGCAGGCTGAAGGAGGACATGACGCGGGTAACAGCGTGTAACTGGTATGACGCGCGTAAGTACTGTAAAGGAAAGGGCGGACTGCCGACTGTAAATGAGCTTAAAGATATGCGCCAGGCTGAATGCACCGGCGGGGAACGCGCCGATACCTGCGATAAAGTCTACTGGTCAGCTGAAACACTTGGCGTTAATATCGCGCGGGTCGTGAACTTCTCCAATAACATAGTGTTTCCGGCCACCAAGCGCGGCACCAGTTTCCCCTTCCGTTGCGCCCGGTGAAACAGGTGGGGAAATGGGGAGGGGAAATAGGGCGCTGTCCCTCTTGAAAACCAATAGCCTACAGCCTAAACAACCTGAGTAGTTACTTTTTTTGTATTATATCTTTAGAGGTAAGAATTCGGCAACGATTATTCAAGGGAAATATAATGCCCGTTATAAGCAGATTTTTTGGAATTGTGGTTTATATGCTTTGGCGGGAGCATCGACCGCCGCATTTTCATGCCAAATACGGGGATGACGAGATAACCGTTGAGATTGAAAATGGCAAAATCAATGGCTTTATGTTAAAACGCGCTCTCAATCTGGTCCAGGAATGGCGCGAGTTACACAAAGAGGAACTCATGCGGGAATGGGAACTGGTTGAACAGAAAAAAGCGCTCTTCCCCATAAAACCGCTGGAGTGAAAAATATGATTTTACATGTTAAAGAAGCCAGGTATTTACATGACTATGTAATTTGGCTGCGTTTTAATGATGGAATAGAAGGTGAAATAGATTTGGCGAAGGAACTGGAGGGCGAAGTGTTCGGCCCGCTCAAAGATACAAAAGAATTTCAATCCTTCAAAGTTGACCCCTTTCTTGAAACCATCGTCTGGGAAAACGGCGCGGACCTCGCCCCGGAATTCCTCCATGAAAACCTGAAAATTCCAGCATAAACTAACCGGTTTTTGTTCCAAAACGCTTTTATCTTTTATTGCGGAGGATGAATTTTGCGGTTTTAATGATGAAATCCTGCTCTTCCGGAGAGGCGTCCTTGCACAGAGAGGCGAGCCGGCCGCCCGGCCCGGATTTTGCGGCGAAATTTGCGATTCTGCCTGAAAACAATTCCGAAACCGGCGCTTCCAGCGCCTTTGCGATTTTTTCAAGCGTGGCAACTGAAAAATTCTTCTTTCCGCGCTCGGCCTCGCCCAGATAATTGGGGTGGACCCCGGCCAGGTGCGCCGTCTCCTCTATAGTCAAGCCTTTCTTCCGCCTAAGTTGGCGTATGCGCATGCCGATCTCAATTTTGATGTCGCTTTTCATAAAAGTAAGTCTATCCAAACATAACCGCCCTGACAATAATTTATAAATGATATTGACAATACAATCTATAGGCGGTATACTACTTAATATTCCAATCGGGTTGGGTAAAAAATGGAGCATATATGATCCAACTTGCAATTGAACCGCCGCATTGTTTTCAATGGAATCCGCAGCCTCCGCAATGGCTGCTTAAAGGCGTTATGACAGGCCAGAGGACCGCGCTTATGCGCGAGTTCCCTTTTGTCATTGGACGGGCCCTGGACTGCCAGCTTGTCCTGCCGGATTCCAAAGAACTGAGAAATACTACCAGCCGCCGGCACTGTCGTATTACGGAAGATGCCGGGCGGTATTTTATCGCGGACGGCAGCGTTGACTCTATCCCGGAGAGCGGCTTAAAAAAACCGAGTATTAGCGGCACCTTACGCAACGGGCAGCCGGTTAAAGAGCCGGAGGAACTCTTTCCCGGGGACGCCATCTCGCTCGGCCCCTGGGGTTTTAAGGTGGAAGAAGCCAGAAACTTTTGCGTGGATATAGACGAAGCTTTACAGCTTGCCCAGGCCGGCAAGCGCTCGACAATGAAACCGAAAGACTTTAAAACAGTCGCCGGCTATAAACAATTACATGAGCTTTTACAGGAATTAAACAAGTTTGAAAACATTGAGGAATGCCTTACCCGGGCGCTGGCCTTTGCCGCGGAGAAAATTCCGGCGGCCGAGGTTTCCGCCATCCTGCTTGACCGGCGGGGCGAGGCGCCCGCCGCGCGGCTTGCCTGGCGCAGAAACCAGGGACGGATATTTGATTTCAAATTCAGCTCAAAGCTCCTTGAAAAATTGTCCGTTGAAGAGCCTTTTTTTCTCGCGCCCCGCCTTGCCGACCCCTCCTCCAGCCAGAATCTGCAGAACATAACCTCCGCTTTGCTCACGCCCCTTTCAGGCGGCGGAAGCCGTCTGGGCGTACTTTACATGGATAACCGTGGCGCCCAAACGGCCTTCACCGATGACGACCTTTACCTGGCCTCCGTGCTGAGCGGCATCATCTCTCTTCAATTAGGGGCGGAAAGGCAGATTTTCCTTGGCCGCATGGAGGATAACCTGAGGCAGTATTTCAGCTCCAACGTGGCCCGCAAGCTTGCCGCCCAAGCCAGGGCGGGAAAGCCGCCGCAACTGGAGGTCGCGGAAAAAACAGCCGCTATCCTTTTTGTGGATATCCAGGGCTTCACCCAATTCTGCCACGCGCATAAGCCGCGCGGGGTAAGCGAACTCCTGACCCCGTATTTCAAGCTGATGGCGGAGTGCATCCACAGGCACGGCGGCTATGTGGACAAATTCCTCGGCGACGCGGTGATGGGCGTGTTCCCGCAGGCGGAGCCCGGGCGGGCCGCCGGCGACGCGGGCGCTCCCGCGCTTCAGGCCGTCCGGGCGGCGCGGGACATGATACGGGCGTGGCGCGCATGCTCCAATTCCGGCTGGGGCCGGGCCATGCCGCTGAGGATAGGCATAGACGCGGGCCGCGTGGTTATAGGCAATATAGGCTTTCCGGGCCGCCTGGAGTACACCGCCATAGGCGACGCCGTGAACATCGCTTCGCGCCTGCAGAAACTGGCCCTGCCGGACAGCATAGCCCTGTCGGATAGCGGCCGCGGGCTTGTGGAAAAAGAATTCCGCTGCGAGAAGATCGGCGCCAAGGGACTTAAAGGCGTCGGCGAGATAGAAGTCTGGCTCGTAACCGGCTGACGGGTTATATGAAACAAGGTTTTTCAGGGCTTTTTTGATGTCGTCATGGCTGCCGGCATAAGGTGCCGCCGGAAACTTTTAGCGGAGTTGAAAACCGGGCCTTTTGAGCGGCGTATCCCGGCCAGCAGCTTAAGGAGTTTTTTTGCCCGCCAAACAGCCCGGCGCTGCGCCCGCCGTGTTGTATTGGCGGGGGTCCGCCTCTAGCGGAAGGGCCTGTCGGATTTTGCGGGATTCAGCAATCTGGCCATATGTTTATAAAGAATTATCTCAGTTTGTTAAAGTCTTCCGCGGTAAATCCCGCGTCGGAGAGGATTTTTTTCAGCAAGCCCCTGCCGCGAGGGATTCCAGGTGCGATTCCAACGCTTCGCGGATATTTTTCCTGGCTTCCTCAATGGTCCCGCCGTTGGAAAAGCATCCCGGCAAATTGGGGGAGTAAGCGTAATAGCCTTTGTCTTTTTCCTCTTTTTCAATCACCACTTCAAAGGAGTAGTATTTCAGGCGGTTCATATACTTTGAGTATACCAGCAGTATAAAAGAAAGTCAATCAAAACATTCGTGAAATTCGGGATTGAAGTATTCGCAGCATTCGTTATCAAGATTTGTGAAATTCGCGATTACGAATAAGACGAATTAGGAGCGAATAACGCGAATGGGATGTTCGGTTTTATTCGCGGCATTCGTGATTAAGATTCGTGAAATTCGCAACTGGGGTGTATGATATGCTGAAAACAGAACCGGGGCGGTTAAAAATAAAGCTGAACGGCTTGCGGCAAATTTCAGGTTGCGGAATTAAAATCGCTGGAGTGATCCTGGCGCCCTGCTTGCTTTTAGAACGCGCCGCCGCCCGTGCATTTAAGCGTTTAAGCAACTTCCCCTATCGCGTCGGCCGGCGGAAAAAGAGCCAGGGTTTAAAGCAGGATTGCGGGCACGAAAAGGCGGGCTTTTTTGTACAGGGCTTCATCGGCGGTAAGCAGGCGGGCGCCGAGATGGGCGGCAAGGGCGATATACAGGCAGTCGTAAAAAGAGTGATTGGTGCGGAAAGTATAATGAACGGCTTTATCCAGGATTTCTTCCGTCGGAGTGAAAATCTCCACTCCGACATCCAGCAGGGAGCGCAGGGCTTCTTTTACGGCGGCCTCGGTAAACTCTTTTTTAAGATGCAGCACGTTGGCCACTTCGTAAAGCATCAGGTCGGGGGAAGCCAGGATAATCTTTCCCTACAGAAGCCTGTCTTTGTACTCAAGGGCTTGCGCGCTGCCTTGTTCGTCGGCAAACCATTTAAGAACCACGGAAGCGTCAAGAATATGGATCATCGTGATGCGCGAAGCTGCCTGAGAAGCCGTAATGAGTCAAACCCTTTGGACCGGCGGCCGAATTTTTCGCGCAAGGCGTCAATGCCCATAGAGGCTTTGTTCATGGCAATTTTGTCTTTTAGCCGCGCTTTCAGCAGGTTTTCAATCCGTTTTTTCTCTTTCATCGTCATAATTCAAAGTATACAACGGAAAATATCGGAAGTCAATAGCCGGTTTTTATCGAGAATACCAATGGTTCATTAAGGAATATCGGGGGCGTATGATATGCTGAAAACAGGACCGGGGCGGTTACAAATAAAGCTGAACAGCTTGCGGCGAATTTCAGGCCGCGGAATTCAGAAACCAGAAAATAGGTCGCTGTCCCCTATTTCCCTATTTCTTTTACTTTTTTGTTTCAAGGAGGGTTATGCGGTTTTCGTGGTTTAAGAGCTTGTCTTCGTGGCCATTTAGGATATCGCCGTGGGTGACGGCTTTTTGCTCGTACATCCGGCCTTTGAAAACCGATTGCTCAAAGGCGGCGAGAAGTTCGCTTTTAAAACTTCGAAGTTCCGTCATCATATCGGTTCCCAGTTGGCCCACGCTTAACTGTGTTTTGGCCAATTCAATCCCCAGTGTGTTGACCTTCTGGTCCAGTTGTTTCAGGCCGGCTTTTAATTCGGTTCTTAAGCCGGTAACTGCAGCGGCTAGGTCGCCTTTGGTGGCCGGTTGATGGTCAGTCTTTTTCGCCATACAGGTATTCTATAAGATTTGGCGGAAAAGTGAAAGGGCCTTAAGGGCAGTTTTTTAATAGTGTCCCAAAGTCGTACCTGAGTCGTATTTAGGCGGAATAAAACCCGCGTATCACCGCAGAGGCGCAGAGATCGCAGAGAGTAAAAGATGAGAAAAGCGCCGGAGAAGATAACAGGGGCGGCTATAGAAGTTCAGGGGCCAGGGGACGTAGCGTAGTTAATTGACTAATTACACAAAAGTTGTTGTGATGAGTGAAATACGGTGTCAGGCTGTTTTTTAAGTTGTTTCTGAAAGTGGGAAAAGGGATTTACTTCTTCGTTTCCAGGAGGGTTATGCGGGTTTCGTGGTTTGAGAGCTTTTCTGTGTGCTGCATTACGGCCTCGCCGCGGAGCGCGTCTTCCCGCTGGTATCTTTTGACATCTCCGGCTATGGAGTCAAGCAGGTTGAAAATGCGGTCGGTTTTTGTCGAGAATTCCGTGTTCAGGCGGTTTTCCATGCGGTCCATTTTAAAATGGAATTTTAAAATTTCGCCGGAGAGGTCTTTAAATTTATTATCCAAGTCGTCTTTTACAGCGGCGATTCCGGCTTTTAATTCGGTTTTTACGGCAGCGAGGTCGCCTTTTACGGCGGCAATGTCGCCTTTGGTAGCCGGTTGATGGTC
>JAHJSU010000029.1 GCA_018829985.1 Elusimicrobiota bacterium | reverse complement strand
GAAGCCGTGTTTCGCCACAAGCTGGATGGCGGCGGCTGTTATTTTTTGCTTGGTGGTCGAGCCTTTGTGTGTTTCAGATTTTGTCGTCATTCTGTAATTTTACCTTACTCTGCCCGGTCTGTAAATCCGAAAATTGCAGTACTGGCTTACCGGCTTGCTATTTTACTAGTATTGTATTACAGGCTTTGGTCGCGGGATTATACCCGGAACGACGCCGCGGGAGGTGTTATGGCGCAATTAGACAAACTTATTGATAAAATGTAACTACTCAGGCTGTTAGGGGAAAGTGATTGAGCGGGAAAGTAAGTAAGTGAGTAAGAAAGCGAGAAAGTAGGAAAGTGAGTAAGCCGGAAAGCAAGAATTATCCGGATTTTTGTATCTCCCTCTCTTACTTAATCACTCTCCCGCTCACTTACTCAATCACTTTCTTGCTTCTTAACCGGCGGAAAACAGGAGGCTAAGATGACGGAACGAAAAGCGGTCCATGCGGACCTGAAAACACTCTCCAGCACATTCAGCATTCTTACTTCAGAGCTTGAGAAGACGCTGAACTCCCTGACGGTCTGCGTATATGAGCCCGGCGCCGTCATTCTCAAGGAAGGGGAGACCGGGACCGAGGTCTATGTCGCGCTTAAGGGCAGGCTGTCGGTGCGTCAGTCGCGCTGGCTGGTCCTGTCGAAAGAAGTGGCGCAGCTCGGGCCCGGCGACATTTTCGGGGAGATAGGCTTCCTGGTGCCGACCAACCGGTCGGCTTCCGTCGTGGCGGTCGAGCCCTGCGAAGCGGCCCGCATAGGCTTGGGAGACTTCAAGGCGCTGCTGGACGTCCATTCCGAACTCCGGGCCGGGATAGAGGAAATGGCCCGCAGGCGACTGTATTCATTGTCCGCTTCCACCCAGTCATAGGGGCCGTCCGCGCGACGGCGGGCCTCATGGGAATTGAACAGGTATGGTATTATTGAAAACGCGGATATTGACCGTCGAGGATGACGAAAACCTGGCCAAGCTTATCCTGGAGCTGATGGTCGCGGGCAACTACGATCCGGTTCACTTTTCCGACGCCAACGCCGCCCTCGAGTGGCTTAAAAACCACAAGGCGGACCTGATACTTTCCGACCTGGGCCTGCCGGGCCTTTCCGGCATGCAGTTCTGCAGGCTGCTTAAGGAAAACCCCGCCACTTCGAGCATCCCGATAATAATGCTTACAGCGGCGGGCGACGAGAAGCACAAGGTAGAGGCCCTTAAGACGGGCGCCGACGATTACGTGGTCAAGCCGTTCTCGGCCGGGGAGCTGCTTGCCAGGATAGAATCCCTTTTGCGCAGGTGCCGCCATAACGGGCAGGTGGACAAAGTGCTTGGGGAGGAACCGCTGACGGTCAACCTGGATACCGGCATAGTGGAGCTTAAAACGAAAAAACTCGACCTTAACCTTAAGGAATACGCGCTGCTCGTGATGTTCCTCAGGAGAAAAGGCCGCATACTAACCTACTCTTTCATAGCCGACGCCGTCTGGGGCGACGATGCCATCGCCACGCGGGATACGATAAAGGTCACCATGCACAGGCTCAGGACCAAGCTGGGCGCCCTTGGCTCATGCATCGAAGCCGTACCGGGACAGGGATACAGGTGGCAGGAAGCGAGAAAGTAGCCGGGCGGTTTTTCTGACCGGCGTGTTCCCGATATTTCCATTCCATAACAGCCGGCCATCAAGGCGGCAAAAAGCCGGTTACATTGCGGGGCCTGCCCGAACGGCCTAACTTGGCCTGGGCTGTATTTTCAGGCCCGGCTGGGCCTTAAGCCGCTTACGGCGGAGCGCATATTCTGGTTTACTTATATTACAGGGCGGCGCTTTGCGCCCGAAAACACTGACGGAGGAAATTAATGAAACGAAAAGTGCTGGCGCAAGCCGGCGTTGCGGCGATGATGGTGTTTTTGACCGGATGCGACGAGATCAAGTTCAACGGCATGTTCGACGTTCGCGAAACGATGACGTTCGCGCAGGAAGCGGAAGACCGCTCCGTCTGCGCGCAGAAGGCGGATCCGTCGGATTGCAGGCAGGCCGGGACCGTGATCCTGAACCCGGGGCAGTTCCAGACAAAGGTCACGATGGGTAAATCCGGCGGCAAGAAGTACGTTAGGATGGAAGTCAAGACCGGCAGCAAGCCGACCAGGATAGAAATGGAATTCGACAAGAACATTGAAACAGGGGACCATTTCGTCATCAGGGCGGACCAGCTTAAGCAGGCTTACGACCTTGTGGGCGACATAGCCACGAAGGTGGACCGGACCCAGGAGCAGTCGGCTTGGGAGCACTGCACCTACCAGGCGCAGGAAATAGTCTGCCGCTCCGGCAAGAGCGTTGAGCTGGAAATGGATTCCGAGTCTTTGGGCGACCTGGCGGAAGCCGCCGGCCTGGAAGACAAGCACGGCCCGAATCCCCCGCAGTATCACGGCCCGAACCCCCCGGTCTGCCACACCGTGTGGGTCACCAGGCCCGGCAGCCAGCACGTGCGTTACTTCTACGAAACTACCACCAAGGACATAAAGGCCGGCTTCTTGCAGGCCGAGAAGAGCTTTGCCGATTACCAGGGCCAGTCTTCCCGGACCGAGAAGGTGTACACGTACGAGGGCCGCTGCCATTAACAGCTGAAGCATAAAGCTATAGCGGCAGGAAAAGCCGTCCGCCCCAGGCGGGCGGCTTTTTCATTGCTGTTACCGGGGCTTTACAATAATTTAATATTTCCTACACACGCGCTTTGTATGATTTAAGCGTCGAGCGGTTAAAAGGGGAGATAATATGACCAGGACAAGCGAAGCGGTAAACAGGGATTTTAAAGTATGGATGGCGATGACCGTCGGCCTTATAAAGGACGGCAAGATGGGCGTCTCGCAGGACAGGGCCGAGCGGATCAAGACCGCCCTGGCCTACGCGAAAAAAGGGAACTGACGCGGTAACCGGGCCCCGCACTTTTTCTGTAACCGAGCCGGGGTGCAGGGCGGGCCGGGCGCCCGGTTGTTTTAATTAAAATTACGATACCGTCCGCCTTAGGCGGGCGGTTATTTTTTTACCGGGTTTGACAGATGACTTCAGACCCCGCTAGAATATAACCATGCTGATAGAATTAAATGACATCGAAGCGCGGGTCCTCGGCTCGCTGGCGGAAAAATCGCTGACGACCCGTGAACAATACCCGCTCACCTTCAACGCGCTGCTGAACGCCTGCAACCAGAAGACCAGCCGGGAGCCGGTGATGACGCTGGACGCGGGGACGCTGGGCAAAGCCGTAACGACGCTGATAGAAAAAGGGCTGGTGGAGCGCCAGCAGACGCCGGGCGACCGCGCGCCGAAGTTCCGGCATTACATCTATAAGCTGCTGGACGCCACGGACCCGAAGCTGGTGGGGCTGATAACGGTGCTGCTGCTGCGGGGACCGCAAACCCCGGGCGAGATCAAGGGGCGCGCGGACCGGCTTTGCGAGTTTGGGAGCACCGCTGAAGTGGAAGGGGTTTTGCTGGAACTGTGCGCGAGAAGCCCGGACCCCTTAACGGCCCGCCTTCCCCGGCAGACCGGACAAAAAGAAACGCGCTACCGGCATCTTTTCTCCGGCGGCGCTCCCGCGGCTCCGGCGGAGCCCGCGGCCGTCGTCCCCCGGCCGGCCGAACCCGCCGCCGCGGCCCCCTCCCCAGCGGACCGGCTGACCCGGCTGGAAAAACGGGTCGAAGCCCTGGAAACGCTCGTCAAAAACCTCGAAGAACGCCGAACCGAAAGGTGAATCGGAGGGCGGCAATATCCCGGTATATAACGCCGGGCTCATTAAACTGAGCCAATCAGCTTATAGGGAAAAAACCGCAAAAGACACCTTGGCGAAAATTGATTCTCCCGTAAAAAGTCCACATTCCTGAAAATTGTAGCGGCGGGATTACTATCCCGACCACCTCATAATTTATAACCCACAAAACAAAATAGCTGAAAGAAAAGATATCGGTCCAAATAGATTTTGGGAGAAATTTGAAAGGATTGAGAACAATTGGTTTTTATATATCCACAATCTTGAACACGTCCGCCACTAAGGGATTGGGGTAAAGAAAACAGGGGCTTCCGGGTTTAGCATGGGCCCCGGGCCAGTCATGGGCTTGCCAGTCCCCCGGCCGGCGTCAAGAAAAGGCTAAAGGCCAAAGGCTAAAGGCTAAAGGACGGAAAAGACCGTGTTCTTGCGCGTTGTTCCTTCATCCCTCATTCTTCATCCTTTATCCTTTCCGGAAATTGCCGGGGCAATTTCCGGCTTATGGGTCTTAAGTCCTATTCCGGCGTAGGTCTATTTTCTTTGTCTGTCTGGGTCCAAGGCCCCT
>JAHJSU010000267.1 GCA_018829985.1 Elusimicrobiota bacterium | reverse complement strand
GCCTGCGGCGTGCTCAAATAACGGGAAATATGCCGGGGGATGTTGTTTCAAGTCTTCATGCAGAATTAGTAGACCGGTTTCTTGTCAAGCCGCCCGGTATTAGGTAGAATGAAAGTGGAATAACACCACATTTTCGGCGGATAATTTTGCAAAACTTCAATCGGGAGGGTAAACATGAAGATAAAAGTCGTCGAATGCCTGGACTGGAAGGCGCCTGACAAGCCGGGCGAACTGCTGCGCTATGCTGAGGCGTTCAAGAAGAGAGATGTGAATCTGGAAGCTCTCTGGTCTTGCGGTTGTTGCAACGGCGCCATCACGGCGGTGGCCAAGAAACCCGCGAAACTTTCGGCAGCTCTCAAAGCCATGGGCGTCAGGCCGCGCAAGTCAAAGTGCTTCTACCTCTCAGGCAAGGACAAGACGGGCGTTTTGGTGGATGCTCTCAAGAAGCTCGCAGCGGCGCGAATCAACGTGAATTGCAGCGCGGCTTTGGCGGCACAAGGCAAATTCGGGTGCGTTCTGTGGGTCAAGGACCGCGACCTTTCCAAAGCCCGTAGATTGCTCAAAGCGTAATTTCCTGCTGGGACCAGCGGGGGGAGGCCAATCGCACCCCGGGATTGCACCCCTGGGGTGTTTGGCCTGTTTTATTCCTCATCGAGAGATCGGCTGAGCCGCTGCCACCGGGCATAGGGGCCGCTGCTTCAAGTATAGGCTTGAAAATCAGGAATTCGGGAAGCGGGGCGGGCCCCGCACTTTTTCTGTAAACGAGCCAAAGTGCGGGACAAGAAGAAGTTTGCCGGCAAGTCGGAAAAAACGAGGGGAAAGAAGTTCAGGGTGAAAGATATGTAATGGCGGGAGGCGGGCCGAAAAAGAGGGAGGGAAAAGAGAAACGTCCCGTTTCTAAAAAAATAAAGTATCATGGAGTATCGGGATAGTTCGCATGATTCTTTTTATTCCGGGAGAGGGCTATGATCCACTTGGGTATAGATTTCGGCACCAGCAATACGGTGGTGGCATATGAACTTGACGGGAAGTTCAATATACTGATGTTCGGGGAGCGGGCTTATATACCGTCTCTGGCCGTGAAATTCGGAGAGGAGTTCTATTTCGGCCTGGAAGCGGAAAAGCTCCTCCCTGAAAAAAAAGCGCTCGTCATTCATTCCATAAAACAGGATCTTTACGACTATTACGAGGGTAAGAAAATAGAAGTGGACGCTGAAAGGTTCCTGCTCCGGGATATCCTCGCGGGTTTTTTCAGGCACTTAAAAGGGGAGATTGAAAAATTCCTGCCGGTTGAAGACGCTGAATGGGATATAATAACGACAGTTCCGGCTAATGCCTCCAGCCAGCAGAGATATATAACCCTGGAAGCCATGAGGTCCGCCGGCTTGAACGTCCGGGGACTGTTAAATGAGCCGACCGCCTCCGGATTTGATTTCTCGCATTATTTTCTGAAAAAATCCAGAAAGGCGAAAGAGGACTTCAATATCCTGGTATATGATTTCGGCGGCGGGACTTTTGACGTCTCATTGCTGAGAATTGAAAAAAACAGTTACTACGTGCGCGGGACGCTCGGGCAGAATAATCTCGGCGGCAATAACTTTGACAAAAAATTATTTTCGCTGGCCTGCGCAAAAGCGGGGATAAACAGGCGGACGCTGACTTACAAACAGAGGGTTGAGGGGTTGATGGAGAGCCGGGTCCTGAAGGAGAGCCTGTCGCTTTCAAGAGGATTCCTCCGGAAAAACATCGTTTTTGATTTTGAAAATATCGGAATAGACGATAAGCTGGTTAAGCTTGAAAGTTCCGAGTATTTTGAGGCCGTAAAATCTGAAATAAACCGCACGGCGGAACTGGCAGACGAATTGATGCGGTCGGAAGCGGTAAAGTCAAGGACCGGCGGCATTGATTGCGTGGATTATATTTACCTGGTGGGGGGTTCCTCCAAACTTCCGTATGTGAATCATCTGATTTCAAAGCTGTTCCCTGATACAAAAATCAAGATTCCGGATAATTCGTTTGCGACTTCGGCCCTGGGCGCCTGCATTTACTCTTTCGGGAAGAATATTAAGCTTTTTGAACGCTTTACCCGGCATTTCGGCATAATCCGCCTGGTAAACGACCGGGAGGTCTTTGACCCGATTTTTCCGAAGGGCACGGAGCTCATTGATAAAACGCGCGGGATAAACATGGTGGTAAAGGATTATGACCCGCGGTTTAATATCGGGCATCTGAAATTTATTGAATGCAGCGAGATAGGAAACGATAAGGCGCCGGCCGGGACGGTGAATTTAATCCAGGACATTAAGTTTCCATATGACGCCGAAGTGAAAGATCCTGAAAATGAAAGGATCATAATGAAAAACCTCGGCGCGGTCACAATCCGCGAGGAATACGGATGCGACGCCTGCGGCATAATAAGCGCTAAAATAACGCGCTTCCCCGACGGTTTCACCATGGGGTACAACATAGCGGGGAGTTGACAGGCGGGGGGCAGGCCGGAATCGCCAAAGGCAGAAAGCAAGAATGTCGCTGATTTCCCCGTGCATGTGAATTAGTCTTGACTAATTTACATGTATATGTAAAAATGTTTATATGATCATCAAAAGGCATTTAAGCCATATAGCCTTCGCCGATAAGCTCGGCAGGCAGATGCGCTTTATAACCGGCCCGCGCCAGGCCGGTAAAACCACCATCGCAAAACAGCAGCTTGCCCGCGCCGGTTCCGGGCTTTACTATAACTGGGACAATAAAGAGCTGCGCGCGCGTTACAGGGCCGGGGGGGACCTTATAGCGGCGGACCTGCTTAAGACCGGGCGGCGCGGCGCCTGGGCCTGCTTTGACGAGATACATAAGATGCCGCGCTGGAAAAACATCCTTAAAGACTATTTTGACGCCCACGAGAACAAAGTGAATTTTATCGTGACCGGCAGCGCCCGGCTTGATATGTTCCGCAGTTCCGGCGACAGCCTTTCGGGGCGGTACTTCCTGTTCAACCTGAATCCGCTCACCCTGGCGGAGGCCTCCGGGGCGTCTTTTGCCGGCATTCTTCCCGGACCGGACGCCGCCGGCCATATCGAAAGAGCGGCGTCCCGCGCCGGCGCGCCCAGGGCTGAATTCGCCGGCCTGCTTAAATACGGCGGCTTTCCGGAGCCTTTTTTAAAAGCCAGCGGAGTATTCCACAAAAAATGGACCGAGACTTACCTTGAGCAAGTGGTGGACCGGGACCTGCGGGACCTGACCCGCATACAGCAGCTTGAATCGGTAAAGCGGCTTTTGCTTATTATGCCTTCAAAAATAGGCTCGCCGCTTTCCATAAATTCCATACGCGAAGACCTTGAGGTCAATTTCCTTACCGCCAAAAATTATATGGACCATCTGTGCAGAACCTGCGTTCTGTTTAAGTTGCCGCCATATTCTCCGAAAATACGCAGCCTGGTGAAAAAGGAACAGAAGGTGTATTTTTACGATTGGACGCTTGCCGGCGAGGAGGGCGCTAAATTCGAGAACTATGTTGCGGCGGAACTTAAGGCCCGCCTGGACCTGTGGAACGATTCGCAGGACGACTGTTACGCGCTGCATTTTGTGCGCAGCAGGGACGGCCTTGAGACGGATTTCCTTATAGTCAAGAACAACGCCCCCTGGCTGCTGTGCGAGGCCAAACTCTCCTCGCAGGGCGTGGCAAGCCATCATCACAGGCATTCCTTAACGCTGGGGAATATCCCTTTCGCGCAGGTTGTGTTGAAAGACGATGTCCTTAAGGTGGAAAATAAAAATTTTTTTATCATCTCCGCCTCAAAATTTTTTGCCTGAAGCCGGTTTTAGATCTTTTAAGGTCTTTGCCGTGTCAGATTTGGAAAATTCCCCTTAGTCCCCCTTTATGAAAAGGGGGAACCTGAGTGGTTGCGATTTTTTTAATGGCTCCCCGCTAATCCAGAATTGCGGTGATCGATTCTATCCGGCCTTCCCTTATCTGCTGCGAGTACGGTGAAGGGACCACCGGCTTCAGGATCTCCACGCTCTCCCCGCCGGCATAATGAAGTCTGTAGGCCGTAACCTTTACACCGTCTTTCCCGTAGGTGTTTTTCCTTTTCCTGTTAAGGTAGGTTACGAGGGTCCTGCCGAACAGGCGGAACGCGAAGCCGGCCGGCGGCAGGGCCGCCTCGCCCGCGTTCCCCTGCGCATCCGTCACCATAAAGGTCTTCTTCTTTTTACTGAACAACCTGCCGTGCAGGGCCGGTTCCAGTTTAAAGCACAGCTCCCCGTTCCCGTCCGTCATGAACGGTTTTTTCCCAGCCACCATCAGGATCCAGATATTGATCATTTCTCCCGTGACGCCGCTCAGCCGCGGCTGCAGGCCTCTCCCGTGCATCTTCTTGTCGGGGAAGGCGCTGCTGACCACAAAGGAGACGTTTTCAAAGGGACTGCGCGCATAGACCTTCGGGTCCAGGTACGGCGCGAGCCCCGTTTCGATGTCCCTGTAAAACTCGTCGTACAGCCCGCTCCTGAGCAGTTCCAGCAGATACTTGTACTCCATGTGCGTGTAGACCGATTCATTCTCTATCCAGCCGGGGCCCCACGCCTTGACCCTGCCGATCTCAAAGGGGGCCTTCTCCAGGGACTCGCATACCTTATACATCCTGAGTTTCCGGTCGAACATCGGGCTCTTCCTGACCGCCCTGTAAACAGCCTCTCTCTTTTCAGGATGGACCTTGAGCATATGGACCGGTCCTTCCAGGAAAAGCGGGAGAGGCGTGAACCTGAATCGTTTCGGCGTCACCAGGGGATTTCCCGAAGAGTGCAATTTCCTCTTTCCGTCTTTCCCCTTTACATAATCAAACCTGACGGCCTCGTTCCTGTAATAGGTGTAGGGGACGCCTTCTTTACTGAAGATCTTTCTCCGGTTTGCCGGCAGGTACCTCTCCCGCAGCACGGCCAGCGCCTTGCCGCAAAAGCGGCCTATGCGGCCGGCCTTGACCGGGATTTCCCCGCCCGCTACCCCGTATTTCGTCTTCTCCCTGTAGGCCTCCTTGAGATTGTGGCTCTCGTCCCAGAAACGGAACTTTCTGTCCTTCCTCTTCGACGCCAGCCTGCCGTCCAGGCTATGCTCCAGCTTTGCCATAAACTCATACAGTTCCCGGTACAGCTTCACCTCGTGGCTCTTCAAGGCGCCGCAGCTCCCGCACAGGAACGCCAGGGCCTTTTCCAGTTCCAGGGCCTCGCAGAGCGAGGAGCCCAGTATCCCCGGCAGCCCGTTCATGGAATCGTTCCAGCCCGGCTTATCCGCTTCCATCTCCACGCCTATATTCCCGGGGTCCAGCGTCGCCATTCTGTTCACTACGATACAGAGCAGCTTCACCAGGGGGTTCGTGTAATAAACAGCGCCCTTCCCGTACCGCGTCCTCACCCTCTTAGGATTCTGTTTGCGGGAGGCGATCATCGCCGCCTTCTTCCGATCACGGCAGACCGCCTTGTACTGGCAGACCCGGCCGGCCGCCTCGACATATTTCTCCGACCGGGGGCGGATAACGTCCGGATCATCATAAAAGTAGTACCCCGTATTGTCCAGGAACAGCTCCTTGAGACGGTCCGGGTAGATCATCAGGTAATTGTCGATAAGGTCCAGGTTATAAAACCAGTGGTCCGTCCAAAACCCTTCATGGATGGCGCCGCACTCGTTTTCATAGGAGAAAGAAAGCAGCCCGGCCAGCAGGGTGTCATAGTCCTTCTCCGGTTTTATTTCCAGTTCTTCCAGTTTCATTACGAACTCGCCCGGCGCAAAGGGCCGGTCCAGCACGCACGCCTTCAGGGCCGCGAGTTTCTTCCTGTCTTTCGCCAGTCTCTTCAGCCAAGTTTCGCACTTGCGCGTTTCCTTTACCGTATAGGTCATCTGCGTGACTTCAAGCGGATTATACCCGTCCAGTTGTATCAGGTTCATGAACAGGGCAATATTGCGGTCCCCGACCTCCGGGAAAAACCACGTATCGCATCTCCTGTTCTGGTTCACGCTCCTGTAATGGCCCGTCCCCTGTGAAAAGTACGTCGGTTCCAGAATAAAATGATGGTAGTCCCTCTCCAGGTCGCCGTTCTGCCGTGAATAGAGATAGAACGCCGTTTTGCCGTCTACCGTCGGAAAGACCGCCGGCATCCCTCCGCGGATCACATTGTCCAGAAAGGTCTGCCCGCAATACCTGTCCAGCCTGCTGTCGGCGCTTAAAGTGAGACAGTTCCCTTTGATGCTCTCCAGGAGCCTGCGGTTCTCGTCCCGCTTCTTAGCCGGAAATCCCTTTTGCACGGCCTCCTTCAGCACGGTCCTGAGCTTCGCGTCCGTCTCCGCATACCCGAGCAGGCTGTAGAGAACGTACTCTTCCCCGGCCTTCAATTCGATACTGTCGCCCGTCATGGCCGAAGGGGTCCTGTTCTGCCTCACCTGCTCCATGCGGAGAAGGTCCTTCAGCGAATGTTTTTTGAAGTTCCAGGGATACTCGTAAACTTCGCATTCCCCGAAGATAACGTCCGGGTCCACGAAGTACCGCCCGTGGGCCGCTTTCGCCTTTCCGCCGGAAAAGCTGAGATAAAAATTGCCGCCCTGCACCCGCTCCACTCTCTCTACGTCGGCGGGCGACTGTTTCAGCCGAAATAGCGGCACGCCGTCCGGGTCAGCCGCCTCCATCAGGCCCTCCACGTGGCGCGCGATCGTCTGCACGCAGTGCAGGTCCGCGCCGTACGGCAGTATCCTCGGCAGGCCGTCCAGGAGTTCCAGCCTGAGCTTCTTTTTCTTCGTATTCCTCACCTTCAGCCGCCGGACCAGGGCCGGATAGGACGTGTTGACGACGGGATAGTACAGGACCTCCGTAACTATGCCGAGTTTTCCGTTCTCATCGACCAGTTCCAGTTCTCCGGAGGAGACGGTCAGCTTCTGTTTCACGGACCTGTCAGCGGTCTTGCGAAACGGCTCGTATATATCTTGTCCCGTCTTCAGGAAGGTGCGGAAGCCGTCCGAACTTACGGCGTCAAGGGCCTTGTTAAAGGAGCGGAACTCCATGAGCTGATGATTCTTGTCCCGCACTCCCGCGCTGATCATGCACTGGTTCCGTGTGACATAATAGCTCCACATCGGAATTCCATACTTGCCTGAAATACCGGGAAAGAAGTTTGAAAAAGACGTCTTCCAGTTATAGTTCTCTACGATGAATTCCCCGTTTTCCGTTAAACGATACATATTATTACCTCTCTAAACAGGACTCTCTATTCGTTATACCGGATTTTGACTGTTCCGGCAAGAGTTACTTGAAAGCCCGGCCGGTATCCGGATGGATTCCGGCCTTCGCCCGGATAAATGTTATAGACGTTGATGCCCAGATCAAAGACTTAAACGCTATGCGTTCTCCTTTAGTCCGGTCGAGAATATTATAGAACATCACCGCGACAGCGTGGTGTCGCCTGCTTGGAACTGGGGGAAAGAAACTGCCGGCAGTACGGCGGCGGCATGGTCAGCTGCCAAATATGTGTTTGATGCCGCCGACCGTGCAGAGCTGATAGTCCGGAGTCTTTATGTTTTTCTGGAGGCAAAAAGGCGGCAGGAGCCCTTTTTGTTGAGCGCCTCCCCGACCCCCTGCTGCCGCGCCAGGCTGTTTAAGGCCGCGCCTATGGAAGACTTCGCGGTTGGCGCTTGAGAAATGCCTCCTTGAAATCTCGGTTTAGCGGGTTGAAATTTCAAGGATTGTCTGCTATACTAAAGATGTATGGTGCGTCCTGAACAAACTGCATTGCGCTTGCGGGTGAAAGTCCCGTCCGGACAAGCGTCGGAGCACCCGGTAGCAGGCCCCGGCCAGCGTGTGGAAATCCAAAGGCTAAGCGGGGCGTCAAAAGCCTCAGTAAGT
>JAHJSU010000266.1 GCA_018829985.1 Elusimicrobiota bacterium | reverse complement strand
TCTACAGCCGCACTTTGCTTCTGTAGTGGCAAAGCTTGCTTTGCCTTTTACGCAGAGCAAGCTCTGCAACTACGCAGATACGTGAAAGAGACATGGGTTCACCGAATATTACCTCGTAAAGTGCGGCTGTAGAACTACTTACCACTTACTTCTAAAATCCACTTTCAAACAAGCCAGGCGATTAAGCCGAAGCGGCCGGCGTTTTCCCCGTCGCGGCGCCGGGAATAGAACAGGTCCTTATCGGCATAAGTGCACATGTGGATAAACTCGTAATTTTTTACGCCGAGCGCGGCCAGCTGGTATTTCAGCAGTTCTTTCAGATTAAAATGATGCCTGCCGTTTTTTAACCGCAGGCATTTACGCGACACTTCCTCCGGATAAAAAGCCCGCAGTTTCCCGATAAAATCTTCCTTGACCGGGTAATTTTCCGCCGAGATCATAGGGGAAACGCCCACGATTATCTCCCCGGGCTTTGTTCCATAGCGGAGCTTAAGCGCGGCGATCACCTGCGCGTAGATATTGAGCAGCGCCCCGCGCCAACCGCTGTGGCTGACGGCAAGGACGGAACGCGCCGGGTCATAAAAAACGGTAAGCGCGCAATCGGCCGAAAGGGCCAGCAGCGGCACGTTTTTCAGATCGGTTATAAGCGCGTCCAGATTCTCACCGGCGGAGGCGGCGGGAGCCGCGAAATTAAAATCGGGACCTATCACTTTCACGTTGGCCGTGTGCGCCTGGCGCATGCGGACCGTGCGCTCAAACGGCGCGTCAACGGCCGCGCATAAAAGCTTGAGGTTGGATAACGCATTTTCAGGCGTGTCGTCGGCGCCGAAACCCAGGTTTAAACCGGCGCAGGGAGCCGGGCTAACCCCGTTAGAGAAAGCCCCCGGCTCCTGTTGGAGGTGCAGGTCAGGGGTTTCAGCCGACGGTTTAATGCCGTCAGTTTTTGGCGCGAAGCCCCCGGTGTCTCTAACGGGGCTAACCCCGCCCGCGCGCGTTGAGACCGCCACTTTGAGTCCCGCGCACCCGGCCAGATTTTCGAATTTAAGCAGCTTTAAACCGTTTTTTTCTTCAATTATCATATTTTCACCTTAAACCCTTAGAACCTAAAACCCTTAAAACCTTTCTCCTTCCGTTTGACCTCTCCCCCGGTTATTAGATAGTATAAAAGCGTTATGCCCACCTACCGATTTATCAAAAAGGCCGGCGGAAAAACCCTCGACCAGATTATAGCACTTTACGAAAAACAGGGCTGGTGGCGGAAGGGCGATACGCCGGAGCTGGCCGCGAATATAGTCAAGAACAGCCATTGCTTCCTGCTGGCGCTGGACCAGGGCCGGGTGATAGGTATGGGCCGCGCGATAAGCGATAACGCCAGCGACGCTTATATCCAGGATATTACCGTCCTTGAAAACCGCCGCGCGCTGGGCATAGGGTCCGCGATAGTGCGAAAGCTCAAAAGCCGCCTTAAAGCGGACGGGATAAAGTGGATAGGCCTTATCGCCCAGAACAATTCGCGCAATTTCTACCGGAAACTGGGATTTAAGGTCATAACCCGCTCACACCCGATGATGCTGACCGGCAATCATGTTTAAACAGCTCAAAGCGGAAGATTACCCCCTCTTAAAAGATCATTTTGATATTCACGGCTGGAGCCTGTGCGAGTATTCCCTTTCCTCGATAATCGCCTGGAACCGCTGCATTTACGACGTCTATTACCGCCGGGAGAACGAACTGCTTTTTATTTCCGAGATAGAAATTGAAAAGCCGGAAAACAGGCGGCTGCTGCTGCCGCTGACCTCCCCTTTCCGCTGTCCGCTCCCCGCGGAGCTGGCCGGCTGGGCGGCCAGACTCGGCTACCGGCAGTATTACTACGCCCCCCAGGATTACCTGGCCGCCGCGGGACCCGCGGAGGTGGAAAAATTCTTCTCCGTCAAAGAGCAGCCCGGCTATATGGATTATGTATATAACGCTTCAGATATGGCCGGGCTTAAAGGGCATAAGTACTCAAAGAAGCGCAATCTGCTCGCCCAGTTCGACAAGCAGACCAAAGAGGTCCGCCAGGTCCGGGTGGAGCCCATAACCCGGGAAAACAGCGGCCTCTGCGTCAGTCTCCTGAACGAATGGGCCGGCGACCCGGAAATAGGCGCCCGGCTGGACATGCTTAACTGCGAAAGGAAGGCGATCTTGAACGCGCTTAAACATTTTGCGCTGCTGGAAATGCGGGGCGTTATGGTCGTCATCAACGGTAAAATAACGGGATTCGCGCTCGGCGGGCGGCTTTCAAAGGATGTTTTTGTGCTCAATTTTGAAAAAGCGCTGGACAACGTAAAAGGGCTCTACCAGTTTCTGGACCGGGAATTCGCCGCCGGCCTGGGAAGCGATTACGCCTTTATAAATAAGGAAAGCGACCTCGGCAAGCCGGGCCTGGCCAAAGCCAAGGAATCGTATTACCCCTGCCGGAAAGTGAAGTCCTATATACTGACGCTGAAGTAGTAAATAACTAAACAACTGATTCCGCTGAAAAACCCCCTGTTTTAAAAATAGCGAAAAATCGCTCAAAATATTTCCCTCCAGGATCGCGTACAAACGATTTTTATTCAGTGGGTAAAGTGTTTTGATGGTCATTTTCAAAGTTGATTTTTAGCCGGAGGGGGTTTTTCAGCGGAATCAACAACTAAACTACGTCCCCTTTACGTGGGTTTCATGCTAATGCCTTTAATGGCGAATAAAATGGTTTTGGGATTATTGTCGGTACTTTGATGGGAAAATAGAAACAGCCTCGCTGTCCCAATTTTCCCCTATTTTCCTCTATTGCTGTAACCTTTTTTGCAGCTTCTTAATATAAGCATTAGGACCAACTATTGTTGAAGAGGTATCATCTATCTGGACGGATATCTTTCCGGAAAAAAGCCCAGCTAAAAGTGATGGCTTGTAAGTCAGGAAACTCTCGGTTTGAGACTCCGGATGGTAGCCTATTTCGGCTAACAAAACATTGAGTCTTGACAGGAAGGTTTTCTTATCCTGAAAAGTCACGGAAGCCGTAACTGCTTTTATAGTGTGTGCCGCACCAAAGCCAATCAATAACACAAAGGGAATGCCAAAGCACGTGAAAACACGAAGAACATAAAAATATTCCACACCCGTAATTAAGTGAACACACAACGACAACAATAAGACAAACAGCACTGCAATAGCCGCTACCGTAAAGAATATAC
>JAHJSU010000028.1 GCA_018829985.1 Elusimicrobiota bacterium | reverse complement strand
GATACCCTTCTTCAAATCCTTCGGCTCCAGCTCGAACTGCGGCTTTATAAGGGCTATGATTTGAGCGGCAGGCGCGGTGGAATCGAAAACCGGGCCCAGTATGAGTTTAAGCGAAATGAAAGAAACGTCAATGGCGCAAAGTTCAGGTTTCTCCGGGAACATCTCCGGCTTCAGGAACCGGGCGTTGGTCTGCGGTATGAAGATCACCCGCGGGTCGTTCTTTATTTTTTCGTGTAGCTGGCCTTCGCCCACGTCCACGGCGTAAACTTTTTGGGCCCCTTCCTGCAGAAAACAGTCGGTAAACCCTCCGGTGGCAACGCCCACATCCAGGCAGATCTTGCCTTTAACGCTTATTTTGAAATTGTCCAGCGCCCCTTTAAGTTTAAGCCCGCCGCGCGAAACATAAGGGCAGTCCGGCCTGACCAGTTCAACAACATCGCCCTCGCGCACCGCCCGGCCCGCCTTGTCCGCCGGCAGGCCGTTGACCAGCACCAGCCCCGCCATAATGGCGCGCAAGGCCTTTTCGCGGCTTTCAAAAAGCCCCCGCTCCACGCAGGCGACGTCAAGGCGCGTTTTCATGGGTAATTTCCCAACTCACAAATGTATTATTCATAATTTGTCACATCTGTCCGGAAAAAACTGACAGCTCCGCCCTCACCCTCCCCTCTCCCGCCGTCCGGGGCGAAGAAAAACGACACCGGGAGGATATTCCCCATTTCTAAAGGTTCTGTCGCGCTTGTTTTGGGGTTAGACATACGGTTATGTTCTCTTTAAGCCCCCCCACCGGCCCCTGCCGGGCGCCCTCATCACTCTTTCAGCAGGTTCTTGATTAGCTTTATCATCACTTCTTTTTCCCTGGGCTCGCTTTCAGCAATAAGCAGGGCCAAAGCAACCAGGGCATTGTCATTTATCTTTACTTCGCCGGATTTTTTATGCAAATAGCCGCACTTATCCAGAAAATAGACGAACAGAAAGGAAGCGACTCTCTTATTGCCGTCAGAAAATGTTCATTTTCCTTATTTTACCATCACCGGCAGCCTGTTCCAAAATGGAACAGGTTGAATGTTTCCCCAATTCTCCGGTTTTGTAGATGTTATTAATATGTTTAACCACGGCCGGACGCTCCACGCCAAAAACAGCCGCTATCTTATGCGCACCCAACCAGACAGTATCCTTCTCAAGCCGGACTTCAAGGCAAATCTCTCTGCTTGAATCCTGATAAATCGCTACTCCGCTCTTGTTTTCACCCGTATCAATCTGTTTCATAAAACTCCGGTCCTTCATATAATTTTACCGTCATCAAGGGCAAAAGGCTCCTGCCTTTTGCCCCGCCTTTTGCCCTGAAGGGCTTTTGTATAGGTGGCTGCTACGACTTTTTTCTTGTTCTGAACCGCCCATAACGCCGAAGGCAGAAGATATGCCAGCGACTTCCCCACCCCGGTGCCGGCCTCAACAATCAAATGCTTTTTCTCTGTGATGGCGTTATAAACAGCCGCAGCCATCTCCTCCTGCTGTTTTCGCGGCTCAAAATTCTTTAAAGCTTGGGCAACAGGACCGGCAGGGGCGAAGAAATATGATAACGGGAGGGGATTCCCCATTTCCAAAGATTCTATCGCGCTTGTTTTAGGGTTAGACATTCAGTTATATTAACGTTCGCTGTGGGGCGCCCTGATATTCTCCTTACGTTGTGCTTGAATTGCGCGCTGGGCTTTCAATATTTCCTGCCGCAGGGATTCCGCATCCGGCAGGTTCGTCAGATATTTTGACGCGAAAACCTTTGTTTTGATGCCGCTTGTCGCGTATTTTACTACGGCGTCATCCTTGTCACTGCATAAGATGATGCCAACCGGGTTAGCCTCGCCGGGCATCGTCAAATGCTCTTTCGCATAGTTGAGATAAAGGTTCATCTGGCCTGCATCGGCATGGGTGAATGTCCCGGTTTTGAGGTCTATCACCACCAGGCACCGCAGACCGCGATGATAGAGCAACAGATCGATCCTGTACCATGAATCGCCGATGCGAATCCGTTTCTGCCTGGCGATAAACGAAAACCCGGCGCCCAGCTCCAGCAGAAACCACTCCAGGTGGTGGATGAGAGCGTCTTCTAAATCAGCCTCGCTATATTCATCCTTGAGATTTAAAAATTCGAGCAGGTATGGGTCGCGTATTTCCGACTCTACAGGCAGGATATCTTCTGGTTGCGGTGTTTGGGCGCGGGCCAATAGCGCCTGGGGATTCTTTGAATGGAGAGCTCGTTCAAAGAATTGTGTACTGATTTGGCGATCCAACTGCCGGACGTTCCATCCTCCGCGAATGGCTTCCGCCTCGTAAAAAGAGCGTGCCCTTGGGTTCGTGACAGCCATAAGGCGAACATATTGTGACCATGACAGCGGAAACGCATTCACCGGCGCCGGCCGAATCGACGTCAAACCGGGCACTGACGCGTGCGCGGATTCGGCAGACGGTTTCTGCCGTTTCCCAGTCTTGGATTGGCCAGACACTGTCTGACCTTTCACGCGTGCCTCCAATTTGCCAGATGCTGTCTGGCAAATCTCCCAGCCCGAGTAGAATAACCGCATCTGTTGGAGGTTGGCTCGCGAAAATCCGCGTCCATGTTTTGCTGTCAAGTCATCGGCCAGTCGGACGAGAAGCTTTTCGCCGTATTCCGCCCGCACCTTTCCGCCTTGCTCGAATTCCACGATCCGGCGACCGACTTCCCAATAAGTCGCCGTGAGGACACTGTTGACGGTCCGGACGGCAGTTCGTCTGGCCTGTTCCAGCAGACCCGAAATGTCCAATACCAGACGGTTATAATCAACACCGGCAACTGGCGCTATAGGATAAGAAACCGGATTATTTCTGCACTCTCGTTTGGTCGTCATGATTTCTTTGTTCCCTCCGTTTCTTCCTTGTCGAACATCAGCGGCCCCTGCTCTTTCACCGCGCCTCTGGCCTGGACATGGTTGCTGAGGGATTCCGGCAAAGACCGCTCCTCGCTCGCACGCGGTAAGAGTTCAATAAGCGAAGGTAAGCCAGCGATTTACCACCCCGGCGCCGGCCTCAACAATCAAATGCTTTTTCTCAATGATGGCGTTATAAACCGCCGCAGCCATCTCCTCCTGCTGTTGTCGCGGCTCAAAACCTTTGATAGCCCGCGCAACAGGCCCATCCGGGGCAAAGAAATAGGATAATGGGAGGATCTTCCCCATTTCTAAAGGTTCTATAGCGCTTGTTTTGGAGTTAGACATTCAGTTCTGTCAACGGTCGCTGTCTATTTATAGCCCCCGCCTATCACCCCCTCTCCGTTATAAGGTCGCAGTATACCGCTCGGCTCGAATATTATAGGTTTATTATTCCAAGATACCTCTTAGAAAAAATGCTCCTTTCTATTCTGCTCGCTCGTCTCATTGAAATAATCCTAACAGTTTCATTCGGGCGCATCGTTAAAGCAATTAACACAACCACTCCATTCTTATCTACCGTAAGGATATTAGCCCTTACCTCATTATTTTTTGATATCGAATCTTTGGTTAAAAATGGCACTGACTTCCCGCCAAAAGGGAATACAATTTTAGAGAATATATCTTTTGCGTCATCAAAAGAATATCCGTGCTTAAGCTTATTTGCCTCATTTTTAGCTGGATCATAATCAATCTTAGCCGATCCGAGAATAAGCTTAAAATCCATTTTATTTATCCCAAGTTGTTTTGATTTTTCCATAATATTCCCTTATTTTAAATCTGAACCCCAGAAGCCCAATGTTTCATTCTGATAAAGATGAACTAATGCCTCTACTACATGCTCCTGACCCTCAAAGTCTTTCTTACCTGAAACCACACCGACAGCCCATTTGGCAACCAAAGGGAAAATATGTTTGGACCTTTCAGGTCTCGGGATATCCGTAAGCGCCTGGGTTACGAAATGATAACAATCTGTGTATAGCCGTTCCGCATTTGGAAACAAACCTTTGAGAGATTCGCGCATTTTTAACTCCAATCCGGTCCGATTCTCTTCAGGCACATCACGGCTTAGTCTAATGCCAAGTGAGACGCAACCAGCAACAGTTCCTACAGTGACAAAGTTTTTCCATCCCGGAGCAATAAGAAGTTCCGGGAATTTTTTCTCCAAT
>JAHJSU010000027.1 GCA_018829985.1 Elusimicrobiota bacterium | reverse complement strand
TCTCCGTATTTTTAACGCATTTTTTGTAGTAGCAAAGCTTGCTTTGCCTTTTTGGGCAGAGTAAACTCTGCCACTACGACGACAGACCTGAGTAGTTACGATCAATGCGCAGTTTTTCTTGCAGTTTTTTACAGCGGCGGCGGCTTTCGTTATCGAGGACATTGGTAAATGACGAGCACAGCCGACTCATGATAGATGCTTCACATATGGAACAAACCACAAATAAAAGCGCGGACATTATAACGATCGGAATAACTTTTTTTATAAAAACACAAAAAAGGGAAAACGATTTTTGCTTTCGTCTTCCCTGGATACACCGGATTAAGGTCCGGTCGTAGATACTCCGGCGCCAATCCCCGGATAGGGCTATCCACTTCGCTCTCGTAATTGCTCCGACGACGCCTCGACGGAGGATAATTGCCCGGCCAGCTTCCGACGACAACGAGAGTAAAATGGACAGGCCTTTCCCCGGATTACAAGGATACTACACTATGCCTATAGTATACCTCTGGCGGGTTGACTAAGGAAAGGCCTTTTGGGGAAGTACGGCATAGGCCGAAGGGCCTACTTGGGAATTATTGTCGTCGGAAAGACGGGGAGTCCCGCTTGTGCCTCCGGGCGCGGAAGGATCGTTCCTGGCGCATCCTGGCGCGTTTTAAAATGGCTGTTTCGCCAAAAATGGCTATAAACGCGCTTTCAAGGCTTTTAAGGGGAAAAGAAAGGGTCGTTTAGGCCGGGAAAGCGGCGCCAGGAGCCGCCGGCGGCGGTTGTATGGGCGTGTAGAACTGGGGGGGCCTTCGACTTTGCTCAAGGCAGTGAGTGTAGTCGAACTGCTCAGCGGCGTTTGGTTTTTCCGCCTGAGGCGGACCCGCCGGGATTGCCTGCCCGCCGACGCTGTTTGGCGGGTTTGGCGGGCAAAAGGCCCTTGGCCGGGTTGAAGTCCACGTCCGGCCGGGGCGGTATCCAGATGGGGGCGGGGATAGCTGTATCTTCAAGGGTGGGGCTATTTATAAATTTTTTACAAGAAGAAACAATAAATAATTCCGCACGGGACAGGCGTGGGGTTGCCCTGTAGCCGCATAGCGGATGGGGGGCCCCGCTTCGGGGGGAAACCACGGGAGGGTTTCCTACGCGGCGGAATGGGCAACCCCATGACTGGCCCGTTCCCCCAACCTTACATCCAGCGGCACTAATTTCAGGACAAATCTATTATGTTCCACTTCTGCTGGTAGAGTTGCAGGAGCTTGTGGCGCAGGGGGGAGTGCTCGGGTTTGCGCAGGCCGGGATCGGCGGCAAGCAGCGCCTCGCGGTCCTCAATGGCGGACCTCAGGAGCTCGCCGTCGCGAGACAGGTCGGCCAGCCTGAACTCCATCTCCCCGTGCTGCCTCAAGCCCAAAACCTCCCCCGCCCCGCGCAGATAAATATCCTTCTCGCTTATCTCAAAACCGGAATTGGTGGAGCACATCGCCTCTATGCGCTCGGCCCCGTCCGCGGTCGCGTCATGCGCCACCAACAGGCACCTTGACGCCCAGCGCCCCCTGCCCACCCGGCCCCGGAGCTGGTGCAGGCTGGCCAGGCCGAAATTTTCGGCGTTGTTTATCACCATAACGGCCGCGTTTGCGACGTCTATGCCCACTTCCACTACGGGCGTGGCAACCAGGATGTCGATCTTGCCGCCGGCGAATTCGCTCATCACGCGCTCTTTCTCCCGCCCGGGCATGGCCCCGTGCAGCATGGCCAGCCGCCGGTCCTTGAATAGCTCTTTTAACCGCTCAAATTCGGCTTTCACTGATTTCAGGGTTTTTACCTCGGATTCCTCTATGACGGGATAGACTATATAGGCCTGTCTGCGCTTTGAAATTTCGGCCCGGACGATCTTAAGCGCGGCCTCTTCCGTGACGCTTTCCGTCTTTACGGGCTTTCTGCCGGGCGGCATCCCGCTCAGCACGGACAGGTCCAGATCGCCGTATAAAGCCAGGAAAAGCGTCCTTGGTATCGGGGTGGCGGTCATTATCAGCATATCGGCTTTTTCGCCTTTCTGCCTGAGCGCGGCCCGCTGCCTTACTCCGAAGCGGTGCTGTTCGTCTATCACTATCAGCCTGAGGTTCTTAAACCGTATATTCTCTTCAAGCACGGCGTGGGTGCCGATAACTATATCAAGCTCTCCGCCGGCGAGCTTGTCTATTATCGCCTTTTTCTCTTTTGGTTTTACGCTTGAAGTGAGCAGGGCGAACCTGATATCCAGGCCGGCGAGGAATCTTGCGAACGTGATGAAATGCTGTTCGGCCAGTATCTCGGTCGGGGCCATAAAGACCCCCTGGCAGCCGTTCTCGACCGCCAGAAGCAGGGCGCTTAAAGCCACGACCGTTTTGCCCGAGCCCACGTCGCCTTCAAGCAGCCTGGCCATCGGGGCGCGGGCCCGCATATCGGCGAAGATTTCGTTTATGGCTTTTTTCTGCGAAGCGGTGAATTCAAAACCGAGTTTTTCCCTGAACGGCGTCAAAAGATGTTTTTTAATTTCATAGGTGAAGCCCTTGTCCAAAGCGCGGGTCTGGGCGCGTTTGATGGCCCAGGCCAGGGCCATAAGGAAAAACTCCTCATATATGAACCTTTTACGCGCTTCTTTGAGCTCAAAATAATTCTCCGGGAAATGCACGGCTTTAACGGCCAGGTCGCGCGCGATAAGCCCCCTCTTCACCATCAGAGCGCCGGGAATGAATTCTCCGGTATCGCCGGCTTTTTCAATGACCGCCCTGAACACGGCCTCGCGCATAACTTTGGGGGTCAGGCCTTCGGTCAGCCCATACACCGGAACCAGCCTGTTCACGTGCTTGCGCTGCGCCGGCAGGTCGTCCGCGCGGTAATATTCCTCCGCCCTGAGCATGGTCTTGAAAAGCGGATCTTCGGGTTTGCCCACCAGCCAGATCTTCGCGCCGGGCGCGATGTCCTTTCTCAAAGCGGCGAACACGTCAAAACTGTGGCTGTGCCTTTTAAACCAGCTGGCCTGGGCCTGATAACCGCCGGCGTCCATGACGGCCTTGAATATGCGCAGGCTGCCGTAAGTGTATAGGTCCCTGACGGAGAGCACCTTGCCGAAGATAACGCCGGCATCTTCAACATAATCCAGATTTTCTTTTTTTGCGTTCAGACGCCGGTCTTCCCACTTTTTTGGGAAATAGAAAAGCAGGTCATCCACGGTATGGATGCCGAGTCTGGCAAAGAGTTCGGCCCGCCCGGGACCGACGCCTTTTAAATATTGGATGGAAGTCATTGGTAGAAATCTGACGCCGGTATCCTATTCGGACCCGGTTTTCAGAAACCTCCTTTCAAACCGTGCTTGCGGTTTTCCCGCACACGGCTTAACGATAGTCTTCATTGCGCAGCGTACACAGCCTTCGGATATCGAAT
>JAHJSU010000265.1 GCA_018829985.1 Elusimicrobiota bacterium | reverse complement strand
TCCAAACTTTGCCGGAAGAGTCAATTATTTTCTGCCCGGTTTCAGCGACGACAAGACTGACTTTGACTGTGGGGCTCCGGTTTTCAATAATCTTGAAGGCAATCTCATTGCCGGGGTCATTGTTGATTATGGGCGCGGATAATTTGAGGGGGATTTGCGCCAGAAGGAGGAAGCATTTTAGAAGCAGAAATCAATCCTCCGGCCGCGTGGCCAATGCCGGCAGTCAATAATTGCAGCATCAATCCGCGCTCGTTTTCCCCAGCGCCCCCCCAAGTAGTCGGAAAAACATCAGTCCCGTTAAGCCCTGCATAGGCGCCGGTGTTTTCAATACCTGCAATTCCTGGAATCCAATAGTTTGTCGTCCAGGGATTATTTTGGAGCGCATCCAGTGTGTAGAACTTCATCGCATAATAGCTGTCCGTTGGCTTGGCGCCATAAATAATTTCAGTAGGCGCAGGCAGATAATTATAATTCCAATATGCTAATTGCTCCATATTGTCCATCCAGCCCCATGAACCATGTGAGATCTCGGAAGCATGGGCAGGAACGGCCTGATCTTCAACGAGATGTGTCAATAAAGCCGTATAATAATATGCGGATGAAAGATTGCCAGACTTATACAGTTCAAGCGCATTATCCTGCCACCGTGCAACTGGCCCTCCATTAAGCGAGGAATCCTCACCATGCGCAGCTTTGTCATCATCAGGCCCTGATGTCCAGTTACTGATATCTCCGCCGAATTTTGTCTTTACATCAGGATAGTCCGCGGTAAGCAGGCCCCGGCTATTGGTGGTCATTTTATAGTGCGTACTATCAGAAAAGAACCACATGCTCCACCATGAAAAAGAGGAGACGGAAAAAAATAAAAGAAATAGGCCGAAAATTTTAGATTTCATTTTACCCGCCGCATCAATAAAAACTTGGGTGTTGTTTCTCGTGCTCAGCTCTCCTTTCTGTTAAGGGAGTCTTGCCTTCGCATGGATACTTTTTCCCTGTAAGCACATAAAGTGCAATATATACTTCTTCGCGAACCATTATTTCTTTATCTTTCAGCGCTTTTTCAAGATGCGGGACCGCCGTTGTAACTTTTTTATATCCTATAGCTTTGGCCGCACTTAGCCTAACTACTCGATGCGAGTCGTTGTTAAGCAGATTAATCAACACATCCTCAAATTCCTTAGCACGTAGTTTCTTCATCATATCAATGGCGGCCACTCGGACATTCCACTCAGGATTCTTGGACATCTCTATAGTAGACATCACATCACTACTATCTGCCAATCTTGCAAACGCCATTGATGCCCACACCCGGACAAAATGATTGTCATGAGAGAATAATTTTTTTAGTTCCGGCTTTATCCTAGGATCTTTCATGTGTAAAAGTTGTTTTGATATTTTTACCCACTTATCTTTATTATTGTTATCGTCCAAATCACGCACAACCCTCTTAGCCTCATCTAAACCCAATCCGCTATAATTTACTGGTTCCCCGCGGTAGGCTTTTTCACGGATTTCCTCGCTCATGCTTTTATCGCCTATCTCTCCCAACGCCTCTGATGCGGCATATTGCATGCTATAGAAGTTTAAATATTCCTTTAGAATCGGGACAGCATCCTTGTTCTTTAGTTTTCCCAAAACTCTGATTATCCATTCAGTATTTGTGAGACGATATAAGGTCCTCTTGTCTGACGGGTTCTGCGGGTCACCCTTACCCACTTTTTTTATAAAGTTTTTTTCATCACTCAAAACAGGTATAAGCCCGTTTGCCAGTTGCGGGTTATCTATCTTGGGCACCAGATTCATTGCTATTGAATACCATTCTTCATCCCAATCTTTGTCCGCAAATATTTTCCTTAACTGTAAGACGTCATCATTTGTGGTCGGTTTAATTTCTTTAAAGCGCTTCCGTATGTTTTTGCGAAGCTCTTTATCATTCGTCTTTCGATACTCGCCACTAAGTTGTTTGATGGAAGGTTTTGCCTCGTTATCTTGGGAATAGGCATACTGTTGCCCCAAAAAACCAACCATAAAAAAATATCCGATTATTTTTATTTTCCGCATATAATTCTCTCCTTCGTCATCATTCCGCCCCGCTGGTAACCGGGATACCCTTTATTTTGCGGTCAAACACTATCGCGTCGCCATCAGGTGCCAGGCAGATTATACGCTCCTTCTTCGCCCTATCAATCAGAATCCGGTTATAAGCGCCCTCCAATTGCCATCTGCTTTTTTCCGTGATCTGAAATGGAATCGTTTCCAAACGGGAATCCGGAGCCCCTGCGCTCATGGGGAAGAACAACCAGAACCCGATAAAACCAGCCTTGATGGTTTTTATCGACATACAACTTCCTATATTTCTCACCCTGAACTTTTCTTTAAAGCCGATTTATACGCTTATTACATGCCGTATCACAGAAATATCGTTCTCCTGCTTATATATAGTGTAAAGGATTCCCTGCGACATTTGCAACCCCAAACGTGCGACATTCCTGCGACATTATGCGACAAAATTGTCGCAGGCATATGGCAACTATTCAGGTCTTTGCCGGGGAATTAGAAAATCCCCCTCAATCCCCTCCGCCCCCGCCCCCGCCAAACAGTCCGGCGGGTCCGCCGAAGCTGTGTGGCGGAAAAAAACCGGCGGACAGGCTTTTATGAAAAGGGGGAACCTGAGTAGTTACGAAAAACCAGCCTATGGCTGTGCCGTAACAAGGGCAATGCCCATCAGACGGCCTAATAGCCTAGTCGCCTGGTTGCCTAGTCATATTAACCGATGCCGCACAGCGAAAACCCCGGCCGCTGTAGCCGATGTCAGGCGAACTCCTCATACGCTTGGCGGAGCGGCAGAGCCCGGCGGATACAAAAGAAGACCCCCCGCGGACGGCTTTTTCCCCGCCTTCGGCCGGACCTTTAGGATTTTTTGCCGGACTTTGCGCGTAGTATCCGCCGTCATACCAGTCGTAGACCCATTCCAGAGTGTTTCCGTGCATGTCGTAGATACCGTACCGGTTCGGCTTTTTCCGGCCGACAGGATGAATGCGCCTGCCGGAATTGCCCCAATACCAGGCGTATTCGACAAGGCGGCCCTCATCGTCGCCGAAGCAGTATTTCCCGTCGGAACCTGCGCGGGCGGCATTTTCCCATTCGGCTTCGGCAGGCAGGCGTTTGCCGTAATACTCGCAATAAGCTTCGGCATCATGCCAGTTTATATAGACGGCCGCGCAATTGTCTTTATCGGGAAAGGGTTGTTTATGCATTTTCCGGCCGGTAGCGTCGGCGAAAACTCTGTATTGCGCCGCCGTCACCTTGTATTTATCGATGAAATACGCGTCCAGTGAAACCTTATGCCGGGGGTGTTCATCGGCGGAGCCTTCCTTGTCCCGTGAGCCCATCATAAATTCCCCGGCGGGGATCTGGACCATGTCCTTATAGCCGGAATTCAAGGCGGAAACCGCCGGCGTCGATTTAAGCGCAGTCCACTCAGCGTCCGCGGCCGTGGACCGCGAAACATCGGCCAAAGGCTTGTCCCCGGCGTTTAAAACCGCGGCCGGATAAATTCCCCAAAAAATAAACGCAACCGCGATTAATTTCACGGTCCCTCCTTATTGGCCACGCGCTTTACCGTCCGGATTAAAACGACCGACCGCGCCACGGCCTTCCATTCCAAAAACCCGCCTGACCCGGGTTTTCAGCCGACTTTTTTATTATACCTTTTTGACGCGACGGCCGTGCAACGGGCGATTCAAATCATTTAAATTTTATGTAAATTGCAAAAAATGCTTGAAAATCAAGGCGCCGCAACAAACGCTATGCCCCGCACTTTTTCCGTAAACGAGCCGAAGTGCGGGACTATGCGTATCAGATGCAGGGAAAACCCCACCAAGCTTGGCGGGGTGGAATTGTGTCCGCAGCAAACCTCGCCCGCCAAACAGTCTGGCGGGCAGCCCTAAGCCTTCAGCCTTCCGTTTAGTACCGGCGGAAAAAACGGTTCACCGCTAAATGCCAGGCAAAACCGGCCGCGCCGCCGCAAACCGCATGCACGAGATTAACGATATACGGGACGGACACGGAGCCGAAATACATGCGGAAATGTTTGTCGAACACGTGCCAGAAAACCGTGGCCGCGAAAAAGCCCGCGAGGCCCCCCGAAAACACCGTAATAAGCGCCCCGCTGAGGGAGTCCCTTTCCAGCATCGAAACCAGGCCGACGACCGCTCCTATCCAGACCGGGACGAAAAGGTGCGGGCCGCAATCCTGCCAGCAGGTATGCCAGCCGGTATAAGCGCCGGACACCTGGCCCCACGACAGCACGCAGCCGACCACAAACCCCGCGAGCGTCCCCGCAGCCAGCCCGCCCAACATTTCCAGGATGTCTCTCATAAAAAAGGATAAAGGATGAAGGCTAAAGGATTAGGGTAACAACACTGGGAAGCCAGCTTATGGTCTACAAACGGCCAAAGAGATTTTTCTGTCCCTTAGCCTTTATCCTTTAGCCTTAAGCCTTCTCTGCTAGAACTCTATATCTAATATATACGCTGAATAAGGCGGCATTTGCCGGAGCTTAAGGCCATTGGAGATTTCTTCCGCGCTGAAGGAGAAGAACCGGTCGGAGAGCTCTTCGAAGATGGCGGTGGCGTCGCCGGAGCTTTTAACGGAAACGTTCACTACGGCGCAGGAAACCTCGTTGGAATAATTGACCGCCACTATCTTGATGGTCCTGCGCTGCGTCCAGCTCCAGGCCAGGATGTTCTTGTTGGACGGATTCTGCGGGTCGCACTGGCGCACTTCCAGCAGGTTCCATTCCCCCCCGTGGAAAGCGGGATGGTCCGTTATCTTCAGCAGCTTCTCGTAAAATTTGCGCACGGTCTGGTCCGCGGAGCGCTCCCAGATCTCGTTCAGCTGGAGCGGCACCTTGTGGCGCAGGCCTTCCAGCTGCAGGTCGCTGTAGAAGCGCAGGCCCTTGATGGTGGAGATAATGACCCCGGCCGCGAAAGCCTTTTCCCTGCCGAAGGCCTCTATAGAGGGCACCTCGTCGTGGTTGTCTATGAACCGCACCGAGCGTTTCTGGTAGAGCTTTTCGGCCCTGAGATGGCCTTTCACCTCTTCGGCGCCCATGAAGCGCAGGCGGTCGTAAGTGATCTTATCGTAACTGTAATCAAAGCCCATCTGCTGAACCTGCCATTCAAGGCCCCAGTAGACTTCGGCCAAAAACACGAACTCGGGATATTTCTCCTTCACCGTCCTTATGGCGTGCGTCCAGAATTCCTCCGCCGGTTTGGCGTAGCCCGCTTTGTTCAGGAGCCGGCCCCAGGTGCTTTCGTGTATAGCGTTTAACGTCAGCATCACCATGTCGCAGCGCACGCCGTCGCAGACCTCGGCCAGCTCAAGCAGCAGCTCAAGCCTCTTCTCCCTGGTGACAGGGTTGAAATAGTTGAACTGGGCGGTATCGGTCCAGGGCGGAAAATTGGGGTCGCGGCCGTAGGCGACATAGGTCTTCTTGCCGTTTATCTCGGTCCCAAAGAACCAGTCGGGGTGCGCTTTAACATCCTCTTCGCCGCCCGTTATGAAACAGCCGGGGCATTCGTGTATGAACGGGTTGTCTTTGGCGGCATGGTTGGTGACGAAGTCCAGGAACAGCTTGATGCCCATGGAATTAAGCTTTTCCCGCAGCGCCTTAAGCTCCCATTCAAAGCCGAGTTCCGGGTTCAGCTTATAGCCGTGAACGGCGTAAGGCGAAGCGCCCAAAGACTCCGGGCCCAGTTCCGGGGAGATCTTTTTTACGGCCGCCGCCAGGCCGGGGTCGCCCCGCGCTATAGCGGCGGATTCGGGGCTCGGCGCCCACACGCCCATCAGCCATACTATGTCTATGCCGAGGTGCCTGAGCTGGAGCCACTCGTCCTCCGGGATGGAGGAGAGCGTCATCTCCGCCAGGGAATACTTCTTCCTCAGCGTTTTAAGCCACAGCCTGGCGTTTATCTCTATAAGA
The DNA here is from genome assembly GCA_018829985.1 of Elusimicrobiota bacterium. GTDB lineage: Bacteria > Elusimicrobiota > Elusimicrobia > Elusimicrobiales > UBA9959 > JAHJSU01. Next base: position 2,000 of record JAHJSU010000265.1, on the reverse strand, counting down.
TGCGGATTCGCTCGCAGCACGAAACACCTCTTCTAAAAAATATGGAAAAGCGGGATGCCCCTCAGCAGCATTAATTATACCAAAATCCGGGGTTTAAAAGTCTTGTTTATTGTTTTTACAGGGAGAGTGCCGCCATATTTGCCCATGACAGCCCGGTCGGGGCCGCCGGCGGTTTGACGGAGGCGGGAAAACCCTAAAATGGAGCACGCGGGAAACACGCCGGGCCCCCTCCGATTATTCCCCGCAAGAAAAATCCGCCACAATAAAAAGGCACCTGCTACCTTTTTAAGTATAGCAAAGGGCCCCGACAGCATACTGTTGGGTTGGTTTTTGCCTATGAATAGATGATTTTACCACCCAACCCCCAAAAAGGTACCTTTTCTTCCTGCGGCAATTTGTTTCATTTTAAAATATTGCGGTAATTTTTTTGCTTTTACTCTATGTCTAACTCTGCTTTTATTCCCGCGATCATTGTCGGCTCCCAGTTTTGTCCGGTAATCTGCATCTGAGAACGTTTCAAACTGAGAACCTCAACAGTATACCTGGACGCGTTTGCACTTGTCGGGCGAATAAAAACTCCAACCACTTCACCTCTGGTCATCATTCCGGCTTTAGCCTCAGCTTTTAAGTTGCCACCCGCTTTGTCATTCTCAACAATTGTAAGGCTTCTTGTTATTACAGTCACTGCCGCCTTCCATATTTCGTTATAACTTTTGCCGGTGACTTCAAAAGTCTGTCCTGAGCCTGGCCCAAGACTGCCGATTGTCGCACAGCCGCTTAATACAGCAAAGGCAAGCAGGCCAATTGTTTTGAGTTTTAACTTGTTCATTTTTTCTCCCTGGTCGGATGCCGCCATCTTAATGGTGGATGAGACGAAGTAAAGTGAGAGAGCTAAACAGTTTAAGTTGAATATTTGAGAATGCCGCCCCCCTTGCGTGGGGGGGCGGCGGATGTCACTCAAATCAGCTGTTTTTGTAGACCAGGTTGTATAATATTTCTTCTTTTTCGAAGCGGGTTTTACTGGTGTAACCCGGAGCGGCGACGACCTTTGTAAAATCCTTGCGCAAAGCATCTTTGAACTGTTGCTGCGCCCGGGAGTTACGTACGGCCAATGCCGCCAAAGTGTCAAGGTGTTTACCATTGCCGCTGGCCAAATCAGCTTCCAAAAACTCGTAAGCTTTATTGATAAGAGAAGCAACCCTTCCCTGACCACCATGACAGCTATCTGGAGAAGAGATGTCTGAACTGATTGCGGTTGTCCCCGAGTCCCATGTGACGTTGGTAATTATCGCGATGGTGGAATTTTTGGGGAAAAGCATCGCACCAAGACCACATTCGGAATAGATATCCCCGAATTGACGCGCCCCAACGACTTGAGAAGATGCCAAGACAAACAAAACACCGGCGCAAACACTAATCGTTATTTTTTTCATACGTCCTCCTGTTGGATTTTTTTATTTTTAATGGACACATTCTTCCGTCGGAAATACCTGTATCCATTTTAGTTAAAAGCCGATAATATGATTTATAGTCAATGCCTCCTTTTAAAAGAAATAAGTAATATTAAATCCCGCGAATTTTTGGGTATAACTCTCGTCATATCCATCCTCTTTGTATTTTGACTCGGTTGTTTGTAAAAACAGGCCGAGCTGCACATCCCCCATTCCCTGATAATATGCACCAAAACCGAAATTATTCAAGCTTTCCCATTCGTCTTTTTCTCTTGAATATTCCAAAACCATACCGATGGGGAATCGGATTAAATGCCTGCAATCCAGTGAGGCCGCAGCCCCGAAATTAATTCTAGAGTAATCTGCCTCCATTGATGGCAAAGCTTTCAGTTCTATTTTTTCTTTAATTTTTGTAACTGCTCAGCAGTAATACATGGAACGCAGATGACGCAGATGAATATGATGGACGCAGATCATGTTTAATCATAAAAATCGTTACTACTCAGCCACAAAGTCACAAAGACACGAAAGAAATCAGACAACAAACCG
>JAHJSU010000264.1 GCA_018829985.1 Elusimicrobiota bacterium | reverse complement strand
GGGTGATGACAAGCACAGCCGTTATCCCGGGCGATTATGTGGCGGATATGACGGCCGGGCAGGAAATGCAGGGCGAGATGTCCAACGGCGAGAGCCGGCTTTACCTGGGGTATTACGCCGGCATAGACCCGGTCGCGCCCGCGGCCATAGGAGACCTCGCCGCCACACCGGGACCGGAGGCGGGGCAGATGTCTCTGGCGTGGACAGCCCCCGGCGACGACGCCAACGTGGGCACGGCCATGAAGTATGAGATACGGTATTCCACCGAGCCCATAACGGTCGGAAATTTCGCGTCGGCGGCCCTGGCCGCCGATATCCCGTTGCCGCAGCCGGCCGGGACCGCCCAGACGCATGTGGTTTCCGGGCTTGAGAACGGAAAGACCTATTACTTCGCAATAATGGCGATGGACGAGCTGCCGAACCAGTCGCTGTCAAATACAGCCTCCGCAAAAACGCTGGAAGTGGCGCAAAGCGAGGCGCAGATAGGCGGCAAGCCCGCGGTGAAGGTTGTTTCCAAAACCCCCGACCTGAATATCGCGCAGGTCCCGGCCGAATCCCAGGAAGCTGCGGCGCTGGCGTCGCGGGGAGCCGCGCCGGGGCAGGGGCTGGTGTTTTTCAGCGATATTTATGAAATAACGCCTTCGATGCAATTGACCGAGGGCGCGACGGTTCAGTTCGGATATGAGGATTTAGGCACGGACGTCGAGCGGGAACTGGCCGTATACAAATATAACCCGGCGCTGTCGCAATGGGTCATGCTTGCGGGCGCCGTGGACGCCGACAATAATGTAATAACAGCGGTCACCTATAGTTTCTCCCTGTTTGCGGTGTTCGCCAGGGATACAAAGTCTCCCACGACTGAAATAGTATTCGAGGAGGGAAGCACTTACAGGGATGATTTTGATGATATTTATATTTCATCGCGCACGCTCCTGGGGTTTAAGGCGGAGGACCCGACTCTCGGCGGCAAGCCGGGCAGCGGCGTGAAAGAAACCGGCTATAGAATAGACTCTTCGACTACGCCGTTTATTACTTTTACAGCAGCGTTCCCGCCCGGCGAGGGCTTCCACGGCGTACAATACAGGAGCGTCGACAACGCGGGCAACGCGGAGCAGACCAAGCAGTCAGGCATACGCGTGGACGCCTCGGCGCCGGTTATAGGTTTTACAGTCGACAAAACCACCATAACCCTCAGGGATAAGATGATAGTTCCGGCCGTTTCCTGCGCGCTGACCGTTACCGTTTTTGACCCATCGATAAAAGGCGCCGCGTCAGGAGTCAGATACGCCTCCGTCGCCGTCAACGGCGAAAACGTCCCCGCGGGCGGAGCCGGTTTTGTCAAACAGCTCGCAGGCGGCGCCTACCATGTAGCCGCCTCGGCGGAAGATCATCTGGGCAACAAGGCGGAAAACGAAATAGATATCCTTGTGGTTCCCGACGCATTAGCGCCGAGAAGCGGGCTTGGGATAGTGGGAACCGCCTATCGCGCAGGTGGAATTGAATATGTGACCGGTAAAGCAAGTTTCACGCTGACAAGCGTGGATGACTTGATAACCCCGGGAGACGGTGCCGGGGGGGTGAAGAAGCAGAACGTGAAGATTCGTGACGCGGAAAACATAAAGCGTGAAGAGTCTTTTGAGAACCCGAAACCGGAACAGGGCGGGATTTTTTCCTCCACTTTCAGTCTTGCCGCCTGGGGTCTGGCGGATGGCGCTTATTACCTTGATTATAATGCCGAAGACATGCTGGGGAATATAGAGACGGTCCGGAGAAGCTCGGTCGCCCTGGATAATCTCCCGCCGGAAACGGCGACGGTGTTTGGCGGCGCGGCGGGCGCCGACGGCTGGCATGTCTCGCCGGTGGAGACAACGCTCGTTTCAGCCGACGCTTTATCCGGCGTCAAAGAGATCTATTATTCGCTGGACGTGGCTACCTATACGCTTTATACCTCTCATTTTACTATCGCGCCGGAAGGCGGGCATTCGCTCAAATACTACGCCGCCGACTTCCTCGGCAATACCGAAACTGAAAAAAGCGGTATAGTCAAAATAGACCTGTCATCGCCGACCATTCTGGCTTCCGTCGCACCTGCGCCCAACGCTTACGGCTGGAGTAGCGGTCCCGTCGGCGTGATGTTCACCGGGAGCGACACGGTTTCCGGCCTGGCTTTCTGCAGCTCCAGCGCCACGGTGTCCGGCGAGGGCGCCAGGCGGCAGGTTTCCGGGGCTTGCTTTGATAACGCGGGGCTCTCCTCCACCCGCGCAGTGAGCGTGAGCATAGACACCACCCCGCCTTCAATTTTATACGCGCAGAGCCCCCCGGCCAACGAGTATAGTTGGAACGGCGGCGATGTGACGCTTAAATTCACGTGCGCCGATAATCTTTCAGGCATTAAGTCCTGTCCGGCTGATATAGTCCTGAGCGCCGAGGGCGTGAATATCTCCACATCGGCCAGGGCCTTTGACTACGCAGACAATTCGAAAACGGTTTCTATCAGCGGCATAAATATAGACAAGACTTTGCCTGTCAGCACGGCCGCTCTTTCCGGGACCTATAAAAACGGCTGGTATTCGTCACCCGTTAATATTACGCTAACATCAACAGATTCCCTGTCCGGCATAGAAAAAACAGGGTACAGTGTGGAGGGTCCAGGGTATAGTAAT
>JAHJSU010000263.1 GCA_018829985.1 Elusimicrobiota bacterium | reverse complement strand
GCCCGCGCTATCTTCTACAATAATCATTGCGCTGCCGCGGCAAATTCGGCGGAGGATTCTAATGAGCAGAGATATTTACAACTTATTGGGCGACAGGATACGCGAAGAAAGAAAGCGGGCCGGGCTCACCCTTGAGAAGCTGGCCGAGCTGGCCGGGATAAGCACCAGTTTTCTGGCCTATATAGAAACCAAAGGGAGAAAAGCGAGCCTTAAGACCGTGGAAAAACTGGCCAAAGCGCTCAGAATCCCCATAGCGGAATTATTTAAAACCATTCCCGGCCCCGAAAAAGACGCGGTTCATGACGCAGCCATGGGCTTCGCCCAGCTTATACGTGAAAAATCCCCCGCCGAGATAAAAACCGCCCTGGAAGTGGCCAAGGCGGCGTTGAAAGGAATATCCAACTCCAAAAAAGACAAAAGTTAAAGAGCCTCCAAACCCCTTCCTGCTTACTTCATATTCAGTTCGTCTTTCTCCGGCTTACCGGACAATCGGCCGGGACTATCCATCCTTATGCCCTACAAAACTTAAACCTTATGTCTGCCTGAGGCCCGCCACTTTCAGGAGATAAGCAACTTTTTCGTAAGCGTCGCGCTGCAGCATGTCGCGCTGTTCGCCAGCCGGAAATTCCTCGAAGTCCGCCGCCATTTTGGGGCCTATGTGCTTTTCAGAAGCAAATGCGTCAGATATTTTCAAAAACCCTTCTCGGACAAGCTTGTTGGAGATGTGCTTTTTTATCTCCGCCGCCAGCGCGTCAAGGCTGCCGGGATAATTGTTAAGGCAATAATATATATCCCACGCGTCTTTTTCCTTCAGGCGGTCGTGCAAAGCCATTCCCTTCATGACCAAAAACGGCACGATGGAAGCGACCTTTACCACAACGCTGTCCTTTCCGCCATCCGGCAAAACACCTTCCACCTTTACCTCCGTGAACAATGAGAAAGCTAGATCGCAGGCGCGGGCCTTCCTGGCCTTGATCTCCTGCACACTCTGATGACGGCGGGATTTGGCGGCGCCTCCGTATTCCCCGGACAAAAAATCAACTTCAACCGACACGGTTTGCCCGTCTATTATTATCGCCCGCGTAAATACGTATGGGCTCCGAACACTTGGGGAATATCCCCGCGCACGAAGCAGCTCCCCGATCTTTGCATAAGTTTTATTTGTGATGGTTTTATGGTCCAGGGCCAGATCCACGTCTATGCTTCCCACATGCGTGCCCGGCCCCAATAGCAGCGGCGGCACCCAGCCGCCTATCAGCACAATACCGTCATGATATTCGCCCAGGATATGCGACAGCTCTATCAACACGCTTTTGGCGGCCTGCACCATGATCTCGTTATAGTCTTTTTTGCTTACCATGATGGTTTTATCACATTTTCAAGGATTTCGGCCGCGGCCTCCGCGCCTCTTCCTTTATATCCGGCCAGGTCCAGATACACCTGCACCGCGCCGGCCACTGTGCCGCCGTTCAAATTCCTGGCGCCGTAAAAAACGCCGTCATCGTATGGGAGCAGCAGCAGGAGGTTTCCCCCGCTTTCCACCTCTTTTATCCCGGCTGCGGCGAACAGCTCCGCCCGGAATTCGCTTACATAAGCCATAGCCCGCTGGTATCTTACAGCCGGCCGGAAGCGGGCCGCCGCGGAAAAACCGGCGAGGGCAAAGCGTATTTTGTTTTTGGCGCACAGTTCTTCCAGCGCCGCTTCCGTCTCGGCAAGGCTTTTAACGCTGTAACACTCTTTGAGTATATTTTTGCGGAAGTCATAATTCTGCGCCCATTGCGAAAGCACAGCCGCGGGATCGGAGAGCCGCAAACCCGGCGCGGAAGTATCCAGCCATTCCCGTTCCGCCAGGCTGTTTTTGACATTGGCCGTCTGCCCCAGGCTTACGCCGGCTTCCACGGATAATTCCGCCATTTTCCACGATTTTTTAGTAGCAGATAAAAGCACACGCAGGATACGGCCGGCCTTAGGCGAATAAAGCTTGCGCAGGTCCCTTTTTACGGTAAAGGCGTTGGGATTACCTTTGCGCTCTATAAAAATCCCGCCAAAAGACAGACGGCAATTTCCGCTGAAGTCCATGTAGCCGGCGTTGCTTTCGGCCAATACGTCGCCGGCTTCAACGGAGATATACGGAGCCATGAATATACCGTAAGTTTCAGGATGGCTGACGCTGTATTTCTTAAGCTGGTAAGCGGCCTCCCTGGCATATTTTGGCTGGCCAAGGCTTTTAACTTCCACTGCGCAGGTTAAGCGTTTCCCTTTATATTTCAACTTCAATAATAGATCCGCCCCCCCTGCGGGGCTTTCTATGATTGAAATCTGCTCAATAAAAGGAATAGCTTCAAGAGCCTCTTTCAAGGTCTTTTCTGCCCTGTCTAAAAAACATTTTTCATTATTTATCATATTTTCAGCATTTGCTGAAATATAATATACAAGTGAAAATGGGGTTTGTCAATCCCCCTTTATTAAATTTTACCGCTTTGCTTGCTGTAAAGCCGAGCCGCTATGGGTGGATTTTGCGGGCCCGCGATTTCCGGGTTTAGCCCAGCTTCCGCAGTCACGACGGAGAGGTAAAGTCGCCATTTTCGAATACGAAAAAACTTCCCCCCGACGGGGGGAATAAATTGGAAGTCATAAAAACAGGTGTTTTCAGGGTTTTACTGCGGAAGTTGGGTTAGCCTCGGAGCCGCGCGGATTTAAGGGAAGCCGCTCATAACGGCCGCCGGGTGGACTGGGCTGTCAAAGGTTTGCTACGGACACAACTTACACCGTTCAAGTTCCGCCGCTATGCGGCGGGACGCTTCCGCAGGCGCCTTAAACCCGTGCGGCGGAGACGGCGTTCCCGCCACACTTCTCGGCGGGCCCGCCGGACTGTTTGGCGGGAAAAACCCTATCATGAGCGGGAACGCGGAATCCGCCCATAGCGGCGATACCATATTGAGATTTTTATTACTTTATGTCTATTATCTTGTAGGCGCCGGGCTCCAGCCAGGCGGTGAAGTTGTATTCAGAGAGACGGGCGTTGGTCCCGTTCCACGTGACATTGGCTATCAGGGCCTTCTTGCGGCCGGTGGTCTTTGAGGTGAGAACGTAACCCGCCCAGTTCCCCCCGTCGGAGGGCCACAGCGGGGTTATATCGTAATCGCCCATCTCCGAGCGTATCTTCTTCGACTCGGACAGGACGGTCTGATAGGTGGCCTTGACCCGCGGATCGCCGGCGCTCCAGTCTATCCGGGCCGGCGCGCTGAACGGCAAAGGCTTGGGCTCGCCGTTGGGTATGGCGGCGTCGTAGCCTATCTCGGCGCTGGAATACATCATCACCGAGCCGGGATACAGCATCGTCAGCATCAAGGCGGCGGGCAGGCGGCGGCCGTAGATCTTCTCCGGGGCCGGTTCGTCGTGATTGCCGAGGAACACCACGGAACCCGCGCCTCCGTTCTGCCAGGCCAGGTAGGCCGCCCTGTTGACGGAGCTTTGGATCTCGCCGGCGTTGCCGCTCTCCGTGGCGTTATACCAGCCGGTCTGCCCTTCCGGCCGGGCGGTCTCGTATTTGCTGTAAATAGAATCAAATCCGCAGGCTGAAAGATCTTCCTGGAAGGCGTAAGCCTCGGCCATGAAAGCCACGGAGGGCTTGGCCGCCTTGACCGTCCAGATAAGCTGGCGGTAAAACTCGCCCGAGGGCATGCTCTTCTGCCAGGTGCGGGCGAACACGTTGTTGAGGTCCAGATGGGCCATATCCACCCTGAAACCGTCCACGTCGAACTTGGTCACCCAGCTCTTCACGGTCCCGGTCATCCTGTTCCTGAGAGCCTGATTGGAATAGTTTATCTGCGCCGTGTCTATCCAGCTCGAGACGCCGCCGCCGTATTCAAACCCGCCGTGATGCACGCAGTATTTGGCGCCTTTCCAGTAATGGTCGAAATAGCCGTCCTTCGGGCAGGCGCCGTCATAACGGAAGCTGACGAAATAGTCCGGGTTTTCCGCCAGCAGCTTTGAATCGAGCGAGGTATGGTTTACCACGAAATCCACTATGACCCTGAGGCCCGCCGCGTGCGCTTTCTTCACGAAGCCCCTGAAATCCTCCTCGGTACCCAACTCGGGGTTGACCGTGCCGTGGTCGCTTATGGAATAAGGGGAGCCGCCGCCGGCGCCGGTCTGCCCCCTGACGCCTATGGGGAGTATGCCCATCGGCCACACGGTGTCGAAGCCCATCCGCTTTATCACGCCGAAATCCGAGGTCCGGAAATCCTTGAAGAAAAGCGTCTTGGCGGGGTCGGACGGCGACTTGAAGCCTGACGAGGTCCTTCTTCCGTCCAGATTGTAGGCCCTGGGGAACAGCTCGTATATCCGGGCCTTTTTGGACCAGCCGGCCATGTCATATTTCTGGATATTGGCCTGCAGGCCCGCGACGTAATATTCAAGCAGCTCGTTTAATTTGGCGTTTTTTTCGGCCGGGGAAAGATTTTGGGTTTTAAGGTTTGAAAGCGCATCCCGCAATTCCTGCGTCCAGGATACGGGCTTTAAAAGGTCTTCCAGGTAAACGAAGTAATCTCCCACCTGCTGGTTGAAGTTATCGGCGCCATATTTGGCTTCAAGCTCTTTCTTGGTCCAGAGAAACCCTTCAAGGCCCACGCTCTGCGCCTGCGCCGTCCAGCCCTCCTGGGAGTTCCTGAACATGAACTGCCTGGCCTCGGGGCACGAGCCGTTCCAGCGGCCGGACGACATAACCTCTTTCATCTGCAGCAGGAATTCAAAGGAGGACAGCCCCCTGTCTTCCGGGGCCGGGGCTGCCGCCAGAGCGGCGGAAGGCAAAGCGCCGTCAAAAAGCCGGCCGGCTTTTTCACGCGATTCTTCCAGGCCTGCGCGGGAAAAAGGCGGAAGCAGGAACAAAGCTAAGAATAATATGTTCAGGAAACGCGCTTTTAAAAACCCCATACTTATATATAGCGGATAAAGCGCCGGTTTTCAAGGGTAGAATGGGCCCGGATGGGCTAGGCCTAAAGGCCTAGCCGGAATTTTTCTGGCGAGAAATTCCGGAGTCACAAGACGCATGTCACCAGTCGGAGAAGGTCACCAGTCTGGCAACTGGAAACCAGCAACTGGTAACTGGCGCCTGGCAACCGGAGACTGATTACCGGTTACCGGTCACTGGTTACCGATTACTGGTTACTGATTACCGGTCACCGGTTACCGGTAACTGCTGTTTAGGCACCAGCCACAACAGGGCCAGCTTGTATGACATAAAACCGAAAATAAGCATCAGCAAGATTCCGATCCCGATCACCCGCTTGGCCCAGGAAGCGCGCCTGTAATCCGGCGCGCGCTCGGAGTCCACCGCCTCAAATATCCACCAGCGGGTGCCGCTGATACCGGTTACCGAAACCAGGCAGCTCCGCCCCTTAAACGCCACCTCGGTCCTTAGATTATTCAGGCGCTTCTCATACGCCATGTCCACCGTCCTCAAGACTTCCGGCGGGGCTTTTATGCCGGGGTTCATGATGGCGCGGCCAAGCGAATCGGCTATCAGCTGCCCGCCGGCGTCTATAAGGCCCAGGTTGCCGGACGAATTTTTACCCGCGAACCGCACCAGTTCGCCCATATAGGCCAGGCTCATGCGGGCCAGCAAAAAAAACCGGGGTTTCTCGCCGGGTTTTTTTACCGCCGGCTGGATCAGCATAAGGGCCGGCGGAGTATATTCCCCGTATTCCACCGCGCCTGAGTGTTCAGGGCCCGAAACGGCTCTCCTGAACACTTCGGTCCCGGAATAATCCTTCAGATCCTTCGGGGAATTCGTTCCGGTCTTCACTACCTCTTTGCCGGCGGCGCTTAAAACGGAAAACTCGGAATAGATGCTCGGTTTTTCCTTTATTTTCTTCTCCATCAGCTTTTTGCGGACGGCGTTGGAGGCGCGGACGAACTCCGGCGAGAGCATGGCCGAGATATCGTAGTTGTAGGCCAGCAGGTCCGCTGCTATATTGGCCACGGTCTTGGTCCTCATTTCCATAGACATCATAGTGTCCCGTTTTACCAGTTCCCTGTTGCCGTACATGAAGTGCCGGCTCAATATGAGAAAAGGCAGCAGAAAGAGAATGGTCACAACGGCTATGAACTTGTATTTATTGATTTTATCCATAATAATTATCCCGTATTGATATAGTACAAAAGGGCTAAACCAGAAAGCAAATGACCGGCGTCAAAATTCATTGTGTTTTGCTCCATTTCAGGATCTTGGCCTTGAGCAGATCCGCGATCAAGATCAGAAGCTCATGAAACCCGTACCCGGCGTACACGCATATCAGCCAGAAAGCCGGCAGATAGAACCTGGGCTCTATCCCCCAGTATGCCGGCGCCTGGTTTATTGAGGCGATAAAAGCCGCCGGCAGGATAAAGACAAAGAACAGCGAAACGTACAGCCACTCCCGTTTTATAAAAAGCAATACGAGGCCTATAAGGCCGAAAAACAGCTCCAGCTTGTAGCAATAGGCAAGCTTGGGCAGGCCGGAAAGGAATATTTTTTTCAGGCCCCCGCCGAACCTGGCCGCGCTCCGGGCCGGGCCGCCGGCGAAAATGAACCCCGCGGGCCCAAGCGGCCCGCCGTCAAAGGGCGCTTCAAGCGCCGGCCCATGGAGTTCCATATTGCGCCAATGCCGCAAAGTATTCTGCTGCAGGCTCAGCGGGCCGGAAAAAACGGCGGCCTGATAGATAAAATAAGGCGAGACGAACGCGCAGCAAAGCAGCAGGGCTCGCACGTTGAATTTCAATCTTTGTCTGGAGCGCTCTTTGAAGATCCCGGCCGCCAGCGCGAAGAAGACGAATAACAGGAACAGGATTTTTGAAAGCGCGGCCAGCGCGGCAAAAACCGCCGTCATGACCAGATTCCGGGCCGTAACCCCCCCCCGCTCCGCCAGCTGCCAGAATACAAGGAAGAACAGGATCGGGAAGATCTCCGCCGGCCCCTTCATGGCGTAAAAGGAAAAATAAGGATTGGCGCCCAGAAACAGCGCCCCGACAGCTCCCGCTCCCGTGCCGTAACGCCTTTTTAACAGAAGGAAAGTCAGCGCGGTGAGCGCCGCGAAAGCGGCCAGCCCCAGAACCTTCGCGCTTAACGCCGGCGCCAGCCCCGTCCCGCTGAGGGCCTTGACCGCGAACACGGGCGCCGGCTCCCTGACGCCTATGGGCTCGGTGAACCTGCCGTAAGCCCAGGCGTATGCCTTGTAGCCGGCCGCGCCCTGGACAGGCAGGGCGTGATACATTTTCCACGAGACCGCGACGTTAACCGCCAGCGCCATAAACGCCAGGCAGACGCTGAAGACGTTCATGACTTTCTGAAGATCGGGTTTTTTGGAGTTGGGTTTCAT
>JAHJSU010000026.1 GCA_018829985.1 Elusimicrobiota bacterium | reverse complement strand
TACAATACAGACCGCCGAGCAGCAGCGGGCGTACAGTTTGTTAGAGACAATCGTAGTGTAGGCAGAACGGCGAACACGGATTTTGTAAATTATGCTGGATTTTTCAGTAGATACTGCTTAACCTGGCGGGGGAACTTCAGACTAGTCAACTTATAAACTTGTCAACTTGCCCCGCTTTGTCAACCAGTCAACTTATCAACTGTTGTTGTAACTTATCAACTTATTAACTTGTCAACTGGTCTTTCCCTTCTCACATCAGGTTCTTCTGCTTGAAGCTCATCCAGCCGTCTTTCGTGACTATCACGTGGTCCAGTACCTCTATCCCCAGCAGCTTGCCGGCCTGCGCCAGGCGCTTGGTCAGGCTCAGGTCCTCGTCCGACGGCTCCAGGCAGCCGGACGGGTGGTTGTGGGCCAGGATGATGCCGGCGGCCAGGTTCTTTACCGCCGGCTCAAAGACCTCCCTGGGGTGGACCAGGTTATAGTTCAGCGTGCCTATGGAGACTATATCGCGCTTTATCTCCTGGTTGCGCGTGTCCAGGTAGAAGGTCACGAAGTGCTCCTTCTTCTGCTCCCTGATATCCTTCAGCTCGGCCCAGATGTCCTGCGGCTTCAGGTAGATGTTCGCTTTCTTGCCGTACAGGAACCGCTTGCCCAGCTCAAAACACGCCACTATCTCGCAGGCCTTCGCCGGGCCGAGCCCGGGCTGGCCGCTCAGGTCCGCGAATCTGACGCTCTTGAGGTTCTCCTGGCCTATCTTTTTCAGCACGTCCCCGGCCAGGTCCATCACGCCGCGCTCCTTAGTGCCGGTCCGCAGCAGGATGGCCAGCAGTTCCGCGTCCGACAGCTTCTCCGGGCCGTACCGCATCAGCTTTTCCCTGGGCCGCTCGACGCGCGGCATGTCCATTATCAGCATCCGGTCCCTGCATGGCATAAAAGCCTCCTTATTATAAAAAGATACAAATAGTGTAAAACATCACCCCGACAACGTCATGTCGCGGTGGGATTGGGAGGTATGAGGGATGAAGGATGAGGGATGAGGGATGAGGCAGAAGAGGGTTTAAAACAAGGATGATTTTTTCATCCCTTCCGCCAAACAGCCGGCGGACCCGCCGGATTGTTAGGCGGGCAGCCCTCATACCTCATCCCTCCGAATTTCTGCAAGAAATTCGGCTAGTGCCTGAAATGGCGGATGCCGGTCAGGACCATTGCCACCCCTAGCTTGTCGGCGGCGGCTATGACCTCCGCGTCTTTGACCGAGCCGCCCGGCTGGATGACGGCGGTAACGCCTATCTCAGCCGCCGACTCCACCGAGTCCGGGAAAGGGAAGAAAGCGTCCGAGGCCATTACGAGCGTTTCGGGCTTCGGACAGCGCTTAAGATACTCGCCGTACTTGTACTTGGCCATGTACACCGCGTCCACACGCGACATCTGGCCGGCGCCCAGGCCGACGGTCCGGCCGGGGGCGGCCAGCGCTATCGCGTTGGATTTGACGTACTTCACCGCGGTCCAGGCGAATTTAAGCGCCTCCTCCTCGGCGGCGGAAGGCTTCTTCGCCGTCGGGACGTCCCACTTGCCGCCCAGCAGTTTCGTATCGTCCTCGCTGACCAGCACCTCGCGGCCCGCGGATTTCAGCACCAGGCGGTCTTTCGGAAAGCCGTCCCATTTCAAGAGCCGCAGGTTCGTCTTTTTGGACAAGAGCTCAAGCGCCGCGCCGTCAAAATCCGGCGCGCAGACGACCTCCACGAACTTTTTTGACAGGAACTCCGCTATCCGCGCGTCCAGCTTCCTGTTCACGGCTATGACGGCGCCGAAGGCCGACATCGGGTCCGTCTGCCAGGCCCGGTCAAACGCCTCCGACAGGTCAACGCCTTCGCCGACGCCGCAGGGCGTGACATGCTTGAAGATCACGGCGGCCGGCTTTTCAAATTCCTGCGCGGCCTGGCAGGCGCCGTAGGCGTCGAGGATGTTGTTATAGGAAAGCTCTTTGCCCTGCAGCTGCGCGAACGGCAGCTTCATGTCGGGCGAGTAAAGGGCGCAGCCCTGGTGCGGGTTTTCGCCGTAGCGCAGGCCGGCTATCTTGTTGAGGCGCAGCTCGAGCGTTTCCGCGAATTTGCCCGCGCCGCCGTTCCCGCCCGCGGCGGAGCCCCCGCGCGTTTTTGAAAGCTCCCGGAAGACGACCGTGTCATAGGCGCCGGTGTGCTCAAAGGCTTTTACGGCCAGCTCTTTTTTAAGCTCAAGCGGCAGCGCGCCGTTGTTGTCGGCCATGGCCTTTATGATCCGCTGATAATCCGCCGGGCTTGAGACCGCCGCGACGTCCCTGTAATTCTTCGCGGCCGCGCGCAACAGCGCCGGCCCGCCTATGTCTATGTTCTCTATCAGCTCTTCGGACCAGGGTTCGGCCCTTTTCGCCGTTTCCGCGAACGGGTAAAGGTTGACCGCGACCAGGTCTATGGCCTCTATGCCGTGCTCGAGCGCCGACGAGACATGCGCGCCGTCGTCCCGCCTGTAGAGTATGCCGCCGTGCACCAGCGGGTGCAGGGTCTTCACCCTGCCGTCCAGTATTTCCGGGAAGCCGGTCAGCGTCTCCAGCGCCCTGACGCGCACCCCGGCTTCCGCCAGCAGCTTGTAGGTGCCGGAGGTGGAGACTATCTCCACGCCGAGCTTTGAAAGCTCGAGCGCGAACTGCGCCGCGCCGGTCTTGTCGGAAACGGAGAGGAGCGCCCGCCTGACCCGGCCGCTTTCCACGCCGGCGGGCCGCAGGAGCTCCACCCTGGCGCCCTCCACCTTGAGCAGGCCGCGGCAGAACAGGCCGACGGCCTTCGGATAGATCATATGCTCAGCGGCGCTTACTTTCCGGGCCAGTGTCTGGGGCGTGTCCGAGGCGGACACCCCGACCGCGGCCTGAAGTATCACCGGCCCCGAGTCGTACGCCTCGGTGACGAAATGGACCGTGGCGCCGCTGAGCTTTGCGCCGGCGGCTATCACCGCCTCGTGCACCTTCATGCCGTACATCCCTTTGCCGCCGAAGGCCGGCAGCAGCGCCGGGTGCACGTTCATTATCCTGTTCTCAAAAGTGTTCAGGAACTCCGGGCCGAGCTTCAGCATGAACCCGGCCAGGCAGACCAGGTCCGCCTTGTGTTCGAGGCAGAGCTCCGTAAGCCGCCTGTCGTAATCAGCCGGGGTCTTGAACTCTTTCGGGGCCGCGACGACGGCCGGGATATTGGCCGCGCGCGCCCGTTTTAAAGCGCCGGTTTCCGGCCTGCTTGAGACGACCAGCGCCACCCGGCCGGCAACGGCCCCGCTTGCGGCCGCGTCCATAAGGGCCTGTAAATTAGCGCCTTCTCCCGAAGCGAAAACGATAATGTTTTTCATGGGTCAATTAAACTCCCCGATCATATTGATGGCCGCCTGCATAAGAGCCGAAAACTGAGCCTCATCCAGCGTGTTCTTCTCGTCGTTCCAGGAGCCGGTCAGGCAGTACCAGTCCGCCCTGGAAGTCTTGAAAAGCCAGGTCATGTTCAGAACGCCGGGCTCGGAGCCGCCTTTGTACCCCGCGTAAAAGAATTTTCCGCGCGGTATATCAAGGCCGGGATTTATGGCCATGATATCGAGCGCCGGCTTATCCTCTTCTTTCCGGAAATAATCCATCAGCCGGCACAGGTCGGCCGGAGAGGCCGGCCATTCTATCCTGTTTATGCCGAACGGGGCCGCTTTAACGTCCGCGGCGTTAAGCGGTTTGCGCGCCAGGTCGCGAAGCCGCATATATTTTTCCTTAAGCCCGGCATTCAGGTATTCCACGCTTGCGCCGGTATCGCTTTTAAGCCTGAACATCTCCGAGGTTTTGAGAAAGGGCTTTAAAAGCTCCGGTTTTGAATGTCCGAGGTCCCCGAGCGCGTCTTCTATTGTATCCCTGCCCAGGCCGTCTACGATGGCGTCCGCGGCCGTATTGTCGCTTTCGGAGATCATGGCCGCGGCCAGCGTATGCAGCGTCAGCGGGGAGCCGTCGGGCCAGGCCTGGAGCCGGCCTGAAGGCAGCGATTTGCTTTCTTCCTTAAGATAGATTATCTTTTTCCACGAATAGTCTTCCTCCACTATCGCGCCCAGCACGTAAAGCTTGAAAGCCGAGCCTACGGCGAAATAATCATTTTCATTAAGGGTCTCCAGGGTGCGTCCGGGGTTGTTCAGCTTCCGGAGCAGGAACCCCGTTTTGCCGGGCAGGGCCGAGAGCTTCGCCTTCAGATCGGCCAGGGTGAGATCTTTGGGTATCGCGATCTTGAAAAGAAGCCCGGTTACGCGCCCGGTCGCCTTGTTTATGTTCAGCGTCACAGGCAGAATAAACCCTTTTTCGGTCTCAAAGTTAAAATGGCCCGAACCGTCCGGATCTGTGTAATTCAGTTTTACCGCCGTGACTTTGCCGTTAACGCGGTATATTTGGCGCAGGATCTCTTCGGTTTTTTCAAGCGGCAGGAACTTAAAAAATGACGCGTCAAAAAGGTCTTTGATCCGGGGCCGCTCGCTTATCTGGGCGGCCAGTTTTTCGGCGGTGTTGCGGAGGGCTTCGGAGCCGTCCCGGGGCGGAACGCTCTGGGCGCTCAGACCGAGATTGAACGATAACTGCAAAACGGCAAAAATATTCAGAAGTTTCATCGGTGATTATTTCAGTAAAACTCTTTTATTTCCGCTGACTATCCCGCCTATCACCGCTGCGCCCTTTAAAGTTTTAAGCGCGGTCTTTACGGAATCTTTCCGGACCGCCGCTATCATGCCTATGCCCATGTTGAAGGCGTTCCACATCTCTTTTTCGGGTATGCCGCCCGCCTTCTGCACTATCCGCATTATGCCGGGCGTCTTCCATGCGCTTGTGTCGACCGCGGCGTCCGCGTTCCTGGGCAGTATCCGTTCAAGATTGCCCGGTATGCCGGAACCGGTTATATGGGCGAGGCCCAGGATGTCCCGGCCCTCTTTTCGGAGGGCCGCCCGCAGATTCTTTATATCTTTCACATAGATCTTTGTGGGGGTAAGCAGCGTCCTGCCGTATTTTTTCAGCAGGCCTTTTTTCCCCAGCGCCGCCCGTATCAGGGAGTAGCCGTTGGAGTGGAAGCCGCTGGACCCGAGCCCTAGCAGGACGTCGCCGGGCTTTATTTTTGAACCGTCTATTATCTCGCCGTTGCCGACGATGCCCACGGAGAAACCGGCCAGGTCGTATTCCCCCGGCCGGTAGAAACCCGGCAGCTCGGCCGTCTCCCCGCCCAGCAGGACGGACCCGGCCTGCCGGCAGCCTTCAAGTATGCCCGCGATTATCTTTTTTGATCTTTTAAGGTCGAGCCTCGCCGTGGCGTAATAATCCAGGAAAATGAGCGGCCTGGCCCCGCAGCAGAGGAGGTCGTTGGCGCACATCGCCACCAGGTCTATGCCGACGGTGTCGTGGCGGTCCAGCATGAAAGCGAGCTTAAGCTTGGTGCCGACGCCGTCGGTTGCGGCCACGAGGCTGTATTTGCCGCCTGATTCGGCCAGCGAAAAAAGCCCGGCGAAACCGCCGATGGCTTTTGATTTTTTTTCAAGGAATTCCGTGAACCTGTCCGAGAGTTTTACGTCCACGCCGCTCTTTTTATAGGTGGTCATCACACATAAAATTATACAATACTAGTCCGAAAAATTCAGCTTCAACTGAATTTTTCGGGCTATAACAGCCGGATCCCGGCCTTTGCGCATCTTGCCGCCATGTCCTTCGGCCAAACGCTCGCGTGGACCTCGCCGATGTGCAGTTTCCTGAGGAAAAACATGCAAAGCCGCGACTGGCCGATGCCGCCGCCTATGGTCGGCGGAAGCCGGCCGTTCAGCAGTTTTTTGTGCCAGTACAGGTTTTTTCTGCCCAGGGCGTTCTTTATTTTCAGCTGCTTCAACAGGGCCAATCTGTCGACCCTGATGCCCATCGAGCTCAGCTCAAGAGCGAGCTCGAGCGGCGGATACCAGACAAAGAGGTCGCCGTTCAGGCCTTTCCTGCCGTCAGCGGTCGGCGTCGTCCAGTCGTCATAATCGGGTGCCCTGTTGTCGTGGGAATTCCCGCCGCGCAGTTCGGCCCCTATGCCCATGATGAACACGGCGCCGTATTTTTGGGCGGCCCGGTTCTCCCTTTCCCTCGGCGTCAGGCCGGGGCAGGCCCTCTCCAGGTCCTCGGAATGGATGAAAGTTATCCGGCCGGGAAGGACCGGCCGTATCCGCGGGTATCTTTTATGGACGGCGAGTTCGGTCTCCCTGACGGCTTTGTAAATCCTGCGGACGATCTTTTTTAAAAAGGCCAGGTTCCTCTGCTTTCCGGTTATTATCAGTTCCCAATCCCACTGGTCCACGTATACGGAATGGATATTGTCCAGGGAATCCTCGTCGGGCCGGATAGCGTTCATGTCGGTGTAGAGGCCTTCGCCCGCCCTGAACTTATAGTCCGCCAGCGCCAGCCTTTTCCACTTGGCCAGCGAAAAGACCACCTCGGCCGGCAGGCGGCCGTCTTTTATTTTAAAAGAAACTTTTCTTTCGCTGCCGTTCAGGTCGTCGTTTATCCCCGAGCCCGCGCTCACGAACAACGGGGCCGAGACCCTTTGCAGGCGCAGGCTTTCGGCGAGGTCCCCCTGGAAACGGTCCTTGATGAACTTGATCGCCTTTTCAGTTTCTCTCAACGGCAATACGGGCCGGTATTTTTTATCAATGATCAGTTCCGCCATGCTGGTTATCTCCTGACCGGGATTCTTCCCCGCCTTTGCTTCCCAATGTGTTTACCTTAATCCTTTAGCCTTCATCCTTTATCCTTTCGGCTACGGCCATTTGTGTTTGGGGTAGCGGCGGGCGAGCTGGGGTTTCAGTTTTGGGTAGCTTGCGGCCCAGAAGCTTTTAAGGTCTTTTGTAACCTGCACGGGGCGCATCGACGGGGCCAGGATGTGCACCACCAGCGCCACCCGCCCGGAGGCGATGCGCGGCGTTTCCGTAACGGAAAACAGGTCCTGTATCCTGGCTTCCAGGTAAGGCTCGCGCCCGCGCGGGTAGTTTATTTTTGCCCTGCGCCCGCCGGGCATTTCAAGCCTTCTGGGGGCGTATTTTTCTATCTTGCGGTTCTTTTCATGGCCGAACCAGTCCTGCAGCGCGCTCAGCACGGGGCGCGACCTGGCGTCGGACACGCTTTTTGCGCCGGCGCAGATCCCGGAGATGATCAGTTTCAGGTTTTCTTCGCCGAGCGGCTCCAAGCCGAGGTCCGGACAGGCCGCCGCCAAAAATTCCACGCGCGCCAGCCACTCCTCCACCTCTTCGTTCCAGGCTGTGAACTTGTGCCGCCCGCTGATGAATTCTTCCGCTATAAGGCCGGACGAGGTCCCGCCGCGCGCGGCCGTGGAAATTTCAGTGCGGATGACGATGCCGCGGTACATGGTCAGGGTCTCGGTCACCGGGCTGAGCATGTCCTTGTCCAGCGCGGGCCGGGAAACCGTTTTAACGTCGCCGGGAAAAGCCCCGCGCAGCCAGTCTTCCCTGATCCCGGCGGCAAAGGAAAGCGTGATGTCCGCGCCCGTACGGCGCAGGCTTTCAAGCGCTTCGCCGGCGCAGATCAGGCCGGCCCCGGCGGCGGCGCTTTTCGGGTCAAGCCGCGCGCGTTTGCCGCCGGGCAGCCGGTAGCGGCCGCTTTCCTTCGAGATCAGCGCGGCCACGCGGTCGGGAAAAGCGCGCAGGAAACACTGCGAGGCAAGCTCCTGCGCCTGCGGGCCGCCCGGCGCCGCTTTACCCGCCAGCTGTTTCGCGGCTTTCCACGCGTCCCTGGCCGCCGCGTGGTTTATGCCCGCGCTCCGGCAGACGTAAGGGTCAAAGCCCGCCGCGGCGCAGAACTCAAGAGCCTTGATCGTCGCGGACAGGTCCGAGCGCGGCTCCGTCCCGGAAAGCGCCTCCGCTTTGCCTTCTTCCAGCCGCAGGCCCCGGCCTTGCGCGGCGGCCGCGGCCAGCGCGCACTCATAGACGCAGCCAAGACGCTCGCCCTCGACCAGCATCCGGGAATAGCGCGGGTGCAGCGGGTACCGCGCCATGGCGCGCCCTTCGGCGGTAAGCGCGCCGCGCGCGTCCGCGGCGCCCAGGTCCCGCAGCAGAGTTTCCGCGCGATCCGCGTCCCTGGCGTCCGGCGGGTCAAGCCACCGCAGCGCGCCAAAATTGTTGAAGCCGCAGGCTTTCAGCGCCAGCAGGGCTTCGCTGATGTCCAGGCGCAGGATCTCCGGCTCAAGCGAAAGCGGGCGGCCGTAATTTTCCGCTTGAGTCCACAGGCGCGCGCAGACGCCGGGCCGGGTCCTGCCGGCGCGTCCCGCGCGCTGCCCGGCCGAGGGGGCGGCTATTTTTTCCGTGAACAGCGTGTTGATGCCGCGCGCGCCGTCGAAGCGCGCCACTTTGGCCAGGCCGCTGTCCACGACCGCTGCAACGCCGTCTATGGTCAGCGAGGTTTCGGCGATATTGGTGGCGACTATTATCTTGCGCCGGGCCGAGGGCGCCAGCGCGGCGTCCTGTTCGCGCGGCGGCAGTTCGCCGTGCAGAGACATAACGGCAAATTCCGCCATGGCGGGAATTTTGGCCAGCTCCGCGGCCGTCCTGTGTATCTCGAATGCGCCCGGCATGAATACCAGGATATGTCCTTCCGGCACGGCGGGCATAAGCCGGGCGCAGGCGCGCGCAGCGGCTTCCCACGGCGGGAGCCGGGCGAGGGCCTCCCCGCAGTAGGTTATCCGCACCGGATAGGGCCTGCCCTGCGCCGTCACGGTCTCGCAGGGAGCCTTGTCCTGAGCGTAGTCGAAGGACATATACTCCGCCAGCGCCCGCTCATCCAGCGTGGCTGACATTACCGCAACCACGAGGTCCGGCCGCGGCCCGCGCTGAAGCGCCAGGCACGCCGCCAGGGCCAGGTCGCCGTGGATATGGCGCTCGTGAAATTCGTCGAGTATTATGACGGAATAAGCGGACAGGCGCGGGTCCGATACCAGTTCGCGCAGCAGGATCCCCTCGGTCTCGAATATTACGCGGGTCTTCGGGCCGGTCCTGTCTTCAAAACGCACGCGGCAGCCTATCTCGCCGCCCGGCATGCCGCCCCGTTCGGCGGCGACGCGCCCCGCCAGCATCCTGGCGGCCAGGCGGCGCGGCTGGAGCACGGCTATCCTGCCCTTGAGCTTTCCGCGGTCCAGCAGCAGCTGCGGCACTTTGGTGGATTTGCCCGAGCCGGGCGGGGCGGAGATTATCAGGCGGCGGCCGGCTGAGGCCGCGCGCAGTATCTTCTCCGCGCATTGCATGATAGGCAGCTGGGACATATCAGACGGCCAAACTCCCGGATAAAAATATCCACGGCAATTTTCGGGTTAAACGCAGGGGAAACCGCTTGTGCGGCGGGGTTGGCCGTCTGCCGGGCATAGGCCTTGATACCTGCCTGCCGGCAGGCGGCGCCTGCGCAGGAATTGTGTCCGCAGCAAACCTTTATTGCTTTTTTCCGGCGGAGACCAGAGCCCGCTCAAGGCTCTCCGATATGACCGCTATGACCTCAATGCGCGTTATGACGCTGTCGCAGCGCAGAGCAAGCGTTACGGTCGCTACATTGTGCTGTTGTTCCGGGTCCAAAGTCATCCATATGGCCTCAAGCAGATATTGCGGTTCGCCCTGCACGCATTTGGGAGCGGCGGGCAGGAAACCGCTGCGGAGCGCGTCAAAGATAGAACCGATAAACGCGTTTAAAATAATGTTCCCCAGCTCCGAAAACAGTGGTTCCTGCGACTGGCTGGGTGCCGGCAGTTTTGAGAAGGAAACACCGAGAAAGCCGCGGGAAAGTATCTCTATATCCTCCGATCTGAACACCACCAGGGAGGTAAAAGGATGCTCTCCGCGGATCTCGAAGTACACGACCGCCCTGGCGCCGGGGGCGGCGGCATGGCCGCTTAAAACCTCGTCCATGCTGCGCCGGAATACGCTGACGCCGTCCACGCTCCATTTTCCGGCCGAAACGCGGGACAGCTTGGCGACGCACCTTCCCATGCCGGCGGCGATTATTTCCTCAAGCATCCGGTTAACTTTTGTATCCATTAGGCCGGTCCTTTCGAGTCTTTGTCTTTCAAGCGGTCTGGAAGACTGCATTCAGTTTCGTCGGTAATAAAAGTCCTGAACAGTCTCCTTGTTAGGTTAATTATACCCCTTTTGTATTTAAAATTACCATTAAATTTTCGTTCAAACCGCTATGCCGAATCCAAGGCGTTAACATACAACCATCACCCAAACAACGCACTATTGGGTTTAAAAAGCCGCCTGTCCCCATTTCCCAGAATGGCGGACGGCTTGTCAATAAATTGGCCGGGACTGTCGACGGATTCGCTTCGCGGGGGCCGGATCGGCCCCCGCGCGGTGACTCTGGCCTGTCACGGGCCTATGGCGCTGTCCGGGACCAAATCCGGAGGCGGGCGCCCCGAACCTGCAGCCCGCCGCCAGGCTGCGGCCTACAGCCCGATGTCTTTTCGGTAGTGCATGCCTTCGAAGTTTATTTTTTCTATCGCGGAGTAAACTTTTTTGCGGGCTTCCCCAAGCGTGGCGGCCCTGGCGGTCACGCTCAGGATCCGCCCGCCGCCGGTCAAAAATTTCCCGTCCTCTTTCCTGGTCCCGGCGTGGAACACCAGCACGTCCGCCGGCACGGCGTCAAGCCCGCTTATCATTTTCCCCTTCTCGGGGTTCTCCGGATAGCCCTTCGCGCTCAGGACCGCCGTCACGCAGGTTTCCTTTGAAATCTCTATTTTCTGTCCGCTCAATTTCCCGTCCACGCAGGCCTTGATAAGCGCCAGCAGGTCGCCTTCAAAAAGCGGCAGCAGCGCCTGGGTTTCCGGGTCGCCGAAACGCACGTTGAATTCCAGCAGTTTGGGCCCTTCCGGCGTCAGCATAAGCCCGGCGTAAATAACCCCGCAGAACGGTATCTTGTCCTTTTTCACGCCGTCCACGAACCGCTGGAGCACCTCTGTTTTCACCGTTTCCAGGGCCGCGGCGTCCAGCGCGACCGGCGCTATGGCGCCCATGCCGCCGGTATTGGGGCCCGCGTCCCCGTCCAGCAGCCGCTTATGGTCCCGCGAGACCGGCAGCATCAGGTATGAGCCGCCGTCCACGAAAGCCATCACCGAAATTTCCCTGCCCGTTAAAAACTCCTCCATCAGCACTTTTGAGCCGGAGAAACCGAAAATGCGCTTCTCCATAAAATCGGATACCGCCTCAAACGCCTGGGCCTCGTCCCGGCAGATGCGCACGCCCTTGCCCGCGGCCAGGCCGTCGGCCTTAATGACCAGCGGGTATTTTTTGTGGTCCCTGATCTTTTCCCGGGCGAAAGCGGCGTCATAAAGGATCTGGAAATCCGCCGTCGGGAGGCGGTGCCGGTGCATGAATTCCTTGGCGAACTGTTTTGAGGCTTCCAGCATCGCGCCTTTCTGGGACGGCCCGAAAACTTTTAACCCGGCGGCGGTCAGCCGATCGCTCAAGCCCTTCGCCAGCGGCTCCTCGGGGCCTATGAGGACGAGGTCTATCTTATTTTCCACGGCGTATTTGCGGATGCCCTCAAAATCGGTCTGCGCCACGGCCGGGCATGCGGCTGTTTCCGCTATGGCCGCCGAGCCGGGTATGGCGTGGAGTTGTTTTAACAGCGGGCTTTTTTTGAGTTTCCAGGCCAGCGCGTGCTCGCGGCCGCCGCTTCCAATGATCAAAACGTTCATAAAACACCTCCTTAAACAGGTTGACTATAAGACCAGGAGGGCAGGCAATTGCCCATTCCGCCACGCAGGAAACCGCTCGCCAGTTCGGCGAGCGCCCGCTGAAATAGCGGGCGGTTTCCGCCCTATTCAATCTTGCGAAGTAATCTTCGTCGGATACTTTCCGGTAAAGCAGGCCGTGCAAAAGTTCCTGTCGCCGCCGTTGCCGCAGGCCTTTACAAGGCTTTCAAGGCTCAGGTAATAAAGCCCGTCGGCCCCTATGAACCGCCTTATTTTATCGATCGAAAGATTATTGGCTATCAATTCCTCCTTAGTGGGCGTGTCTATGCCGTAATAGCAGGGCGAAATGACGGCGGGCGAGGCTATGGCCATATGGATTTTTTTGGCGCCGGCTTTCTTCAGGCTGCCGATTATCTTCCTTGAAGTGGTGCCGCGCACCAGCGAATCGTCTATCAAAATTATGGACTTGCCCCGGATAAGGTCTTTTATCGGCGCCAGCTTCAGGCGGGCGGTAAACTCCCGCAGAGCCTGGTCGGGCTGCATGAAAGAACGGCCCGTGTAGTGATTGCGCATGAACACGGCCTGGTACGCAATCCATGATTCCTTGGAGAAACCCAGCGCGTAAGCGGTGCCCGAATCCGGGACGCCGGAGACGATATCGGCCTTCACGTCTTTCATCTCGCGGGCGAGCATGGCGCCGATCTCATAGCGGGCCGTCTGGACGGTGCGGCCGGCTATCTCGGCGTCGGGCCGGGCGAAATAGACGGTCTCGAATATGCAGCGGGTGAAACTGCCGGCCCCGGCGAATCTTTTAAACCGCGCTTTGCCTTTTTCTATTATCACCAGCTCGCCGGGCTCTATCTCGCGTACGGTTTTTCCGCCCACCACGTCTATGGCGCAGGTCTCGGAAGAAAGGATGTGGGAGCCGTCCATCCCGCCCAGGACCAGCGGCCTGAACCCGTTCGGGTCGCGCGCGCCTATGACCTTTCCCGGCGCCATGAAAAGGAAGGAATACGAACCTTCCAGGCGCCGGAGGTTTTTGGCGATGGTCTCTTCAAGATTCCTGCCGCGGTATTTTGCCATCAGATGGATTATGATCTCGCTGTCGGTCGTGGACTGGAATATCGCCCCGGCCTTTTGCAGCTCCGCGCGGAGCCTGCCGGCGTTGGTAATGTTCCCGTTATGGGCCACGGCCAATTGCCCGAGACAGGAATTAAAAAAAAGCGGCTGGGCGTTCTTGAGGTTGCTTGAGCCGGTGGTGGAATACCTTATATGGCCTATGACGCTGCGGCCTTTCAGATTGGCCAGCACCTCATTTGAGAATACCTCGTTCACCAGGCCCATGGCGCTGTAATACAAAAGCCTGCCGCCTGAGTCGGACACCATCCCGGCCGATTCCTGGCCGCGGTGCTGCAAGGTGAACAGGCCCACATAAGCGAGCTTTGACGCGTTTTTATTATCGGTAACGGCGAATATTCCGCACATAATGGATTCCTTATAAAAGCTTTGCTAAAGAGGGCTAGGTGGAGGTAGCGGTGAAGGTAGAGTAAGAAAATTTACTTTACCTGTACCTTTACCTTTGCCTATCCGTTAACATACTCCACCGCGTTCCTGAAGAACTGGTGCCCGGCGGCCAGCGCCTCCTTGAAACCGGCCGGCCTGCCCTGAGCGGAGCCGAAACTTGCCCTGAGCGCAGTCGAAGAGGGGCGGTCCGGGCGCTGGTAAGCGAATAAATTCCTCTCCGGGTGCGGCATCAGGCCTAAGCACGTGCCGCTTTTATTGGTGACGCCCGCGATGCCGCGCATGGAACCGTTCGGATTATCGGAGTAGGTCAGAGCGTGAAGGTTAAGGCGCAATATCCCGTCCAGGACCTTTTTATCTTCCACTATGAACTTGCCCTCGCCGTTCGCTATCGGAAGCTCTATCTCTTCGGGCAGGCCCCTGGTGAATATGCACGGGCTTTTTTTATTTATCTTAAGTTTTATCCATTTGGCCATAAAATGGCCGCAGTCATTGGTGTAGAGGGTGGATACCGGCTTATTGCCCCTGTTCTCCGGCAGGAACCCCGTCTTCACGAGGATCTGGAAGCCGTTGCAGATGCCGATTACCGGCCGGGCGTCGTTTATAAAGGCCTCAAAATCTTTGGAGAGTCCGGCCAGCTTGACGGCGAATATCTTGCCGGCCGAGATATCGTCCCCGTAGGAAAACCCGCCGGGAAAGGCCATAATGTCGTAATCCAGGACTTTCTTTTTAGCGGACAGGAGTTCATTGATATGCACGAGTTCCGCATCGGCGCCGGCATACCTGAACGAATTCATCGTCTCTATGTCGCAGTTCGTGCCGGTCCCTCTTAAAATTATCGCTTTTGGTTTGGACATAAAGGATAATATTAGCAACAGAATGCAACTGAAAGCTATGGAAAGCAACGGAAGGTTTCGGAAGAAGGAGTTCTCTTGCTTTCTTTTGCCTTCTTTTGCTTTCTTTGGCTTTCCGTTGCTATCGATAGCTACAGCAACTCCCTCTTCCAGAGGCCTTTAAGGATATTGATGTCTTCTTTTAAAAGCCGCTTATCTCCAAGCCGGATATCCAGGATCGGCTCCTCGCGCACAAAGCCGATTTCTTTTACCGGCAGGCCTTTGACGAGCTTCAGGAATTGGGGCTCTTTCTCTTTCGCCACTTCCAGGACCAGGCGCGAAGGAGACTCGCCGAACAGCAGTTCCGGTTCCGAAAGCCCTTTCTCCGCCGCGGCTTCGTCCAGGTCCAGCTCCGCGCCGAACCCGCCGGAAAAAGCCATCTCCGCGAGGGTCACGGCCAGCCCGCCCTGCGACACGTCATGGGCCGCCGCGACAAACCCGCGCTTCATGGCCTTTAACACGGCTGCATAGAGCCTGACGGCGTCTTTCATCTTCACTTCGCTTATTAAATTATCGCCGGTCCCGGAAAGCTCGTCATAGACCGAGCCGCCAAAACCCTTTCTGCATATGCCGGCCAGGTAAACCGGGCTGCCCGCCTCTTTAAAATTTATCGTGACGGCTTTCCTGATATCCGTAACCGGGGCGACGGCGGATATTAAAAGCGAGAGCGGTATCGGATATTGGCGGCCGCCGGCGTCTTTGGACTGGTTGTAGAAACTGTCCTTGCCGGAGATGAACGGCGCGCCATATGCCATGGCGGCGTCATGGCAGCCTTCGGCGGCCAGCACCAGGCCGCCCATCACGCGGGGGTCTTTGGGGCTGGCCGCGCAGAAATTATCCAGAATGGCGGTCCTGGAAACTTCGGCCCCGACGCATAACAGGTTCCTGACCGCTTCGTCCACGGAATATAGCGCCATCTGGTACGGGTTTATTCTGCCGACCGCGGGGTTGAACCCGTGCGTCGCGGCGAACCCGGAAAAATCGCGCATGTCGCCCGTAGCCGAATGGGGCCAGATGACCGCGGCGTCGCCGGGCCCGTCGCCGAACCTGCCCTGCAGAGGTTTTATAACAGTGCCGCCCTGCACTTCGTGGTCGTACTGGGTTATCACCGAATGGCGCGAGCAGACATTCGGGTGCGCTAATAGTTCTTTTAACGTCCGGAGATACGGCTTATTGCTCTTTTCAGACGGCCGGCGGCGGGCGGCAGGCGCGGGGAATACGGCCTCTTTTTCAAAATTGGGCAGTCCTTCATGCAGGAAATCCATCTCAAGGTCCGCCACGGTCTCATTGTCAAAAGTGACCAGCAGCCGTCCGTCGGAGGTAAACTCG
Source organism: Elusimicrobiota bacterium (assembly GCA_018829985.1). Lineage (GTDB taxonomy): Bacteria > Elusimicrobiota > Elusimicrobia > Elusimicrobiales > UBA9959 > JAHJSU01. The sequence goes on along the minus strand of JAHJSU010000026.1, from coordinate 3,659 downwards.
CCCAGCACGCAGTATTCGCAGTTCTCGGCGTTCAGGATGTCTTCCAGCGCGCAAAGCTTTCCCGGCGGCACGGCCAGGATCATGCGCTCCTGCGATTCCGAAACCCATATTTCCCAGGGCTCTATGCGCGTGTCCTTCAATTTGGCGTTTTCAAGCCGTACGCGGGCGCCGGTTTCCGCGCCCAGTTCCCCCACGGCCGAGGAAAATCCGCCCGCGCCGCAGTCGGTCACGGCGTCGTACAGGTTAAGATCGCGGGCCTTCATCAGGACATCCAGCGTTTTTTTCCCGTTGATGGCGTGGCCTATCTGCACGGCCGAGGCGGACGTTTCCTCGTCTATATTGGCCGAGGAGAAGGTGGCGCCGTGTATGCCGTCGCGGCCGGTGCGTCCGCCTATGGAAATTATCAGGTCGCCCGGGCGGACCTTCTTGTCTATTTTATTCACGGGGATAAGCCCGGCGCAGCCGACATAGACCAGCGGGTTCAAAAGGTAACCGTCGTCAAAGTATATGCCGCCGGACGCGGTGGGTATGCCCATGCGGTTGCCGTAATCGCGCACGCCTTCCACCACGCCCCTGAACACCCGCTCCGGAGAGAGCGCGTGCCGGGGCAGTTTCATTTTTGAATCCAGCCGGCCAAAACAGAAATTGTCCGTGTTGAGCACGGGCTTGGCGCCGAGCCCGACGCCGAGGATGTCGCGGATGACGCCGCCCACGCCCGTCTCGGCCCCGCCGTACGGCTCGACGGCGCAGGGGTGGTTATGGGTTTCGGCCTTGAAGGCCAGGCCCCATTTTTTGTCCCTGCCGAATTCCACGATGCCGGCGTTATCCTTAAAAACCGACAGGCACCAGGGCTTATTGAGGGTTTTCGTGGCTTTTACGATAGTCTCTTTGAAAAGATTTTTATATCTCTTCGTTCTGCTTTTGCTCCTGAACCTGACCGGTCCGGAAAAAGTCTTATGCTTACAGTGCTCCGACCACGTCTGGGCCAGGGTCTCAAGCTCGCCCCGCGCCGGCTCGCGCTTGGTTTTGCGGAAGCAGGCCTGCGCCTGCCTAAGCTCCGCGGCGTTAAGGGACCACCCGCAGGCCTTATCAAGTTTAACCAGTTCCTTCTCGTTAAGTTTCGTAAATTTCTTCAATAACTTCTCAAAATTTATCATTTCTCCTCTGCCGCTTTTTTTCATCCCTCATCCCTCATCCTTTAGCCTTTCCCTTTGTCACGCTGTAAACATTCACTATTTCGTTCATCAAAGTTGTTGAAACGGCGCGCTTCAGCCGGCTTTCGGAACCGCACGCTATATAATAAGCGCGGCCAAACCGCACGTTGCGGGGCTGGCCGCCCATTATATCGCGTATGGCCTCTTTAACGCTTTCCCCCACCACGTCGGTGACCGAATTTTTAAGCCAGACCTCCACCCGGTAGAATTTTTTAAGACCGGGCCGGGCGCAGCGCTTTGGCCCTTTTGGAAAAAGTGCGGGGCGTGCCGAGAGCGAGTAGCGCTCCGTTATTTTGTCCGTCAAAAGTTCGGCGGCTATGCGGTCGAAATCTTTTTTATGGAAGGGCGCTTCTATCTTATAAAGGCGCGACAGTCTCGCCGTTTTCACCGGGAGTCCGGCATGGGCAAGGCGGCCGATCAGGCCCGCTTCCTCGTTCACGGAGTATTTTTCCTTGGTCCAGACTTCGATGATCATAAAGGCTGAAGACTGAAGGCTGAAGGATGAGATACAACAGCTATAAATCTATACTATAGAATTTCACCGCAGAGTCGCAGAGTACGCAGAGAGCAGAAACATGAAGTAATATTCTTCTCTGCGTCCTCTGCGTCTCTGCGGTAGATTTAAAAAGTCCGCCCGCCAACCAGCCGGCGGGTCCGCCTCCGGCGGAAAAGGCGTTAATTTAGCGGCTTGCCTGTGATCTTTTCAAACGCCTCGATGTACCGCTCTACCGTGCCTTTAACCACTTCGGGCGGCAGAGGCGGCGGCGCGGAGCTTTTGTCCCAGCCGGAATTTTCAAGCCAGTCCCGGGCGAACTGCTTGTCGTAGCTCCCAGGGCTTGAGCCGGTTTTATAAGCGGCTTTGTCCCAGAAACGCGAAGAATCGGGGGTCAGCGCTTCGTCTATCAGTATTATTTCTCCGCCAAGCTCGCCGAACTCGAATTTGGTGTCCGCCAGTATTATGCCGCGCGCCGCGGCGTGGGCTTCGGCGAAGTTGTAAAGCTCAAGGCTTTTTGCCTTTATATATCCGGCCTTTTCCTGCCCTATGGCCGCGGCCATTTCTTCAAAAGTGACGTTTTCGTCGTGGCCCTGGTCGGCCTTGCTCGTGGGAGTGAAGATAGGCTCGGGCAACTTCTGCGCTTCTTGGAGTCCCGCCGGCAGTTTTATGCCGCAGATGCCGCCGGTTTTAAGGTATTCCTTCCAGCCGGAGCCGGTTATATAGCCCCGGACGATGCATTCAAAATCCACCCGTTTAGCGCGGTGCGCCAACATCGCGCGCCCTTTCAGATAAGACCAATCCAGTTCCTCTGCCTTCTGACCTCCGACCTCTGACTTCTGACTTCTAACAATCTCCCGTATTTCCTCTATATCTGAGGCAACGAGGTGGTTCTTTATGATATGGCGGGTCTTATCGAACCAGAAGAGGCTGAGCCTGGTCAGGATCTCGCCTTTGCGCGGGATCCCGGTCGGCAGGATGAAATCAAACGCCGACAGCCTGTCCGTGGAGACGAGAAGCAGGTATTTATCCCCCGCCCCGTAGAGATCGCGCACTTTGCCTTTGTGGATGAGTTTTAAGTTCATAAGTTTGGCTCCTTTGAATTTCAAATGGGTAAAGTTTTACCGGTTAAACGGGCAATCCGCCCAAATACCCGGCAGAGCGACAGCCGAGTACAGTATCCAGGCCGACTGGACGTATTTATATACGCGGACCAGCATTCTGGAATTGCTCCAGCTCTTGTCGCCCTCCATTATCAGCTCAAGCTCCGGGTATCTGGCGAACAACAGCTTGGTGGTCCGCTGTTCGTTCGAATAGAGCTTCGCCAGCAGCAGGTTGGCCAGAAAGATTATCAGGACGATCATCAGGCCGCGGGCCGGGGAGCGGCAGTTTTCCGGACAGGCTGCAATGTATCCGGCGGCAAGGAAATTCAGCACGAGGCCCAGAAGCACCAGCTGATCCCGGAAGCGGCTTATCCTGCGCAGGTAGCTGTCGGCCAGCGTTACGGCGAACTTCCTGCTTTTTTCGTCCCTCTCAAACGCTTTTCTTATCAGTTCAATGATTATGTCAAGCATAAATTTCTCCCTCTTTATTTCCCTTAGTTCCCCTCCGTCCTTTAGCCTTTATCCTTCATCCTTTAGCCTTTCCCCTACTCCCACTCTATGGTCGCCGGAGGCTTGGAGGTGATATCATACACCACCCTGTTCACCCCTTTGACTTCGCCGACTATCCGGGAGGAGATATTCCGCATCAGCCCGCAAGGCAGTTTTGACCAGTCCGCCGTCATGCCGTCCACCGATTCCACGCACCGGAGCGCTATTACGTTCTCATAGGAGCGTTCGTCGCCCATGACGCCTACCGTCTTTATGGGCAGCAGCACGCAGAAAGCCTGCCAGATATTCCCGTACCAGCCGGCTTTTTTTATTTCTTCACGCATGATAAAGTCGGCTTTT
>JAHJSU010000262.1 GCA_018829985.1 Elusimicrobiota bacterium | reverse complement strand
GTCTGCCCGGTGTCGGGCAGATTGTTGCCGATATAAGCGCCGGCCTTGCCGAATATGGTCGTACTGACTGCTATATTGCCCGCCGCAAGGTCCGCGTCCACAGCCGACAGCGTTGTGGCCGCGTAATAGCCCGCAAGCACCGTGTCGTTGGCGGGGTCCAATGTCTGCGTTGCCATAGTGCCGGTCCTGGCCGCCCCTCCCGAATAAAATGTCCGGCCGGCTAAGACCTCTGACGGCGCGGCAGTGGCATCAGCCGCATTGTTGTCGTCTACATCTATTGCGTCGGTTATTCCGTCGCTGTCAAAATCGCTGTCCAGGGGTTTCCAAACCGTTCCATTTGACACATAAGGCTTTCCTATAGTTGTATTAAAAATAAAGGTGCCGGCAATCCCCACCGGTGAGGGTGTTGACGCGCTTACATAATTTCCCACCCTTACCCCTCCATTTACATCCAGCGCAACCGTCGGGGTCGTAGTCCCGATGCCGACGCTGCCGGCGAAGTAGTTGCTGCCGGCGCCGCTTGAAATAATAACGCCGGTCTGGCTGACGTTCCCGGCCACGGTCAGTTTCTGGTCCGCACCCGCCGTCCCGACGCCGACATTCCCACTCGCCGCGACATAAAGGTTTGGCATCTGTATCGCCCCCACGCTGGCCGCAGTGGAGATCGAGAAGGCCCCGTTGGCCGTGATTGTGGTGATTACCGGGGCGGCGGTGAAGGTCTTGACCGCGCTTAAGGTCTTAGCCGTGTTCAGGAGGTCCACGTTAGAACTTAAAGCCGTGTCTGGAATCCCCGAGAAGTTAGTGCCGGTTAAGGTCGGCGCGTTCATCCAGACCGGCGCTCCCGAGTTGGCGAACAGAACCGCGTTGGCCCCGGGCTGTCCCGTGAACGTCGTAGCTCCAGCCCCGGTCTGATAGGGTATTTCATTGGCTAATCCGCCGGCGATATTGGTGGCGGCGCCGGCCGAGGTCGCCTTGCCGGAGAAGGCGAGTGCGGTGATAGTTCCGTTGACATCAAGCGCCGTCGTGGGGTTCGGCATCCCGATGCCGACGTTGCCGCTTACTATGAGGCCGTAGGGCGGGGCGGCGGCGGGGGCGGAACCCGGGTCACCCGCGTAATCCCCGATTGCGACGTTTCCCAACACGCTCAGCCTGGACAATGGAATGTCTGTTCCTATCCCTATTTTGCCGTCATTGCGGATCATAAGTCTGGTGCTTGGCCCAGTCTGAAGTCGTATAACTCCCGAATTATTTTGATCGGCGTCCGCAAGTATGTCCGCATTTATGTTGTTGCCGAGACCGGTGGCGGTGGTTGAACTAAAAGTCGCCCCTCCGGAATCCGCGAACGTGCCGTCTGCGAAAAGGATGCGCGCGCCGTACGAGACCAGCCGGATATCACTGTTCATCATCCTTAACTCGCCTGGGCTGCCCGAAGTGTTGATGACCACCGAAGTCGCAATGGTAATCCCGGATTGGCCTGGAGCCGCTATAATCTGGCCCGAACCCATTATCAGATCGGCGTTAAACGTTTTCGCTCCGCTTACGGTTTCTGTTTGGGTCAGAGTCATGGCCGTGCCGGCTATTTTGGACGGGTCTATCGCCGCGGAAGGCGAGACGTGGGAATCTTTGAGCGATCCGGGGACAAGCGCCTGAGCCGTTGAGGCGAAAAAAGCATAGGCTGTGGAGGTCAGGGGATCTCTGGGAAGAAGAGTGGTCGTTCCCACGGAAACCTCCAGAAAGGGAGTAATGGAGCCCCAGTCTACCGAGGCCGGGACCTGCAAGCCGGCCCTGAAAACTCCCATTGAAACATCCACGTCAATCTCCCCGCTGGTCCAATACTCAACCGAACCGCCGGAATCGGTGATCCGGAAAGTCATCGCCCGGCTTCCAGTCACCGGGACTCCACTTTCGCGGTAGACGCCCTGGTAGTTTATGGACTGGGGAACGGCATAAGCAAGCATGGGAAGCAAAGCAAGCAAAAGGTATAATGCCAAATTTCCGTAGATTTTCATATGCGCCTCCACTAGCCTATAGCTGTGCCGTATCATCAAACGGCCTACTCCTTAGATGGTTTCAGGGCCGCCTCAAGCCTGGCCTTCAAAACCGGCAGGAGAACCGGTTTGACAAGATAGTTGTCGCCTCCGTATCCCAGCCCGCGCAGGATGTCCTCGGCCTGGTTTTTATACCCGCTTATCAGGATTAAAGGAATTCCCGCGGTCATAGGGTCGTTTTTCAGCGTTTTGCACACTTCAAACCCGCTTTTATCCGGGAGATTGATATCGAGCAGGATGAGATCGGGTTTTTCCTTTTCAAGTTCTTTCAACCCGGAAGCGGCATTTACCGCTCCCGTAAAAGACCAGTTCTGCGCCGTCATAAATACGCGCACCAGATTCAGAAACGCCTCATCGTCGTCTATCAGCAGAAGTTTGGGCATGGTTATTTTCCCTGGCTGCTTTGCTGTTCTTGGAGCTTTGAATATGCCTGGCGCATACGCCTGTAGACCGGGGCATATTCGGGATTCAATTTGAGGGTTTCATTAAATTCCAGTATCGCCTCGGCATATTTGCCCTCGCGCAGGAGCTTCATTCCCTGGTTGTAGGCCTTTTCAGCCGGGCCGCCGAAATAAAGCGTGATTCCGGCGTGGTGGGTTTGGCCTAATTCGCCGGCGGGCAGAAACGCATAGTCAAATTGCGCCCGCCCTATTTTGAAACCCACCCCTCCCCGGACGCCGGAGCCTTCGTCTATCGAGGGCTCATAGCCCGCGCGGAGCGACAAAATATTGAGTATGAGATACTCGGCCCCCAGCCTTAATCCGACGCCCTGTGTTATCGGACCGCCGACGTCAAGGGCGAATGTCAGCGTTTCATCCAGCAGTTTCATTGAAGTTCCCAGTCCGATCGCGGTCGGAACAGGTTCCGGGTCCCGGTCAAATTTGACGTTTGGCCCTATGTTTGTCGCAACGAGGCCGAAGGTTATATCGCCCCATAAGTCCTGGCGCCGCGGGCGATAAATTACGCCGAGATCGGCCAGCACGGCTGAGGCCTGGGCCGATTCTATCTTTTCCCTGGCTATTTTGAATGTCCCGCCCGCCGAGAGCCCCAGTTTCGGAAGATGCCGGGCGTACGATAGCCCGACCAGAATGTCGCTCGCGCTGTAGTCCGAAGTGCGGGCTCCGGCGGCGTCGAAACCGTCTATTTTCCCGTAGCCGAGGAGTTGAAGCCTTAAACCTAATGAGCCGAACGAGGCCGGATAGCCAAAAAGGAAGTCCTGGTAAGAAATACCCTCAAGCCAGGATGAGTAGGAGAAGCCCGCCTGATTCGTGCGAATATCGCCAAGGAAGGCCGGATTGTATGCGCTTCCATAGATTCCTTCGCCCGCCGCGATTGCCGCCCCGCCCATGGAGATTTCCCTTGCTCCAACGTCCAGGCGAAGGAAGTCGAAGGCGGAAGAGCCGGCGCCGGCAGCAAAAACAGGGGTTAGGGTAAAGGGTAGAGAGTAGAGGGTAAAAACAAATAAAAACGCTGAAAGAAAAGCGCGTTTTGCGTCATGCTTTAAAATATTCATAAAAGTCTGCTCTGCTTGCCCAATAAATTTCTGCCGCTCTCCATACCCTCTCCCCTACGCCCCGTCCGCTGATCTCTATCTTATAATCCCCAGTTTTCCGGTCTTGGTTTCAGTATTGCTTCTTATCAGGTATATGTATATCCCCGAGGCCGCCTTGTCTCCGCCGGATGTTTTCGTATCCCAAACCAGGACCCCGGCGCCGGTATTCTCCTCCCCTTTCCAGACCCTCTTACCCCGGAGATTGAAAACTTCAACCGTCGCGGGCAGAGGCAGGTCGACGAAATTGATGCCGGAAGAATCGGTTCCGGTTTGACCGGACCCCGGCCCCGCGTTTGGGCCGTGGGGCCTGAATGGGGATGGGTAGGCGTATGCTTCCGTCACAGAATTGTCCGCGGAGGTTCCAAGGGCAAACGAGCTCAAATGCGGCAGGGAGTTCGTGACCGTCTTCGCGGATGAATCGGACCTGGAGCCAGGCAGTCTGACCCATAGCGAGGAGTTTTCGTCCAGGGAGTACAGCCGGGCCGTCCGGACCCTGGCGGACGGGGGAAAACCGTCAATTATCCCGTCCCCGTCCGAATCCGGGTATGGAATGGAAAAGAGAGCCTGCCCCTGCAAAAAAGAGACTTTTGTCTTTTGGTCGAAAGAATTATAGAAATTTATCTCCCTGACGGCGTGAATTCTCCCGAAAGACCGGTCTTTTTCAAATTTGGAAGTGGCGGTTTTGACGGTAGTCTGGAAACCCGCGGAATCAGAGGATATTTCCACATAGCCCGGGTCCGCAAGGGCGCCGGCGGCTATAAAAAGGCTTGTGGCGTTGTCGGAAGGGGAAACTATTGTGTTTTGGACGGACGGGTCCAGCCTGGTCTGGAATTTGATCAAGACCGGTTCAACAAGGGACAGACCTTCCTCGTCGAGCGCCATGGTGGTTATCTCCACCAGGTAGGTAGTGTTTGAATCCCAATTTCCTCCTGATGGAGAGATAGTCATCGTGCTCTCTTCGAATACGTAATTAACGGGCATTTCGCTGCTTTTAACGATCCCGTCTTTGTCGCGGAGCAGGACGATTCGGCTTGCGGATGCGAGCGTGAAGGGGAGCATGGGTTTTGAAAATTCCAGAGGAATGGTTTGTGAGGTTCTTATTCCTATCCTCACATCCGCCACGGTTCTGCCGGGAAATCCCTGCGCCAGGCCGGCGCTGGCTCTGCCGCCGGAGCCCACGGCGGTGTAAAACCCGCCGTCAATTGACTGGCAGCCCGATTCCAGGCGGGAGACGCCCGCCTGTTGGGCCAAACCGTAGGAAACGGAGTATATGCCCGAAGAGAATCCCGGGCCGCCGCCGGCATCCAGAGAACACCGGACGATTTCCTTGTTTCCCGAACTCATAACGGCGGCGTAAGAAACCAGCGGCGGCAAAAACAGAAGAATCATAACTGCCCAGGTGGATAGGCTGCCTGCCTGGCCGGTAGGCAGGCAGGCAGTTAGGCTATTAGGTAAGAAGCAAATACGACCAACAGCCTTTCCGCCAGAAGGCGGACCCGCCGGTTGTTTGGCGGGCATCCTACAGCCTAAACAACCTGAGTAGTTACCCGGATAGAAGCCTTTTCTCATGGGTGTTTACCCCCAAGCCCCAGTTCTTTGCGCATCCGTTCAAGCGCCTTGCCTATCTCTTCGTCATCAGGATCGAGAACCATCGCCTTGTCCAATTCTTGGGCGGCGGTCTTTATGTTTCCCTGGAGATACGCTGACAGGCCCCGGTTGTAATATGCCTGAGCCTGTATCTTTTCCGCCAGGGTGGGGGTCTTCTTCCGGACGGGCGCAGTTTCAGGAGGCGGCCCCACTGCCGGCTTTTGCCTGGATCGGGCTGACGCCTGCATTTCATCCAGCAGGGACAATGCGCCGGGGTCCTGCGGGGATTTTTGCAGGGCCGTTATTAAAATTTTGGTGGTTTTTTTCAGGTCGCCGCTCGTAAAAGATAATCTTGCCTGTTTCACCAGGTTTGAAACGCTTATCGCCGTATAGGCCTTCCTGATTCCCGACGCGGCGCTTTTCCACCAGGGGGCGTTTCGATCATGGTAGTACAACATGATGCGCGTCAGGCCGGCTGCGGCGCCGGCCGGTTCCGCGTCGTCTGAACAGAGCCGGTTGATATGGAACTCCAATCCTTTGGGCGTCTCGGGTTTGATCGCTCTTATCCGGAGAATTTCAGCCATGCGGGCGATTTCTTCCACCATGCTTTTGTCGGCCGGTTTCACATGTCTGGAGGCTGACCAGGAGTGCGACTCCAATTCTTTTAAAGCTCCGTTCCAGTTCAGCTCTGCAAAGGCCTTAAACCCGCTGAGATAGGTTTCAGCCAGCAACGACGGCTTTTTTGAAAATCGGGATTCGATCTCTTCCGGAATTTGGTCCTTCAGGTAGTTTTCAACGGCATCGGAGAGCCATCCGTCGGGAGGACCCAGGAAACGGCAGAGAAGAAAAAGATCGTAGGCTTCCAGAAATCGTCCCTCATCAAAGGCTTTCCGGCCGTTCAGGAAAAGAGCGCGCATGGCCTCGTCTTCAACCGTTGAAAGCAGGCTTTTATAGGTCGTTTCCAAAATGGCCCGGCGTTTCCGGGGGCTAAGAGGGTCGCCAGCGAGGATCCTTTTTTGGGCGCCGGTGTAAATTTCACCGACCAGACCGTCCAAATGCGGGATAACCAGAGACGCGTCGTCGGGATGCAGCTCCATAGTCCGGAGAAGGGTTTCCAAAGCCTCTCCCGTGCGGCCGGATTTTGCGCTTTGCAGGGCCTGGGATACGGATTTTGCGATGTTTTGTTCAGGGGCGGGGGTGCGTGCGAATACGGCCCGGGCTGCCGGAAAAGAAACCAGGAAAACAAATACCAGCGCATATCTCATGGCGCTAAATAGGATAAGGGATTTTCCTCAAGAAGTCCTCAAGAAAAATCCGCGCCGCATCCTCTTCGGGATTACCATCGGCCGTCCGAGGCGCATCCGCCTAAGGCGGACGCCTGCGCAAGTATTGACTCATTCGTAAAAAGCCCCAAACAGTAGCCGCAGGCTTTAGCCTGCGAAAAGCAGTAAGGCATCCCCCGACGAGAACGCAGGCTGAAGCCTGCGGCTACCAAGACGGTCTTTGCGCAAAATGGACTTTTTACGGGAGAGTCAAGTATCGCGTCAGCGCTTCGTTTTGCGCTTCCCTGCATGCCCCGCAGAGAGAATATATCCCACCCCCGCGACTGACTTTATCCGACAGGAACAGGATCGCCCCAGCTTCGATCTCAGGTTGGAGATATGGGTTTCAAGCGTATGGGAACTGCTCTCTTCAAATGACCGGCGGATTCTGTCCATAAGCGCGCTGCGAAGGACTATCCCGCCCTTCTTGCGCATCAACAGTTCCAGCACGGCAAACTCCTTCGGGGTGAGTTTCAAAGGCATGCCGCCTGATTCGGCCGTCCACCGGGCCGGGTCCAAAACTACCGGTCCGATTCTCAAAGGTTTTTGCCGGCGAACACTGCGGGCCAGCCCGTAGCGTCTTATCAGGGCCTGCATATGGGCGCCCAAAACGCGATAGTCCGAACTTGCGGGGAGGCAGTCATCCGCGCCGGCAGAGAGACACTTAATCTCGATTTCCGGATTATCCTCACCCAGCAAGGCGATCAGGGGAACATGGCGAACCCCGGAAAACGAATCAAAGATACTGTTTGGGCCGGC
>JAHJSU010000261.1 GCA_018829985.1 Elusimicrobiota bacterium | reverse complement strand
CAGCCAAACGACGGCGGGAGGCGGGAGATACACGATTGACGACAGCCAAACGGGGGTAGACGTACCCGCCGGGGAGTCGCGGGCGCTGTGGCTCCGGTTTACGCTGCCTCTGGGCACTTCCACCACGGATCAGCAACTGGTCAAGGTGACGGTGTCGGTGCAATAGTAGTAAGGGCAGGGTATAGGGTAGAGGGGTTAGGGTACGGCACAACCATAGGCCGGTCTTGTGTAAAACGAGGAGGATGAGATGAGAATTATAAATGACAGTGCGGGAATTGGCGGCGGCAGGCCCTCCAAACAGCCGGCGGGCGGGCAAAACACGTTTTCAATCACGGCATGGGCGCTGTCGGCCCTGCTTGTGGCTGTGGCTATAGCGTTTGACCCCTGGATGGAAGACGGTTTTGAGATCCCAAAAGCCGCTTTACTGCGTCTGGGCTCCCTGCTCGTCCTGTTCCTGTTTGCGCTGGAACGAGTCTGCAATGACAGGGAAGCTTTAAAACTCCGCGGCCTGGACTTGCCCGTCCTGGCGTTCCTGTGCGTCGCCGGACTCTGCACGGTGTTTTCCATCCACCCGCACCTGAGTTTCTTCGGCCAGTACAAACTTTACATCGGAGGCTTCTGGTCGACCCTGAGTTGCGCTTTGCTCTATGGAGTCGTTTCCCGGCTTGGACCGGATTTGGCTCTGAAAGCGGTTTGGCGTTCCATTGTTGCAGCCGGAATGCTTGTTCTTGTCTATGGATTCATACAAAAGCTGGGTTGGGATCCCCTCCCGTGGCGGGAGGCGGCAAGCTTTGCGCCCTTTTCAACTTTCGGCAGTCCGTTCAAACTGGCGCCGTTTCTGGGGATGCTCATCCCCGTCTGGCTCAGTGCTTACTGGACCGCCCGCTATTTCAGCGGGCGGCTGTTTTGGGCCCTTATCATCGCGGGTACCGTCTACCAACTCCTGGGAACACTGGGCCGCGGCGCGTGGCTTGGAGCGCTCATCGGCGCCGGCATTTGGCTGGTTCTGGCGGTTGAGGACGTCAGGAAATATAAACCGCGGTTTTTGGTGATGCTCGCAGCCGTCGTCCTGACTGTGGCCGGCCTTGGCTTTTACGGGAGCAGAGCCGTTCAGGACAGGCTGACTGTTTTTATCAGCACGGAGGGAAGCGCCGGCAACAGGCTGGAGCTCTGGAAAATGGCGTTCAGGGTCATCCGGGACCGCCGCGGGCTGGGCAGCGGGCTGGACACCTTCGGCCTCATATCGCCGGGGTATGAAACGGCCGAATTCAGGAAAGGATTGTCGCTTAGAGAGACAGCCACCAACACCCACAATGAAACTCTTCAGCTCTCCGTGACCATGGGGCTGGCCGGGCTTGCCGCTTACCTGTGGCTTTGGGCCGGCTTTCTGCGCCTGGGCCTGCGCCGGCTGCGCGAAACCCGGGACGCTGAGCGTTTAAGGCTCGCCGGCTGCTTCTGCGGAGCCGTCGCCCTGTTGATATACGCCCAGTTCAACTTCGCCACCACAACGACCGCGGCCTATCTCTGGGCGCTGCTGGGACTGGCCGGAGCAGCCCGGCAAATCGCGCGGAGCCCGTCGGAAATTTCCGCCCCCGCGCCGACGGCCGCCGGGACGCTTGCCCCCCCGAAACCGCGCGAAGGAGGGTTTATCGCCTCGCGGGCTTTCCGGCTGCTCTGCCTTTTCTGTCTGGGTTTGGCGATAGCGCTGGGCGGCTATAAATCCGGCCGGGATTATCTGGCGGACAAATATTTTAAGCGGACCGATATTTACTCCCGGCACAGGCTTTGGCTTAAGGCGGCTGAAACAGGGGAGAAAGCCGTCGCCTTGAATCCCTGGGGCAGCCATTACGCCCTGTCTCTGGCCGGCGCCTACCGCCAAATGGCCTTGATTGCTTCGGACAAGGAGAACAAATCCAGATTGTTCGTCAGGGCCTCGGAAGTTTTGAAGGCCTATCTCCAGCGATATCCGCATGATCCGGACGCCCATCATAACTATGCGATGAGCCTCATGTGGAGGGCGCTTGAACTTAAGGAGCCGCTCCACCAGGAAGCCCTGCTGGAAGAGAACAGGGCCATAGAACTGGCGCCGCTATTCCCTGATTTTCGAAGCGCCCTGGGGCAGATGTATCATTTCGCGGGCAGGATTGACGAAGCCAAAAAAGCGTGGATCCAGGCTGTGGATCTGTCCCCCGGGTTTACATCGGCGCTGGAATGGCTGGAAAAGTTCGCGCCCGCCAATATTTCGGGGATTTTGAGCATCTTCCCGTATGACCTGGAGGTCGGGAACCTGCCGCTGGGCCGTACGGTCAAGCTTAAGGAAGAGCGCAATCTTGCGATTAAGATCGCCAATTCAGGCGAGGAGACCCTGCGTTTCAAGGTGGATATAATCCCCGCCGGCGCGACGACGGCGCAGCCCGTCCCCGAAGGGTACGCGCTTGCCCCCGACGCGGTGATTTTGACCTCGTCTGTCGCGGCCTTTGCGCTCCCGCCCAGCCGGATCGCCGTTATTCCATTGGAAATATCCGTTCCTTCCAGAAAAAGGTTTAAGAACAGGAAATTATGCCTGTTTGTCCGTCTGCGTTGTCTGAATTTTGACGTACCTGTGGATCGCTTCGTGCGTGTCTTAATCCAAACCGGAGGTGATTATGCAAAATAACGAAGCTATGCTAGTGCCGTATCAAAAGGGCTATGCCCCTCAGACGGCCAATACCTGTGTAGGTGCCGTATCAAAGCCGCGCCCGCCGCGTTGTATTGGCGGGGCCTATGGCCAACAGACGGCCAAAGGCATTGCTTATGCGAACCCCGTTAGAGACACCGGGCGTTTCGCGCATAAAGATGGCGGCATTATACCGCCATCCGCAAGGAACAACCCCCACCGCCGGCAGGAGCCGGCGGCCTTCTCTAACGGGGCGAAGTTCATCGTGGCCGCTTTAACCGGCTCCTGGCTCGCGGGCGCGGTATGCGTTCCGGGCTGGGCCATCGGAGTCGCCAGTCCGTTCGGCGAGGTGGTGATCAAAAACGCCCCTGTGGGGATCGAGATCAAACTGCGGGATTATGTCGGAATGCCCTACCGGATAATTAATACCGGCCTGACCCAGGAGATACTGGAGGTCCTGGTATTAAACGGCGCCACCGAACAACTGAGAGAGGGGTATGAAAACATCCCGGATCCGAAGTGGGTATGGCTGAGCAAATCCGAGTTTGAACTGGGAGCGGGCGGAGAGGGGCTTGCCGATGTTTTCATCTCTATCCCCAAAGACGATAAATACCTGGGCAAAAAATACCAGGTCTGGCTTTGGGGGCGCACCAAGGCCGGGTCGGGCGGAAGGCTTCTTGGAACCGGGGTCCAAAGCCGGCTCCTGATCCATACGGCATATGACTTCCAGACCCCGCAGCAGGCCAAAAAAGCGGCGGAGCTAAAGGCCAGCCTGGAGTTTTACTTTAAGCCGTCCGAGATACGCTTGAGCGACTTCCCGACAGGCCGGGACGTCTCAGCCAAGGGCGAATTCAAGAAAAGTTTCAAGATCGTCAATTTCAACGACGAGCCGATCAAACTGGACTTGAGAAGCCTGGACGCCTCAAGGAGTTTCGCCCTTTTGCCCCACGGATTCAAGATAGGCCGGCCGGAATGGCTCCGCCTTGAAAAATCGTCGCTGACCGTGTCGTCGGATTCAATCGGCGAGATTAATTTTTCCGTCAATATCCCGAAACTGCCTGAGAATCAGGGGCAGAAATATTATTTCATCATTGAGGCCGTTCTGCAGGGCTATGAAGTGCCGGTTTCCGCCTACGGACGTGTGGCGGTGGAAACCGGAAAGTAAAACGAAAATCAAAGGGAGGAAATATGACAAACCCAAAAGGAGGGAGTATGAGAAACCAGATGAGATGTCTGACGGCGCTTCTCGCCGTCACGATGTTGGCGGGCCGTGCATGGGCCGCCACTTCGGACGACGTGGCGCTCTCGGTCACGGTGTCCAACTCGGTCAGCGTATTGCTGCCGACCGCCGCGTATGACTT
>JAHJSU010000260.1 GCA_018829985.1 Elusimicrobiota bacterium | reverse complement strand
GAAATCAGACAACAAACCGTTTGATCCATAAACTTTCTTTGTGCCTTGGTGTCTTAGTGGCTGAGTAATTACTAAAAATCAGCGTTATCAGCGTTCTATATTCTATTCCGCCATCTCATAGCGACCTGAGTAGTTACAAAAGAGGGGTAATTAAAAGGAGAGGGGATGGCAAAGGATGGAATGACATGAAAGGAATCATACTGGCGGGCGGGTCCGGAACAAGGCTTTATCCCATCACTAACGCGGTGTGCAAACAATTGCTGCCGGTTTATGACAAGCCGATGATCTATTATCCTCTGTCCGCTCTTATGCTGGCCGGGATACGGGAGATTCTTATAATATCAACTCCGAAGGACCTGCCGAAATTCAGGGAAATGTTCGGCGACGGCTCCCGCTGGGGGCTTAAATTTGAATACGCGGAGCAGGCCGAGCCTAAAGGCATCGCCCAGGCTTTTTTGATAGGGGAAAAATTTATCGGGGCCGAGGACGTCTGCCTGGTCTTGGGGGATAATATTTTTTACGGCCACGGCCTCACGGAAATGCTTAAGCGGGCGGCGCAGCGGGTTTCAGCCGGCGGGGGAGCGGCCGTGTTCGGTTATTACGTGAACGATCCCCAAAGATACGGGGTGGTGGAATTCGATAAGGCGGGAAAAGTGATTTCCATAGAGGAAAAACCCAAAGCGCCTAAGTCCAATTACGCGGTCACAGGGCTTTATTTTTATCCCAACGACGTGGTGAAGGTCGCCGCCCGGTTAAAGCAGTCAGCCCGGGGGGAGCTTGAGATAACCGACGTGAACAAAGCCTATCTTAAGCGGAATTCCCTGCGCGTGGAACTTTTAGGGCGGGGGTACGCCTGGCTTGATACGGGCACCTGCGACAGCCTGCTTGAGGCGGGGGACTTTATGGCCACGATGGAAAAAAGGCAGGGCCTTAAGATAGCGTGTATAGAGGAAATAGCCTGTTCTCTGGGCTATATAACAAAAGCGCAGGCGCTGGCCATTGCGGAAACGCTGGGTAAAAACAGTTACGGGCAGTATCTTAAACGAGTTATAGAGTTATAGCGCGGCCGCCTATCCCCCTTTTCAGGAAAGGTAGGGGAAACCGCTGTGCGGTGTCCACCTGTGGCTCAATTCCCCGGAAGGGGTGCCGGGAACAAGGGGGATTTTAAGAATGGAACTTGTTAAAATCTCCCCTTCCCCTCTTTTCAAAAGAGGGGTTAAAAGTGTTGAGGTTTTATGTCTTTTGAATTTGAAAAACTGAAAATAGAAGGCCTGGTGCTGGTCAAGCCCGGGATCTTTAAGGACGAGAGGGGGTTCTTTATTGAGACTTATAAGCGCGGCGATTTCGAAAAAGCCGGCATTAACGAAGAGTTCGTGCAGGATAACCACTCCCGATCCTTTCAGGGCGTCTTAAGGGGCCTTCATTTTCAGCGGGCGCCCAGCGCGCAGGGCAAGCTGGTGCGCTGCCTCAAAGGGCGCATCTTTGACGCGGCGGTGGATATAAGAAAGGGTTCCGCGACGTTCGGCTGCTGGGCCGGTTTTGAGTTGAACGAGGATAACTCCTGGATGCTTTATATCCCGCCCGGTTTTGCCCACGGTTTTCTGGTTTTAAGCGGCGCCGCCGAGATAGTCTATAAATGCACCAGGGAATATTCTCCGGAACACGAGGGGGGGATTATATGGAACGACCCCGATATAAATATCGCCTGGCCGGTGAAAGCCCCCAGCGTGTCCGAAAAGGATGGGAAACTGCCGTTCCTGAAGGCGGCGGAACTTTAGGGTAAGATGGGAACGGAGCGATTTACAGGATTAAAAATCTCCCCTGACCCCTCTTTCCAAAAGAGGGGTATAATCCCCCTTTAAGCAAAGGTAGGGGGAACCCCCGCCAAGCTTGGGGGGGCCACTGGGATGGTTGTTTGGAGGGGGCCCGGACGGAGGGGGAGTTGAATAAACGGCGGCTTATGAAAAAATCCAAACTTGAAAGAGCGGTTATCTTCGTTACCGGCGGCGCCGGTTTTATAGGGTCTAATTTCATCAGGTATATGTTTAAAAACACCGCGTTTAAGGGCAAAATAATAAATTATGACAAGCTGACCTACGCAGGCAACCTGGCAAACCTTGAAGACGTGGCCCAAAAATACGGCAAAACCAGGTATGTCTTTGTTAAAGGCGATATTTGCGATTATAAAAAAGTGTTCCATACGCTTAAAAAACACGCTGTGACTATAATTGTTCATTTCGCGGCCGAAAGCCACGTGGACCGCTCGATCTGCGGGCCCAAAGATTTCATAGAAACCAATGTGCACGGGACATTCACGCTTTTGGAAGCGGTCCGCGCGTTGTGGCTTTGTTCCCCCGACAAGCGACAAGCAACCGATAACAAACAATCCTATTATCGCTTCCATCATGTCAGCACGGACGAGGTTTACGGCTCTTTGGGCGGGACGGGAAGCTTTTCGGAAACCACGCCTTACGACCCCAGAAGCCCCTATTCCGCCTCCAAAGCCGCTTCCGACCATATAGTAAGGGCCTATTTCCATACCTACGGCCTAGCAGTCACCATTTCAAACTGCTCGAACAATTACGGTCCGTATCATTACCCGGAGAAACTGATTCCGCTGCTTATCCTGAACGCGCTTGAAGGCAAATCACTGCCCGTGTACGGCGACGGGAAAAATGTCCGGGACTGGCTTTATGTTGAGGACCATTGCTGCGCCGTCTGGGAAATACTGCGCAAAGGCCGTCCGGGGGAGACCTATAATGTCGGCGGCAATTGTGAAATGAAGAATATGGATGTCGTGCATGCGGTCTGCCGCCGGCTTGAACTGGCCCGGCCCGCCGCGGCCAACCCCGCACTGAAAGGCCGGAAATACGCGGACCTGGTAACTTTTGTCAAAGACCGGCCGGGCCATGACCGGCGCTACGCTATAAACGCCTCCAAAATAAAGCGGGAACTCGGCTGGAAGCCCGCCCATGATTTTGAAGGGGGTCTGAAAGCCGCCGTTCAATGGTATCTTGAAAACGGCGGCTGGGTTAAGAAAATAAAGGACGCGTCTTACGCGCTTTGGCTTAAGAAGAACTACCGCCGCCGATAGTAAGCCCGTCCGCCTGAGGCGGACGGAGGGATGAGGTATAAGGGCTGCCCGCCTAACAATCCGGCGGGTCCGCCGGCTGTTTGGCGGAAGGGATGAAAAAATGATTTTTGCTTTTTTCCTCATCCTTCATCCTTCCGAAAATTGCTTTCGGATTCCACCTGACGACTTCAATTTCGGTTTTCGGGTAAGTCTTTCGCCTTTCTTTCGCCTTTCCTGCCTGAAACAGTCTTTATTTGTAACTACTCAGGTCGCTATGAGATGGCGGAATAGAATATAGAACGCTGATAACGCTGATTTTTAGTAATTACTCAGCCACTAAGACACCAGGGCACAAAGAAAGTTTATGGATCAAACGGTTTGTTGTCTGATTTCTT
>JAHJSU010000259.1 GCA_018829985.1 Elusimicrobiota bacterium | reverse complement strand
GAAATCAGACAACAAACCGTTTGATCCATAAACTTTCTTTGTGCCTTGGTGTCTTAGTGGCTGAGTAATTACTAAAAATCAGCGTTATCAGCGTTCTATATTCTATTCCGCCATCTCATAGCGACCTGAGTAGTTACAAAATTTAAAAATATGCCCAAAACAAAGATAATCGCCACGCTGGGCCCGGCCAGCACCTCCGAAACCGTCCTGCGGAACATGTTCCTCGCCGGCCTCGACGCCGCCCGCTTCAACTTCTCGCACGGCCTCCATAAAGACCACGCGGCGAGAATGAACACCATCCGGGCCCTGAACAAAAAATACCGCCGGCACATAATGCTCCTGGCCGACCTCAAAGGCAACCGCATAAGGATAGGCCGCCTTAAAGCCCCGCTCCAGCTCAAAAAACGCCAGACTGTCTTCCTTATCAAGGCCGAAACCGGTGAAGGCGGCAGGATACCCTTTGATTACGCCGGGGATCTGTCCTGCATAAAAAAAGGCTTCCGCGTCTGCATAGACGACGGCAACATCTGCCTTGAAGTCCTGGCCGCCGGGAAAAACGAGCTCAAGTGCGCGGTGTCGGTCCCGGGCCTGCTCAAAGATAGAAAGGGCGTAAATATCCCGGAAGCCCGCCTCGATTTCCCTGTCCTGAACCCGGAAGACAGGGAAGACCTCAAATTCATCACGGCGCATAAATTCGATTATGTCGCGCAGTCCTTCGTAAGGAACAAGGCCGACATCCTGGCCGTAAAACATATCGTAAAAGCGGAACTGCCGCGGGCCATGGTCATTTCCAAGATAGAGGCCAGGGAAGCCCTTGAGAACATAGACGAGATAATCGAGGCGTCCGACGGCATAATGATAGCCCGCGGCGACATGGGCGTGACCTTTCCGATCTGGCAGGTGCCCGTGCTCCAGAAACGCATAATAAAGAAATGCAATTATTTCAGGAAACCGGTCATCACCGCCACGCAGATGCTGGAATCCATGACCGAACGCAAACTGCCCACCCGCGCCGAGGTTTCGGACGTGGCCAACGCCATCCTGGACGGCACCGACTACGTAATGCTCTCCGGCGAGACCGCGGCCGGGCAATACCCGGCTGAGACCGTGCGCATGATGAACGAAATAATCAAATACACAGAGCAAGCCGGGGGGGAATTCAGCTGCGCTGATGACCGCAATAGAACTTGAAAGCCGGCGGAGATGTAAGTCAAGGAAAAATAATGGAACGACAAACACAAAGGGCGATAAAACTGCTGGGAAACACGGCGGCCGTATTCCTGATCCTTGGATTCGTAGCCGCCTGCAAAAAAGCCGCCGCCGATAAGCCGGCCGAGCCCGGCAAGATTTCCTCTTCCGCTATGCCGCCCCTGCCCGCCGAACCGGCCGAGCCTGTTACAATAGCCGCGCCCGGCAAGCCGCTGCTCCCCGGCGCCGCACCGTCGTCCGCCGATTATTATGCCGTAAGCGGCGAGGCATATGACGACATCGGAGACCTGGAGAGCGCCGAAAACAGGTCCGGTTTCGTGCTGCTCGGAAGCTTTGGAGGGAAATGGCCCTGCAAGGTTACAGACGCTGAAAAAGCAATGGGGAAGATAGAATTCACCCTTGAAAACTACGGCCCCCAGGCCTATACCGGCTATGCCGGCCACGAGCTAAAGCTGCTCCGCCTGCTCTGCAGCGACGACATGGAAGCCGGCGCCGTTTTCCGCTCACAGGAAAAGAAATAACAGGTTCGGTTCGGCTATATCAGCGTCCCACCCGCCCAATTTAGGTAAAAAAGCCAAAAACCAGCCCTTTCCAACGCGACACGACGCTGTCGGGGTGGTAATGTATACTTTTAATACAAGTTCTGCCTATAGCAATAAGGAAAATCGTTTTTTAATTTGGAGGAATCATGTACACCTTGACAAGAAAAACACACTCCCGTTTAATGGAGAAACTTATTCAGGACAACTTATTTTCAATTAGTTATAATGAATATATGCGTCCGCCATTACTCGCTTCAAGTTCCACAATAATACCCACCCCGAAAACTAAACCCTACATTCCGCTTATAAGAGTATACACTTTTCCTGAATTATTTTGGCCGGTTTGGGCCTCAGCGCTTAACTATATGCCTCTACGGGCACCTCTAACAATTCCAACAGAAGTTTCTGCGTCGTGCTGAGCTTTAGT
>JAHJSU010000258.1 GCA_018829985.1 Elusimicrobiota bacterium | reverse complement strand
CGCCGCGCCCATTCCCCTGGCGAAAATATTTTTTGAGGTGATACCCTCTTCAACCCATTCCCTGTCTATTTCGCCTTCCTTTATAACGGCTTTATCCGGCGCCGAAGCGCAGCCCCATGCCAATACCGCAAGGACCAGTATTGCCGCTTTTTTCATAATTATCTCCTCCATTCAGTCATTCGGGCAGTTTAATATCCAAAAGGCCGTCGGGCGCCGGTTTTTTACCGCCTTCATCTGACGGTTCCGGCAACGGAGGCTGCGGAATCGTTTCGACCGGCGGGGCCGCATCGGCCGGTTTTGTCCCGTCCGCCTGCGGGGCCGGCGCCGGGCCGGGCACCGCCGTCGGCGTGCTCAGCTTCACTTCCGCCGACGGGACAACCGGCGCCGCAACCGTGTCCGAAGAAACCTGTACCGGCGCGGCCTGCGTAATCTGCGGGGCAGCGCCGGCCGGCGGACTGGACGCGCCTGTAGCGGCCGGGAGCAGGCTCCTGCCGGGTCTGGAATACAATTCCTGCTTAAGTTCGTCCACTATGCCGTATATTTCCGAACGCATTTCCACCAAAGACGGGAATTGCCGCGTTTTGGCGCGCACAACCTGCCCGCTTTCCACGTCCACAAAGCGGATTGAAATCAGGTAGGCGCCGCTTTCAATTCTGGCTATGCTTCCCAGAACGACCTCGTTGACGCCGAGCAGTCTGCCTATCTGCGGGACGTCTTCCTGTCTTATAACGCCGGAAGCGCCGAGCCGGGATTCTTCCACAACCCTGGTAAGCTTCATTCTTTCAACCACCGAAAACTCGCCCGAATCCACAAGCGCCGAACTCAGAAGTTCCGCCAAAACGCCGTCTAATTTTGAGTCGTCCGCGGAAAAATTCACAAGCTCGAAATTCAGCACCCCGACCATGTTCAGCTCGGCGATTTTCTTTCTGACGCCGGTATTTCCAGGGTCAAATTTCAGGGCCTTCCTGCATATATTCAGGGCGTCCCGCCTGTCCGGCTTTTCCCCCGTAGCGAGGCCGTCGGCCCAGGCCAGATATACCCGGATAAGACTTTCCTTCGCGGCCCTGCTGTTCCCGTCCAGTTCAAGCGCTTTTTGGAAGGACTCTTCCGCTTTCCGCCACTGTTTATCCTTTAAATACGCTTCGCCTTCCCGCAGAGCCTGATTAACCCGCGCGTTCAAATCAATGTTTCTACCGAATTTAACTCCGGCGGAAAATCTGTGGCTCAGACCCAGTTCCTTTTCATCACTACTTAACAAGGCATAATCCAGCCTGCAATCCCCGATTTTAACGCCGAACCCGAAAGTCGGATTGGGCTTGTCATATCCGGCCCTGAATGCCACTGACCGGGTAAGGCTGTACTCTATGCCGGCGTGCGGCTGATATGTTCCGCCGGTCTTTTTTTCAATATCACCGGCAATCAACAAGGACTGATCAAAAAAAGTAAAGGCGACGCCGGCTTTGGCGTTCAACGGAAATTCATCAGTTAATATTTCCCGCTTTATCTTCGGTCCGACCAAATTTTGAATATTAACCCCCGCGCTGAACCCGAACGGATATTCGTTTTCGTCTTCAGACAGTTTCGCCAGCAAACCGGCGTCCAATCCGTAACCGGTCCCGTTGAAATCGTCCATATCCCTGCTTATGCGCTTGGCGGCAAAGCCGAAATACACCGTGTCCGGCAAGATCTCCATTCCGCCGCCGGCAAAAACAGTATTGTACCGATCGGCGAATGTGCCGATGGGATTATTCAACTGGTCGGTCTTTGCGATCCCGCCGGAATACAACTGGCCCGCGCCCAGGCCGAGGACCAGCCTGGAAAACGGATGCGCGTAGTTGAGAAAATCATATCTGGTTGATTCAAACAACTGGATATGCGTAAACTGGAACTCCTTGCGCTTTAACCGGCCAAGCCCGGCGGCATTCCAGTATATCGCCGAGGCGTCGTCCGCCACGGCCGTAAACGCCCCTCCCATGGCAAGCGGCCGCGCTCCGCCGCCCTCGTCCAGATAATAGCCGGGCAGCCCGCCGCTGCCGGTCTCGGCGGCCAGAGGGCCCGCCGCGACAAGCATTATGCCGGACAAAAATAAGATTCTTTCAAAATTATGCATATCACCGGTCCTCATTTAACCGCGATCTTGATTGTTTTCTTTTCCGCCCCCGCTTTGATAACGCAGATATAGGCTCCGGCGCCGACATAAGCGCCCCTGTCATTTTTCCCGTCCCAGGCGATGTCGTTTACGCCAATGCTCCCGCCGACGGCGCCGCTCTGGAAGCTTTTATGCCACACCAGCCTGCCCAGCAGGTCGTAGATGTATATTTCCACGCCGCGATTTTCCCTCAGGCTGTAATGAATCTTAGTCGTCCCGCCCCGCCCCGCGGTAAACGGATTCGGGTAATTGCTTACGCTCGCCAATTCCCCGCTTTGGAGCGTATAAGCGACTAGCTTGAAGAGAGAAAAATGATTCACGGAGGCCGTCACCATGCGGTTTATCTTGTCTACGACCGAAGTGTAAATTATTTCCCATGTTGACGAGGCATTATCGTAATGCGCTATTTTAAGCGAGTCCTCGTCCGCGCCGCCTAGCTGCGCGAGAGTGTAGGGGATGGAAACGGTTACGCTCTTTTGAAGCGTAAGCGCCGGGGAGAGTTTTATCTCCCTGTATACTCCCGTATCCTTCAGATTTGAATCCCGCGGCTGGGGCGGAACTGTCACCGGGACCGAGATCAGGACATTCGCGGCCGCAGACAGCGTACCGGCCGGAAGATTCACCGCCGTTCCATCGCGCTCAACAACATTGTCCTGCCCGGGATCAACCGACCCTCCTATATTCAGCCGGTAATGGCCGGGCTGGCCGATATTACCGGCCAGATCCTTTGCCGCAAAATGGGCAAACCACAGGCCGTCCGCCAGTACTGCCCCGGTAGAGGAACCGGCTATATACCTGTCCGCCGTTGAAGGCGGAACCGTAGCCGGTGAATAATCAATTACGCAGTAATAGCCGGCAATTCCCGCCGCGTCCTGGGCCGATAATGTGAAGGTGACGTTCCCCGCAAGGTAAATGGTGGAAGTGCTCGGATGTGTCGGTGAAATTATATCCGGCGTCTGCGGCGGCGTCAGGTCAACTGTTATTCCATCGCTCCAGGCGGAATAACTCCCGTAAAGCCCGCGTCCGTTTTCGGCTTTCACTCTGGCATAATAGGTTTTGCCTTCAGTCAGTCCGGTTATCTCTTTGGACAGGACATTGCCTGCGTCCCCGCTGAAAACGCCCGCGTCATTGGAGGCTGCGCTTGTCCCGATTTGCAGATAATAACCGGCAATCCCGGATTCCAAATCCAAAGACGTTCCGGCCGTCCAGACGAATGTTATCGTGGTTACGTTGATAAAAGTTTCGCCGGCTGAAGGGGTGACCGGCGAACCCGTCGGCGGCGTGTAATCCGGGACGAATGTGGATACCGAAATATCCCAGTCTGTGGCAACGCCGCTTCCGTTTTCGGCGCGGACCTTGAAATATGTCGTGGTTTCCACGGCCAGAGCCGGAACCGCCGTGGGAACAACGCGCGTTGTAACTGAAATATCGAAGTTTATATTGTCCAGCGAACGGGCCACCCTGTACAAAGTGGAAGCGGGATTGCCGTTTGCAGTCCACGCAAGCCCTGCGGAACCGGAGGAAACGCCGGTGATATACAGCCCCGTCGGCGCGGCGGCAAGTGTCAGCGCTAAAGCGGACGCGGAATATGCCGTGGCCCGGCCATAATAATTTACGGCTTTGGCGCGGCTGTAATAAATCGTGTCGGGCTGCAGGCCGGCAAAAGCCGCGTTGGCGTTCAGGGTCTGCGACGAGCCGAGTATCACCGCAAAACCGATGTTTCCGGCTATTTCCGCAATGTATTCCGTACCGGAAGGATTTCCGTTTGAATCCCATGAAAATGAAACGGATGCCGTGGAAACATCCCCGGCCGCAAAAGCCGCCGGAACCGCTGCAAGCGTATAAGTTGAAACCGTCAGGCCCGCGGTCGCGTTACCAGCGGCGTCCCTGTACTTTATCACCTTATTATAAAGGCTGTTCGGCTGTAGTCCCGCAGTTGTGGAACTGGCTCCGGCCTGCCACGCTGCGCCGTCGTTAAAAGAATACGGCTGGGAATTCAGGCCTGAAAGAGAATCGGTCGGGACCGCCGCAGTCCATGTAATTGAAGTAATATAAACCTGGTTATTGCCGGCAACAGGCGGATTCGGAACCGGCGGCGTCATGTCAACCTTGAAAACGGCGCTCCAGGGGGTATAAGCGCCGGGCAGGTTATACCCGTTTTTGGCCCGCACCCGGGTATAATATGTCCCCTCGGCCAGCCCGGTAAACGCTTTTGAAAATACATTACCGGCATCGCCGTTAAAAATACTCGCGTCACTCGCGGCATCAATTCCCACCTGAAGGTCATAACCGGAAATCCCGGATTCAGGGTCGGAAGCGCCGCCCTGCCCCCAGGTGAAAGTCACATCGCCTGCTGTGCTGTAAAGCGCTCCGGCAGACGGTGTTGAAGGGACGCCCACAGGCGCAGTGAGGTCAACAGTCACGTTAAAACCGTTTGTTAATGTTCCGCTTTGGCTATCCGGGTTTATAACCATCACGTTCCATGCTCCGGTTGATGCGCCGGAAATAGGCAGAATGCAGGTGATTTGGTTTGTGCTCACGACCACAACCGTACCATTTGTCGCGTTTATATCCGGCTGTCCCAACTTTGTAAGTTTAACCGTCGCGCCATTAAGAAATCCGGTGCCCGCAAGATTTGTTATATTTACACTTGCATAATTGTAACCCGAATTGGGGGTTATTGAGGTTATTACCGGCGGCGCTGTGGCAACCGTTACCGACAAAGCGGTTGACCAGCCGGATTCCGCCCCGTTTGAATCCTGCGCTTTTACTTTAACATTGTAAGTTCCCGCAACGGACCAGCTATGCGGGCGGCTGTCGGTCCAGCCTGAACTCCCCAATTCCGACCACTCGTCCACAGTTCCGTCCCCATTCCAGTCCCAGCCGTACTTTACCTGGTCGCCGTCGGGGTCGGTAGTTGAAGTGAAATATGTTGCGCTCCGCCAGGTTATTGTTGAAGCAGGCCCGGAAGGTGTTGCGGGTGTGAGCGGGGGCGCTGTAATCAGAAATCCATTTGGAAGCATGGCGGTCTGCGCGTCCGTATTTGTTACCACGACATTCCATAATCCTATCGCCGCGCCGGAAATCGGCAAAGTGCATGTAATCTGACTTGCGCTCACAACCGCAACATTTATCGCGTTTATATCCGGCTGTCCCGACTTTGTAAGTTTAACCGTCGCGCCGCTGAGAAACCCGATGCCTGCTAGATTTGTTATATTTACGCTCGCGTTGTCGAAGCCTGAAAGGGGTGCTATTGACGTAATTGTCGGAGCCGGGGCTACATATGAGTAGTCTAAAGAGCCCGACCAAGTGTTTCCAGAAGTATATGCCCGTATTTTTAAATAGTATGTCTGCGTAGTTGCCGCAGTATAATTAAAACTAAACTGAAGATTCCCACCGGAATCATCATCAGATGCCACCTTGTTCGTCCCGGCAGAATCGCTGTATAGCTCACCATAGTTATCACCCATCCCGCCAATTGTGTCAAAATAATATGTATATCCCGCAGTCATATTTACTCTAAACCAATCAGCAAGATCTGTATTGCTTAGTGTATGCGGACCGTGTGATTGACTTAATGTTGTAGAAATAATCTGAGTGCCGTTGCTGGCGGTATCATCAGTGGGATCCCAGGCATCATCTGTTACTGTCAGCGTCACGGAGGTGGTCACTGGCGTGTTTGTCGCACCAGAAGCCGCAATAGTTATAGTAGCGCTATAAGTTCCAGCAGTAAGGCCGGATGTATTCACTGAAACAGTAACACTATCCGTCTCTCCAGTCGAACTTCCGCTTGTGGGGCTGAGCGACAGCCAGGCGGCATTATCGCTGACAGACCAGTTTAATGCGCTGCCGCCGGTATTTAATATAGATAGGGTTTGGCTGGCAGGGTTTGCCCCTCCCTGTATGCCTGAAAAGTTCATACTCGCCGGGCTACGGTTAATAGTGGCTGGCGCCGGAGTTGTACCGTTAATGTAGAGACTGTCGGTCCAGGTATGGCCCCCGCCGCTGACCACCCAGGAGTAGGTGTTAAGGGTTGGCCCGAACCATGGGTCCATTAGGTCCACAGTGTTTCCGTCAATCCCGCGGGCGATAACAAAATGGCCCCCGCCGCTGTCCCAGCCCCAGCGGATCACTACAGGTTTGCCGGCGATTAACTTGCTTTCCAGCGTGGCCTGGCTTGAACAGCCGTCTGTGGAAGTTGGGATAGCGGCGAAGTAGGACAGTATAAGGTCAATACCGTTGCGCACAGGGTCGCCGGGGTTGGGATCATTAGCCTCTGTGTGTCCCCACAGCCAGTTCCAGATGTTCACCCCCTGCGTGCCATAGGCGGCTATGTTTGTCTGGCTCTGGGAGATGCCGTAATACGCGAGGATTGATTGTGAGACGCCGGCCCAGCACCATTGGGTCTGTTCCTGGTAATTCTGAGGAACGGATAGTGAAGCAGTTACCGCGTTGAGGTTTGCGGTCGTCAGGCACACGAGTAGAACGTGCGCCGCAAGTAAACGCGTAAGTCTATTGGGCATACAGACACTATAATTTACAACTACGAGCCGCTCAAATCCGGTTTATTTATGCACGCCTTGTTTCAAGTTCTGCTCCACCACCGGCTTTAGTTTTTTTGTAATGGAACCGACGTTGTTCAGGGTTGAATATTCCGGCCCCGCGCCTCCCTGCGCACTCGGTGTTATTTTCCCTCCGCCGGAGGCTTTGGCTATGGGGGTTAGGTTGTCAGGGCCTTTTTCCGGCACGCTAAAAAGGTATTCGCTCGCCTGGTAAACTACTATGAAGCGCGGGTTATAGCCGGCGGATTTGGGCCATAGTTTTCTTATCCCGGCTATCTCCTTGGCAAGGTTCGCCTGCCCGAGGGAAACGGCCTGCCAATTATTTTTCATCCGGTCGACTATTAGAAAAACGCGGCTTTCACCCGCTAACATTATCGGGAAATACCACAAATTAGTTTCCGACACCAGGGACTCAACGGGGCGACCAGTGGTATAGGAGCCCAAGGCAACTGGGGTAATGGTATGTAGTTTGAACGGGACGCCAAGGACGGCCTGTTCGAGCGGCTCGTCTTTTTTGAAACCATAGTCCGCGAGGAGCGCCGCCGGTATTTTTTTTAGGAAGGGAAGAAGACCCTTGTTAGCGGCTTGGACAGCTTCCTCTGGGGCCTCTTGCGAAGAAAACCCGGCAAAAACATCAGAAGGAATAATAAAAAAGGAGGCGCAAAGGAAAAGCGTCATACTAGCCAGAATATTTTTCAGCATATAATCGTTTGTTTTTTTGAGCCAATACCTTCCCTGCGTTTGTGGCTTTGCCATATGCGGAACATGCCACAGCCTCACTTGATATTTCTTTGCCACATTCCATACATTTGATAAGGGCCATTTTTTCCCTCCAATCAATTTTAATCTTCTCTGCCTATTTTTATGGTCTATTTAAAGCCATAATCAGAATCTAAACCCGCCGCGCAGATACACCATATAAAGACTTTCTTTATCAATCAGGCGCAGATTTGAACCCTGATCTTCTTCAGAGTTGGAATTGTTCCCGGTCTTTTTTTTCTCCGCGAACCAGCCGAGTAGTTTTGCATCACCACCTACGCTTACAAACAATCCATTTCTGGTTTCTTTATTTAAATACCAGTTATAACACCCGCCCAGATGGTAATCAATATATGTCAAATTTTCATCTTCAGGAAGCTCTAAGGGAAGAGCCTGCTCTATCTTACTCTTTAAGCCGAACCTTACCGCAATGTCGCCGTTCAGTCCTGGGGAAGTCATATCCCGCGACACCCATTTCACCGCAAAGCCTTTTACGGCATAGCGGGTATCATAAACTACCGGATAGGTGGAAACCCCGTCCGAAATAGAATATCCCATATTATTTGCCGACGGCCTACGCCACTCCAGGGAAAAGTATCCCGCTCTAAATTCATGAAAACCTTTTGGCAAGGAATAAAATGCCGAGTTTATTTCGCTCTCCTTGAATTCGGTGCGAAAGGATAAAGGGGTTCCTGGATAGAGTTTTACAGCGCCGGAAACCGTCTTAGCGGCGTAGTTAACTATGGTGCCGGTCCCCATATAATAAAATGGGGCCGAAACATCGGCATTCCCGTAAAACACTGTTTTTGAATACTGAAATTGCGTGGACAAGAGAATTTTCAGCCAAATATTATTGGCCAGAGAAGGCTTTAAAGTATAGGCTATTTCGTCAGGTCTTATACCAAAAGCGAATTTCTCAAGGCCTTCCGCGCCGGATTTATTGGCGGCAAGCATATCCGTTTGTTTCTCTGTCCGTTCAAACGGCGCTTTATATTCCACTTCAATGGCGTAGCCGGAGCGGGGCGAATTGCCGGGCCAAAGGCCCGCGTGGAAATTATACCCGCGCAAACCTTCCGTTTTAAACGCCACCCCACCTATCGCCGCCGGCTGCCAAAAAAACGCCTGCGCCCCGGCATCCGCGCCCAAAAAACCACCGGCGTGTGAATTATGAGGTAAATAGGAAAACATCACTAAAAAAGCCACTAAAGTCTTTTTCATTTAAATTTATTTGCAACGAGTCATAATCCTCCCCACAACGGCTAAAAAAACCACCTCCTTTAACCGATTTCATCGGAATATGCAGATTAACACTTCTGATTTTGCACTTATTTCGCATGGACATGAATACGTGCAGCAACCTGCCCTGCCACCCAGGGTTCATCCCATCCGTCACAATAATATCGCAGTAACCACATTCGTGAGACGGCCCTCTTCCATTACATGGGGATGATGGGCCGTATAATTCCACACCTTCATATGCAGCCTTCTGTATAAAATTCCAGCTTGCCCCGTCCCTATTTATGGAAGCGTCTCGTCCAGTCTCAGTAAATGCGCCCGTATAGGATACTGTGTTTAAAGGGCAAGGGGACGTTGCTCAAAGATTGATTCCGCTGAAAAACCCCCTTCGGCTAAAAATCAACTTTGAAAATGACCATCAAAACACTTTACCCACTGAATAAAAATCGTTTGTACGCGATCCTGGAGAGAAATATTTTGAGCGATTTTTCGCTATTTTTAAAACAGGGGGTTTTTCAGCGGAATCAAAGATTCAAAGTTTATGATATCAGGCCTATCCAACCCGGCTTCTTTGAATAAATTTGTTGTATTCATTTTTTTATTACCACCATACATTCCCGCTTTTCTTGCCCACTCTACTGCTTCGCCACTTTTTTAATTATTCCGCCGGTTTTGCACATCCAACATATATTTGCCGGGTGGCCGGCATAAAATGACGGCGGTTCACATCGCCCGTTACAATCACTCCCCCGCTTATTTACTCTTTTATCTTTTCCTTTATCTTCCCCGAGGCGGTTTCGACCGCTGATTTTAAGTCTTCGGGGGATCTTAAACTGGGACAATCTGTCATTTTTATGTCGTCGGTTTTGCCGGCTCTTGAACACATTTCCTAACCTGGCTAGCTGATTGACTGAAGTAATCCCGGTTTTTGCAATCTGATGGGGCGGTGTGTCATTAAACTCCGTCAGTGTCTTGGGGTAATTCCATGCCCTATGCTGCCCATTTGCGCCTACTTGAGTCAATCAGCCAGGCAGATTTCCTAATATACCCGGCATGTCTGTCCGCCTTAGGCGGACACAGGCCGGCAAGCATCTTAAAATGTTTATCAAAGCCGAGGCTTCTCATTATATTTCCTCCGGAAAATGGCCACTCAATCTAAACCCGCCGCCTGCTTGCCCGGCTTTGGCGGGCGCTTCCGGGCCCGAAGCGGGGGGTGGGATTATTGTCCCCGCAACCAAGCCCGGTTTGCTTCCGCATTTTTAGCAGGCCGGCATCTGCCCGCCGCTTACGCTTCTTTCTTAAAATTCTATCAGTTAGTATAAATACTGTCAACAGGGTTTACAAACACTTACAATCATGCTTTGGTTTTCCATAAACTCTATGGAGGCCATCATGGAAACCCTTTACAAGCAGCTTGGCGAAAGGATGCGGACCGCCCGGCAAACCCTGAACATCACCCAGGCGAAAGTCGCCGAAACCGTCGGCATTGAAGAATCTTTCTACGGCCAAATAGAGCGCGGACGGGCTGTGCCGAGCGTCAAAACGCTGGTGGGGATAGCACGGGCTTTAAAGGTGAGCGCCGGAGATTTGTTTCCGGACCCCCGCAAGCCGCGCCGGAGCATGCAATTTGAAACTCTTGAAAGCATGCTCCTTTCCATTTCCCCCTCCGACCGCCGCCTGCTGATTGACATCCTCCGAATGATGTCCGAACGGTTGAAGAGATAGCCCTTCGTTGCCGCTTCACTCCGATCCTGGCTGTTTGCACTTATCCATCACCTTGACAATACCGGAAAACCAGGGATAGACGCCGGTTTCTTCGGTTGCCCTGCCACGAATTCACCGCCAACGGCGACGTGCATTTAGCAAAAAAATTCTCTTTCAAGAAAGTCGCATGGCAATGCGACCGCTACATTTTTAAAACCAGTTGTTTAAACGACTCCGCTTCCCCCTCCCATTATTCCGATTGAGCGATTGGCGCTTATTAAGCCCAAATAAATTCAATCAAAATAACCACTACAAGTCAATAACATAATCCACTAGTATATTATGGTTTTACACTTATGGAAGCTTTACAATTATCAGGGATAACAGCGGGGATTTTCGCGGTTTTGAACGCTGGAGGCAAGCATTCGGTAATCCCCTGTTTGGATTCCTGCCAAAAGATCGCCCTCCAAACGACCGGCGGGCAGGCAGGAATGACAGAATGGGGCGATGGGTTTATCGAATATTTACCGTTGGGAGGATGAATGTCCAGAAACATTTACGATATCGTGGGAGAAAGGATACGGGAGGAAAGGAAGAAAGCGGGGCTTACCATTGAGCGCCTGGCTGAACTGGCGCAGATAAGTTCAAGTTTTCTGGCGTATATCGAGACAAAAGGCAGGAAAGCGAGCCTTCAAACCATACAAAAACTGGCGGAAGCGCTGAGAATTCCGGTAGCCAGGCTGTTTGACACCGCCCCCGGCCCCGAAAAAGACACGATTTACGCGGCCACCCGGCAGTTCGCCCAGCTTATCCGCGACAAAACCGCCAATGAAACCGCCGGCATCCTGGAAGTGGCCAAATCCGCCGCCTCCGCCATACAACTCGGCGGATCCGCCTCAGGCGGAAAACACCTGCGCCGGAAATAAAAAAAGGGAGACACCGGTTTGTTTAGAAGGCGACCGCGCCAACGCAAACCCTGCAACTGCGATTAAGCGGTCTTGAATATTACGGTCATCTGCAGTACCGTCTCAAAGGCCTATGCCCACAAACGGCCAGAATCAATCAGCATAACCGCCTTTTTTCAACAATTCTTTAATTACCTCCGCAATCGCATAAGCGGCTTCTTTCGCTTTTAAAGCTTTTTCTCTCGTATAGTCAGTCGGCCACTGCACAGGATAGCGGCTGTCAATGTAAGCGGCATTCAAAAAACCACATTCGTCTATAATTTTCAAAATGGAAGACTCTTTTCTAGCGCATATTTTCGCCAGATTCATCAAATTATGGAGCTTTTCAAATTCCAGATCATAGGCGACGATGAAAGCTTTAAGATATTTCTCCGCCGACTGATGAAAATGAAAACAAATTTGCGCATAAAACTCATTTTCTTCCTTAAGATTGGCGGCTGCGAAATCAAAATCTTCTTCGGCCCTGTTCAGCCATTCTTTGACAATCTGTCTGTCAGCCATAGAGAACTTTTCCTTCGGTTGAAATTTTCTTTATGAACGGGTCGCCCAGAGCAAGGCGCCGTTCAACCTCCTCCGGCTTATAAACGATGTAATCAACAGCGGCAGCAGTGTCCACTAAACATTGCAATTCCGCCATCCTGTCGGCGCCGTAGTAGGGAACGTCTTTTTTCACAATAAACAGGTCAATGTCGTTTATTTCCCCCTCTCCCCACGCAGCGGAGCCGAAAAGGATGATTTTCTCGGGCTTATATTTTTCAATAAGCTGGTTTTTTATGTTCCCAATTTCTCTGAAGATATTTTCTTTGGTCATTTATGTTTCCGCCGCCCCTTTCCCAACGGCTGTGACCTGCTCTACTCCAATTGTGCCGCCTCGCTCCACCCCGGCCTGTCGCGGGTATCTGGCGCACGAATAAAGATCCCGCAGCAAAGGTAGTTTATTACTTTTAGAATTTGCATTGCAAGGGCAATTTACCGTCGGGAGGAATTATGTCCAGGAATATTTACGATATCGTGGGAGAAAGGATACGGGAAGAGCGGAAAAAGGCGGGGCTTACCATTGAGCGCCTGGCCGAGCTGGCGCAGATAAGTTTCCTCCAGAGGCGGACCCGCCGGGTTGTATTGGCGGGCAAGTTTTCCGGCTTATATTGGCCGTCTGATGGACATCCGCCTAAGGCGGACACCTGCGCAGGCATTGACACCGCCCCCGGCCCCGGAAAGGTCGCGATTTACGCCGCCACCCGGCAGTTCGCCCGGCGTATCCGCGACAAAAACGCCGCCGAAACCGCCGGCATCCTGCAGGCATAAACGCAGACAACAAAGTCGCACTGGATGAGGTGATGGCGGAAGTGGAGACAGGGACAACCTCCATTGGCGGGCCGCTTAATCAAGCTGCGCGGCGAGGCGGGAACCCGCCAGGGCCTCGCGCACCCAGGTGGGCACGGGTTTGGGGGCGTCCACTACCTGACCCTTGGCAACCCGAAGGACCAGGCGGGGTTCGGGACCGCTATTGTCGTAGACCTCACAACGATCGAAGAACAGAAGGGCGGTTGCAACGTTGCCCAGGCTCTGGCCGCAAATCCCGCGAATAATATCGGGCGGAGCCGAGTGCCCGCCAGCCAGACCTCGTTGCCGGATCCGCTCGACATTTAGTTCGGCGTCACCGGTCGCCACGTAAATGATCGATGTGAAGAAGCCAGCTTCTTTCGCCTGCTGTGCCTGTTTGATGGCGATGTCCGTGCGAAGGGTGGTCTCTGTTGCGAAGCTGGCCCCAGTCCGAATGTGCTCCTGCATGAACCGCTCGCATTCTTCTTGAGCCCGCCTGCGAACCTCCGGAGGGACACCTTGATAGGAACCGTGCAACTCACGGCATCGATCATCCACATTGAAGGCGTCAACGCCGAAGTCCTGGACCCGGAAGCGAATGGACTTACCGCTTCCGGGAGGTCCGGCGACCACGGTCATGGTGGGCTGAGTAAACAAGGGTTCGTCAGGTTGTGACATCGGTCTTGGAATCCGGTGACATGTCTGCAGGCCATTCTTTCGATTTTGGCTGACCCGTCTGATCCACGATTCCGAGTTGATGCATACGGTCCTTTTCGGCCTGGAAGCGTTCGTTGCCCCGCGCCTTGACTTGGCCCAGCACGGTGTTCCAGGTGGAGTCTTGGGCAAGATTTGGCGCCCGAACAGGCTCAGTAGCCATCAGTTGTTCCTGTTCGGCCGAAGGCGCTACCCGTTCTAACGAAGGCACTGCCACCTGTTTGTATTGGCCACTGCGTTCGTTTAGAGCTGCGATGATGTTACCGATGTGCCTCTCCTTGAAACTCCACTGATATAAGGATAATATCTCATCGAAAAATGCCTTGAAAGTTTTGATCCTTGTGGCCCCCATTAATTTTTTAATAAGCTTATACTCATCATCGTCAATTTCCAACTGTACCCTAGCCATAAAGTCCTCCTAATCAAGCCTTGGGATATTGAGAGTGCATATCTCTTGATAAACTCCTTTTAAACTCACATTACACTCATATTATACTCATATTATACTTGAAAAACAGCAAATTGTCAAGGGCTTGTGTATCAAGAAAAGAGGAACTATCAGATTATTTAGACAATGCAAGCAACATGTCCCCAAACATTTACGACATTGTGGGAGAAAGGATACGGGAGGAAAGGAAAAAGGCGGGGCTTACTATTGAGAAGCTGGCTGAACTGGCGCAGATAAGTTTCCTCCCGGGGCGGACCCGCCGGGCTGTATTGGCGGGCAAGTTTTCTGGCTTATATTGGCCGCTTGATGGACATCCGCCTAAGGCGGGCACCTACGCGAGTATTGAAACAAAAGGCAGGAAAGCGAGCCTTGAGACCATACAAAAACTGGCGCAAGCCCTGAGAATCCCGGTAGCCAGGCTGTTTGGCCGTCTGTGGCACACCGTGCTTGATACGGCACCTGCGCAAGCATTGAAACCGTGCCGGGTCCCGACAAAGATACCGTTTACGCGGCCACCCGGCAATTTGCCCAAGCTTATCCGGGATAAAAACGCCAACGAGACCTCCGGCATCCCTGAAGTGGCGAAAGCCGCCGCCTCCGCCAAACAACCCGGCGGATGAGCCTCAGGCTCAAAACACCTGCGCCGGAAATAATTGTAAAAATCTCCCCCTCCCCTCTTTTTCAAAAGAGGGGGGTAAACATGTTGCATTTTTAAAGAGCATCCGCCTCAAGCGGAACCGCTTTATTTACGCACAGTAAATCTGAAAGACCCATTTTTGTTATACTTAATTAGTTAGTCCTGAAAAACTTAAGGACTAACTATGATTACAGTGATTCTAAAAACCGATTGACAGCGATACTTTATTAGTTGCGACATTTTTGATTCTCCCGTAAAAAGTCCCAAACGGTAGCCGCAGGCTTTAGCCTGCGAAAAACAGTAAGCCATCCGCCTAAGGCGGACGCAGGCTGCCCGCCAAACAACCGGCGGGTCCGCCGAAGTTGTGTGGCGGAAAGCCTG
>JAHJSU010000257.1 GCA_018829985.1 Elusimicrobiota bacterium | reverse complement strand
GTCCAGGTCGCGGTCCGGATGCCCCCGCAAAGCAACCCCGCCGCCTCCCCGGCTGGCCTGTTGGTTAGCTATTTTTTTTATACCGCCTCAAGGTTCTGAAATCTGCGGGGGAGTGCGGACGGCTGTTACCATAAATGCGATGATGGGTTTATTCCGCCTCAAGGTTCTGAAATCTGCGGGGGAGTGCGGGGTGAGCAGGGAGCAGTTATAGGAGGCTAGTATGCCGCCTCAAGGTTCTGAAATCTGCGGGGGAGTGCGGTTCCAGAGTGTCAGGCCATACCGGATATGCTCGGGCCGCCTCAAGGTTCTGAAATCTGCGGGGGAGTGCGGGCACGGTAAATGTATCAATACGGTTTGGGCTGTCACCGCCTCAAGGTTCTGAAATCTGCGGGGGAGTGCGGCAAGGCCCGCTATTTATTATCAAGAGGCTATGAACCGCCTCAAGGTTCTGAAATCTGCGGGGGAGTGCGGACCCCCTGTAATAAATACTTTCCCCACCAGCGTTTATTTAATGATTTGCGAGAGCAAACCACCCGCAGCCTTTAAGCAGGGAGAATGCCACCTGCAAGATTAATTACCCATAGGGGAATCCATGGGGCGAGCGCTGTCCATTACCTACTGCGGAATGCTGGCGCTCGCACAAAAGGCCAACACTCCGGATGCAATTGCACACGCAGATTTCAAAGAACTTTGTCCTTTCAATGGCGGGAAAAGGATGGTCGGTGGCCTTAGCCAATATTAGTATAACAGGAAATTTATTAAGAAACAAGGGGTATTTTTCTGCTTAAAATTTAAACAATAGTGACCCTTGTTTTCCCCACATACGGCCGCCCCAAGGATTCTATATGGATATTCATCCGCTCTGAATCGGGGCCGAGGGAAACAAAAAGCACCTGGTCCTCATCGTGGTTTAATTCGTTATGCAGAACAGCTTTTAATTCCTCATAACGCAAATCATTCAGCCGGCTCTCAAAAACAGAATATTGCAAACGATGCCCATATCCCTCCATAATACGCGCAACATGGCGCAGCCGTCGGGGGTCGCTGATATCATAACTCACCAGGTAAAGTTGATTAGCGCTCATCGTGTTGTAAATGCCGTATATCCGGCCGCCTCCCCTCTAAAAAACCGCCAAAGCTGCCGCCCCTGGATTTCAAACATTCTCCTATAACTCATCTGATAGTTAAAAACAGGATGGGTAACTTCGGTATCAAGCCTGCGGAACCAGCCCTGCCAAAACACACGCCGCCCCTGCTCGTTAAGGCTACAGCCGTTCGCAGACAAAATAAAGTCAGACTTAGCGTCAAGCTCGCCGCGATTTAGAAGAGAAATTACAAGACTGTCAACGATAAGCGGGCGAAACTCCTCCATAATATCAAGCGCCAAGGCGGGGCGGCCGTAACGAGGATGATGATAAAAGCCAAGGAAAGGGTCGAGACCTACTGAATAGCATACACCGGCAAGTTCCTTCGCAAGAATGCTATACCCGAGCGAAAGGAGCGCGTTAACAGGGTCACGCGGCGGCCTGCGGTTCCGGTTGGTAAAATCAAAAGAGGCATTTTTAATCATTGTGGCGAACTGCCCGAAATACAAAGACGCCGCCTCCCCCTCGATGCCAAGAAGCTGAGTTTCCGATTCAGCGCCGGCGGTCTTCTCCCGCAAGGTTTTCAATTGTACAAGGACATTTTCCGGAGCTGTTCCATTGCGCATAAGAAGAACACGCTGATTATGAATTTTACCCCTGACAACTTCTTTGGCAAGACCCAAGCGAACCGCAGGATTGTTAAACAGATTATATTGTCCGCGCCGCGCGTCAATGCCGGAGGCCGGCAACCCGCGCAAAATTCCCAAAAATCTTCCCGAAGCCGCGAAATAAGAGATATCTATATTTTCCTCAAGGCATATTTGCACCAGTTGCGCACTGATTTGCACCGGACCATAAAGATATATCGCGCGCAGTTGATGCAAGGGTATTTTTGCCGTATTTTCACCCTCGCGGGTCACACGAACCTCATCCCCGTGTTTCCCTACAAAAGCCCTTACATCCTGCACCACCAGAACTTCCCCCTCGTCACGGTCGGCAAGCGGCGGCTCAAGTTCCTTCGGCGCAGGTGAGCCCGGATTTGCCCAATAGCGCGTCTCATTCGGCATGCAGACAGGATATGCCGAGCAATAAGAACACCGCTGATCAGTATCCAATGGGGGCGGGCAAATGCCGGAAGACGCAATTTTACGGGCCTCCGCTATCAGAACCCCGACTTTATTTAGAAGTTCATCGGAAAGTTCTACGGGAACACGCCGACGATCAGCAGCATAGTATATAGCGGCAGCGCTTACAGATAATCCCTCTTCCCTGGCTAATAAAACATAGGCTGCGACCTGAACTGCATCATAATCCTTAACAACTAACGCGCCGTTAGAAGTACGTCTGGCAGACCCTTTTTTATAATCCAGCAGAACACACCCATCAGGTCCTCCCTCAAGAAGGTCAATTTCCCCGATAAGCCCCAGGAATTTGCTTTCAAGTTTAAGGCTTCTCAAAGCAGAACCCGCGCCTAAGGTTAGCCCTTCCCAATCTTTAAGTTGGGATGGCTTGTCTACCCGTCTATGAGCTGAAGTGCCGGCTGCTGTATCCGCGTTTGGGACAAATATCCGCTCAACCCATTGCAGATAAAACAACCTTGGGCAATAGACAAAATTACTGAGATAACGCACACCCATTGGAATCCGCAAACTCTCAGTAATTTCTTCCGTCATATTATGGAAAACTACTTCCTAACCAATTTAAGTTCCCGGGCGCGGTTAATCTGCATACACCTTTCCCATTCCCCGCTTTTAACTGTGCCCCAAAGGGCCTTACCACTTACAAGCGGGACAGAGGGCGCACCGGCCCCCAGGCTCGCTTTCCCCCATTTTACGCTTGATGAAAAATCAGCGAAGAAGTTTGGATTATGTCCATCGTCATTGTCTTCCGGTTCTTTTTCCGTCCGGTGTTCCGTAACAACGACATCATCCGCACCAAACTTGCGTTTTTCATAGGCGATAATTTCTTTATTTTTCCGCTTTGTGCGGAGCCGGGGATGAATAGACCAGTCGCGCGGATCCGAAATAGCGCGCAAACCTAGATTAATGGCGGCATTAATATCTGCCTGGACAATTTTAGGGACAAATCCGGTAGATGTTTCCCCGTCTGTTATGGGAACAAAAATCGGCCCGCCGGCTATAGGGAGAAGAACTGTGCGCGGCTTTTGCGGATTATCGGCATTTAATCCCGCCAATATTTTACGCATCTCCTCTATTTTAACAGCTATTTCGGACGGGGAACCGTCTTTTTCTTTTTTGGTTTTAAGCCAGCACCACGGGGTAAAGTTTTCAAACCCGGGCGCAGCCTCCATCGCGCGGAACCCCGCAACACCGCTGCGGGAGCAGAAACGCGATGAATATGCGGCAGGAGTCTCTAATATAGGCGGAACAGATTTTTTACCCACAAGCGTAGGATAGAAAATCTCACAGAGCATCTTAAGCTTATCGCGGACGGCGCGATGACACCATTTCATTAAACGGCTGTTTTCCCTGGGAGAACGGCCCTGGGAAGTTAAATAGCGGGACAGGTTTTCAATAACGATAAAGCTGACCGGCTCCGCGATTTTCTCATAACTCCCATGAAGGTCATTGGTGTGCTTTAGCTGCCTTTTGTCGGGTCCGGGGGCGGCAAGCCGCAAACCGAGCGCTTCAGCCAGTATCATATGCGCGGTCTGGTTAACACGCTGCTCCTTTATGCGGTCCAGTTTTTCAAGCAGGTCAGGACAGCAATCTGGAACGGAGTCGTCGAGCCTGGCAGGGGCTTTCCCCCCTATTTCCCTGCGAAGCGTCTGATTGAGGGATTGGAACCGCTTGCGGAGTTCGGAAATCTGCTCTATACGTTCCATAGAGATGCCGCGCTGGCCGCAGATTTTAACATTCTCCATAGCTGAACCATTCTGGGCAAGCAGAAAACAATCCTGCTTTTGGGGATTCTTTAACCATTGCCAACTGCGCCCGCGCAGGGGTAATATGCGGTTCGCGAGGCTGACCAATAAAGGGGCTAATTTTGACTGTTTTTCCGCTAATACTGAGTAAATGACCGCTTTTAAGCGAGTGTCTTTCTTTTCCGCCCACAATTTCCATTCCTCAGTTACGAGTTTTCCGTCAGACGATTCTTTTACTTCTGAATAGGCAAGCTCTTTCTTTTTCTCATCCCCAAGAAACCAGGCCCACCGATGAAGCTGGGCGACGCGGGATTGGGCGCGGCGAGCCGCGAAAAGGAGTTTGTCGTTCTGCTCCGGGAAAGAAAGTTTAACGCGCCAGTTTTCGGGCATAAACTCGGATTCCTCACAACCGAAATCCGACAAGAGCAGTTCGGCCTCTTTTATTTCAGAATCATCCGCGGAGCGGCCTTTTTCCCCTGAGAGTTCCTCTCTGAAAGAAAAACCGGCTTCCGAGTCGTTTTTTGACCCGTTGCGCCAGACTCTGGCATCCTCACCCGGCAGGCGAAGCAATCCCTGCCGGCCAATTTTAGCGTACCAAGACGCCTTATCCGTTTTACCAATGAAGCGGGTTTTTTCTCCCTTTTTCTTGCTTGCCTCAATACGTACAAAGGCACCGGCGTCCCGCTGCCCCAGGTCAACAGCCAGGCAGGAGAACGAGTCCACCATCTCCCACCACGGTTTTTCCGGTTCGGTTTTGGGTTTTTCTTCATGCGGCCAGCGCAGACTGCCTAAAGTGTTTTTACCACACCAGCTGAACTGCTGCTTCCAGCTAATCCCGCCGGAAACACACTTTTGCAGTTTTTCAGAGTTTGCCTCTACCGGAAAAACCACCTGTATATTACCGCGCTCGTAAGGCATTAAAGTGACCTTGGTTTTTGAGAAATTCTGCGTATCCGGTTCATTAAGGCCGAGGGCGCACATCATCGGCTGTATCCATTTAGCGGCTGTGAGGTCCTCCTGCCCGTCATGGCGAAGGCTGTCGCGCCGCAGGCGCGGCGCGCAATAGTTTACGCGGAGCTGTGCAGGCTTATAACCTTTTTCTGTTTTTAAAGCCGCCCAGGAGAAAAACTGCATAGCGCCTGATGCGGAAATTCCCGGCAGGTGCTTTGTCTTAAACGCGCCTTCTTTGGGAAAATCAAAGTAGCGGGGAGAATGCTCCGGGTGGGCT
>JAHJSU010000256.1 GCA_018829985.1 Elusimicrobiota bacterium | reverse complement strand
GAAATCAGACAACAAACCGTTTGATCCATAAACTTTCTTTGTGCCTTGGTGTCTTAGTGGCTGAGTAATTACTAAAAATCAGCGTTATCAGCGTTCTATATTCTATTCCGCCATCTCATAGCGACCTGAGTAGTTACAATTATAGTCTAAATCGCCGGAACATTCAAAGGAGCGTGTAAATGGCTTTTAACCTGATCCCCAAAGAAATCAAATTTTTTGATTGCCTGACCCTGCAGGCTGAAAACACCGTCAAAGCTATCGAGTACTTCAAGCAGGCCGTGAAAAACGGCGCGATAGACGAGGAAGTCGTAAAGAAAGTGCGGGATTACGAGCATGAGGGCGACACCCTCTGCCATGAGATAGTGGATATGCTCAACCGCACTTTTATAACGCCCCTTGACCGCGAAGACATCTACGCCCTGGCCAATACCCTGGATGACGTACTGGACCTGATAAACGCCATGTCGAACCGGATGAAGCTTTACAAGCTGGACCCGCGCGACGAATACTTTACGCAGTTTATAGACACCATAGACCAGTCGGTCATCGCGCTCTCGAACGCCGTGAAGCATCTGCACGACAACAAGCGCCAGCGCCGGGTGCTGGACCACTGCATAGAGATCAACCGCCTGGAAAACCTCGGCGACATCCTGAGGGAAAAAGCCATCAGCCATCTTTTTGAGACCGAAAAAGACCCCATCATGGTCATCAAATGGAAAGAGATATATGAAGTGGCCGAGGGCACGCTTGACACCTGCGAACATGTGGCCAAAATGATCGAGTCCATTATGGTGAAGCATGGATAACCAGCTCGCAGCGATAATATTCCTGGTCGCGCTGGCGCTGTTCTTCGACTTTCTGAACGGTTTTCACGACGCCGCCAACTCTATCGCCACGATAGTTTCCACGCGGGTGCTTTCCCCCCCGCCAGGCGGTTATGTGGGCGGCGTTCTTCAATTTCATAGCTTTCCTGTTTTTTGGACTTCACGTGGCGGGAACTATCGGCAAGGGTATCGTCAACATCGCTGTGGTGGATGGTTATGTGATCTTCGGGACTCTTATAGGCGCCTGCGCCTGGAATCTCCTCACCTGGTATTTCGGCCTGCCCTCAAGTTCGTCGCACGCCCTTATGGGCGGGCTGGTGGGCGCGGCCGTGGTAAAAGCCGGCGCCGGCGTGCTTGTGATGAGCGGCATCATAAAGGTGCTGCTGTTCATCGTGATCTCCCCCGTGCTGGGCCTGCTGCTTGGCCTGCTTTTCGGGGTGGTGGTCTACCGCCTTTTCAGCAAGTCGATTCCGAGCAAGGTGGACCATTTGTTCCGCAAGGGGCAGCTGCTTTCCGCCGCCGCCTACAGTCTCGGCCACGGCGGCAACGACGCCCAGAAGACGATGGGTATAATAGCCGGGCTGCTGTTCAGCGCCGGCTATCTGGGCGCGGAATTTCATATCCCGTTCTGGGTAGTCCTCTCCTGCCATGGCGCCATAGCTCTGGGCACGATGTCCGGCGGCTGGAGGATAGTGAAGACAATGGGAAACAAGATCACCAAGCTTCGGCCGGTTGACGGCTTCTGCGCCGAGTCCGGCGCGGCCGCGACGCTCTACCTGGCCTCGGCCCTGGGCGTGCCGGTCAGCACCACGCATACTATTACCGGCGCTATTATGGGCGTAGGCGCCCTCAAGCGGTTCAACGCGGTAAAATGGGGCGTGGCGGGCCAGATAGTCTGGGCCTGGATACTTACCATCCCCGCCGCCGCCCTGATCTCGGCCGCGACCTACTGGCTGGCGGTCAGGCTGATCTGATAATCCTTTATACTGAAAATGTGCCGACGCTGATTAAACAATTGGCCGGTGCGGCCGGATTTTGCCGCTCGCACTCCCGGCCGGCTTTATGGGGAAGCCCCCGGGCTTCTTCCCCTGAAACCCGGTTCCGGAGCGCGCGGAAAATCCGGCGGCGCCATCAGCCGGCGTTACCTTTTTATCCCGGGATTTATTTTTTTATAGGGAGGTGGAAGAAGAAGCGGGAGCCGACTCCGAGTTCGGACTCTATGCCCATCTCGCCGCCGTGCCTCTGGACGATCTCCCGCGCGATCTTAAGGCCCAGGCCGAAGCCCGCCTGGCGCATCTTCTGGGCTTCCTCGGTCTGGAAGAAGCGTTCCCAGACGCGGGGCAGGTCTTCCTTGGAGATGCCGATACCAGTGTCGATGACGCCGACCACCACACTGTCGGGAGCGGACTCGACCATGATGGTCACCTGCCCGCCCTCGTTGGTGTACTGGATGGCGTTGGTGCAGAGGTTCTGTATCACCTGGCCGATGCGCGCGTCGTCGCCGGCCAGCGGCGGAAGGACGGGCGGAACCTGCACGGCGAAGCTGATGTTGCGCTTCTGGGCCGCTATCTCCACCCGCGCGCGCACGTCCTGGACCACCGAAAGCAGGTTCAGCGTCCCTATCTCGACGCGCAGCTTGCCGGATTCTATCGCGGCCAGGTCCACCAGGTCGGAGATCAGGACATTGAGAGTCTTCGCGGAGGAATGGATGTTCGAGGCGTATTTAAGCTCGCCGGGCAGGCTCTTGAGCTTTTTGGTCAGGACCTCGGCGTAGCCGAGGATGGCGGTCAGGGGGCTTTTGACGTCATGGGTGACCATGGCGAAGAACTTCGTCTGGAAGCTGTTGACCTGGGCCAGCTGCCGGTTGAACTCCTGGACTTCCTTCAAAAGGCGCGCGTTCTCAAGGAGCAGAAAGCGCCGTTCCAGCGCCCGCTCGACCGAGAAGACGAGGCGCGAGGATTCGACGGGCTTCAGCAGCGCGTCGTCGAGGCCCAGTTCCACTACCTGGCTGACCCCCTGCAGCGCGGCCTTAAGAGGATATTGGTCCACCATGAAGATGATGCGCAGGTCGGGGTCCCGTTCGCGCAGCTTCTGGGCGAGCTCCGACCCGGAATACTGCGCGGAGGTGGCCGAAGTGCCGATGACCGCGAGATGGAAAGCCCCCTTTTTACAGAGCCTCAAGGCATCCTCGCCGTTCATAGAGGTGGTGACCTCGTAGCCCGCGTTCAGCAGGGCCTGGCCCAGGGTGGTCAGGTTGGGTTTGAAATTATCCAGCAGGATTATGCGCTCTTTCTCCTTCTCTTTGGAGCGGCTGGCTCCGCCTTCGCTGATGTCCACCAGGATGCCGGCGATGCGCCCGGCCTGTTCCCGCGGAAGGGCCACGGGGCGCCCGTCCTTGAGCGCCTGGACCGCGTAACGCGCCGTATCCATGCCCGAAATAATGTAGCAGGCGGCCGCGGGGATCGCGCTCCGGATGCGGGAGTCCAGCGCGTCGGCTTCCCCCGGGGTTCCGGTGAACTGCGCCACCACCACCTGGCCCAGGAACGGC
Organism: Elusimicrobiota bacterium; assembly: GCA_018829985.1. Lineage (GTDB taxonomy): Bacteria > Elusimicrobiota > Elusimicrobia > Elusimicrobiales > UBA9959 > JAHJSU01. Next base: position 896 of record JAHJSU010000256.1, on the reverse strand, counting down.
GGGGCTGCGGGCGCGGCCTTTTCCTCGTCTCCGGCCAGCCGCGACCAGAAGTTCTTGGGCTTCGAGGGCTGGGAGGCGGAAATGCGGGCCACGGTCTGCTGGCGGATGAACTCGATCAGGCCCGTAGTGGATTCCAGGGATACCGCCTGGACCCCGGCCTGCTGGAAGGCGCTTTGCACGGCGCCGGTCATGAACATGGTCTGGTCGGCCAGGATGATGACCGAACGGTCGGTAACCCTGACCTGGTCCGCGAACCCCATAGGCAGCGGCCAGCTCAGGCGGCGCAGGGGCGAAAGGAAGCCCGGCGCGATGCTCATGATGGTCTCCAGCGTAAAGAGATGGACCTTTAGGTACTGCTTGTGCAGCTCGAGGAAGGCCTCTCGCTCGGCCGGAGCGACCTGGCCGAAGTCCACCACCAGGGCGGAACAATCGCCGGCGCCGAGCCGGGCGGCCGCGTAGTTCAGGGTCGGCACGCAGACGAGTTCCAGGCCCCTGCCGGACATGGACGGAGTTATCTCGTCAAGGAGGGTCTTTCCGGTCGTGACTACCAGTACGCGGCCTTTAATATCGGCCATCAGGAAGCCTCCGGCATAAGTTTGGCGGAGCGCAGGCGGCCGGTCGGATCTGCAGGAAACATAAGAATCATTATCGTAAAGTAATACCTCAAAACCAACTTCCCGCTCTTTGCGGATCGGCGTTTCAAGAGTTATAATACAAAAAAAACATATGGAGAGTCAGGTTTTTTTCTGCCAATTTCCGTAACTACTCAGGTCGCTATGAGATGGCGGAATAGAATATAGAACGCTGATAACGCTGATTTTTAGTAATTACTCAGCCACTAAGACACCAAGGCACAAAGAAAGTTTATGGATCAAACGGTTTGTTGTCTGATTTCT
>JAHJSU010000255.1 GCA_018829985.1 Elusimicrobiota bacterium | reverse complement strand
TGCACCAGGTTCGGCATTTTTTCGCTCATCTACGGCATTTACGGCAATTACTGGTTCTCGATGGCCGGCGAGCGGCGGCCCCCGGTGCTTTTGGACGCCTTTTCCGCGCTCGGCTACGAGTTCAGGATACTGGCCAGCGCAAAATTAAGCTTCCCGGAATTCAACAAGACCTGCTTCGCAAAAGTGCCGCGCGAAGATATTTATGACGAGCCGAAAAGCGCCGGCAAGGACGGTAAGGACCGGGAGATAACGGATAAGTTCCTGGAGTTCCTCAAGGCCAGGACCGGCAAAAAACCTTACTTCGCTTTTATTTTCTACGACGCCTCCCACGGCAGCTACGAGCACCCGCCGGAATTCGAAAAGTTCAAGCCGGCCGGCGGCGTCAACTACCTCGCTCTGAACAAAGATAACGCCCACCTGCTTTTCAACAAATACAGGAACTCCCTGCATTATGAAGATTCGCTGATAGGCGATCTCCTGCGCTTCATGGAAAAGAACGGGGATTTAAAGGACACGGCCGTGCTGGTCACGGGCGACCACGGCGAGGCGTTCTTTGAAAAAGGATATTTCGGCCACAACCAGGCCTATTCGGAAGAAGAGGTGAAGGTGCCGCTGGTGTTCTATCTGCCGGGCCGGCCGCCCGGCGCCGTCGACGGCCTGACGAGCCACATGGATATAGTTCCGACCCTGCTTAAGCTGATCGGCACAAGGAACCCGCCGGCGGATTATTCAAGCGGGCTGGACCTGTTCGAAAAGAATTCCAGGCCTTTTGTAAGCGTTTTTTCGTGGGACACTTCCGCCATAATAAAGGACGGCTCGGCGCTGGTAATGCCGCTGGAGGCTTACGGAGGCGGGCTTAAGATCTACGACAAAGACTATAAAGCGATACCCGGCAGGAAAGCTTTTGAAACTTTTTCCCCGCATATCCTGAGCTTCCAGCAGGAGGCGAAAAGATTTTATAAATAAAACGCGACTACTCAGGTTATTAAGTTCAGAGTTCAAGGTTTAAGGTTATTTTTTCCCATGATCTTCTTGTGTTCTCCGGTTTTCAACCGTTGAACCGCTGAACCGTGAACCTGGAACCTGAGTAGTTACGGATATCCGCAGTTCTATCTCGTCCACCAGTTCCCTTAATGCCAGGAATCTGTTCAGGGAGCGCTTGCGCTCTCTCTGGCAGCGCACTATCAGGCCAAGGGGGGGATATTTAAGCAGCACAGCGCTGGCGGTCTTGTTTATCTTCTGCCCGCCCTTGCCGCCGCCTTTGACGAACTGCTCTTCAATAAGTCTTAAATCTATTCTAAGCCTGGCTATCCGGCCTTTAAGCTCACCCGCTTTCCGCGGGGTTATCTCCGAAAATTCAGTAAAGTTCATACACGGGCCGGCCCTTACGCGCTCACAGCGGCGATGCAGCAGCGCCAGCATTACGGCAGGGACGACGGACGCGCCGACGCAAGGGAGATAAAACGCTCTGGAACCCCTTCCGTATCTTTTCCGTAGTCTTCATGAATTTTCAACCGCTGAACCTGGGTTTTTAAACCGTTAGCCTTCCCGAAAACTTCAACTGAAGTTTTCGGGCTAGTCGTTCTGGGGGTGTTCGCGCAGGTATTTGCGGATGCGCGACCGCGCGCCGGCGGTCTTTACGACGGAGAGCCAGTCCCTCTTGGGCATTGAATTTCTGCGGGTGATTATCTCGCAGCGGTCCCCGCTTTTAAGCTCGTCGTCCAGGCGCGCCATTTTGTTGTTGATCTTGGCGCCTATGCAGGTGTCGCCGATGTCGGAGTGGATAACGTAGGCGAAATCTATCGGGGTGGCGCCCGCCGGCAGGCATTTGACGTCGCCTTTGGGCGTAAAAATGAAGATCTGGTCCAGTTCCAAATCCGTCTTGAAACTTTCTATAAATTCGCGCGGACTCGAGAGGTCCTGCAGCCACTCCATCCACTGACAAAGCCAGTTGAGCTTTTCATCCAGGTGCCGGTCGGCGCCGGATTCGCCCAGCTTGTAACGCCAGTGGGCCGCGATGCCGTACTCCGAAGTGCGGTGCATCTCTTCGGTGCGGATCTGTATCTCCACTATCTCGCCCGAAGACACCATGACGCTGGTATGCAGGCTCTGGTAAAGGTTCATCTTGGGCACGGCTATATAATCCGTGAACGAGCCGGCTACCGGTTTAAAAACGGAGTGCACGGTGCCCAGCAGCGCGTAGCAGTTTATGATGTTGTCGGTGATGATGCGTATGCCGAGCGCGTCCTGTATCTCCTCGAACGGCAGGTCCTGCTTGAGCATCTTGCGGTAGATGGAATAAAGGTTCTTGGCCCGGGAGAGTATGCGGTGCGGTATATTCGCGGAGCCCAGGTTCTTTTCAAGGTTCGCCTTGAATTCTTCAAGCAGTTTTTCGCGCCGGGTGAATATCAGACTTACTTTGGCCGAGAGGCTGTCGTATTCGTCGGGGTAGAGGTACTTGAAAGAGAGGTCTTCAAGTTCGGACTTTAAGCGGAAGATGCCGAGACGCTGGGCCAGCGGGGCGTAGAGCGAGAGCGTCTCATGGCTTATCTCAAGCTGCTTTTCGTTGGTCAGAAAATTGAGCGTGCGCATGTTATGCAGGCGGTCCGCGAGTTTTATGACTATGACGCGTATGTCCTTTGCGGTGGCGAGTATCATTTTGCGCCAGTTCTCGGCCTGGGCCTCGTCCCGGGAGGAGAAGCGCAGCGTTTCTATTTTGGTCACTCCCGCGACCAGGTTGTAGATCTCCTCGCCGAATTCTTTTCTGAAAGTCTCGCACGGGACGGTGGTGTCTTCCAGCACGTCGTGCAGCAGGCCCGCCGCCACGGTCTCCAGGTCCATCTTGTAATCAAGCAGTATGTCCGTCACGGCCTGGCAATGCGAGAAGTATACTTCGCCCGAGGCCCGCTTCTGGTTCAGATGCGCCTCTTTCGAGAATTCATAGGCGTATTCCAGCTTCGTGGTGTCCTCGGCGGAATATTCCTTGAATTTTTTTAACAAGTCTTCAATAGCCATATTTCATAAACCCGGAAAATTTAATTAAATTTTCCGGGAAGTAAAGGATGAGGGCTAAAGGCTAAAGGACGGAAAAAACCTTTATATTTCCCTCATCTTTTCCAATACCTGCGTAGGCGCCGTATCAGGAGCTATGCTCATCAGACGGCCTTCATCCTTTCCGCCAGAGGCGGACCCGCCGCGCTGTTTGGCGGGAAGCCTTTATCCTTTAGCCTTCCGAAAATTGCCTTAGATAGTTTAATCTATTGCTTTCCCTGAAACAAACGACTTTAACCGCAATTTTCGGGTTCTTATCCCCCGAAACGGTTCATCACAACAACGGTAAGGTAGCCGAGCGGGAAGAGGAACGGCGCCACCCTGTCGTTGGCCTTGTGCAACTGGGGCAATATGTCCGCCATGGCGATATAGAGAAAAGAGCCGCTGCTTATGCCTAAAAACAAAGCTATGACATCCGGCGAGATGCATCTCAGAAAGGGACCCATCATGGCCGCGCCCAGGGGCGTGGCGGCGGCCAGCGCCAGGCTCAGGCAGAAGGCCTGTTTTTTGGTCCTTCCGCCGTGCAATAAAAGCGCGACCAGCGTGACGCCGTCGGCGAATTTATGCAGGATAACGCCGAGAGACACGTTAAAGCCGGCCGCCGTGCCGGTTTTAAAGCCCACCGCTATGTTTACGCCGTCCAGAAGGGAATGGAGCGCCAGGGCTATAAAGGCGAAGATTCCCAGGTTATGGGCGTGGACTTCGCATTCCTCCAGGAACTCGCTGCGGGAGCTTAAAACGGTGAAGCTCTCCGCCAGGAACAGCGCCAGCAGGGCGCCCAGAATGCCCCAGGTTAAATTCGTCCGGTTAAGCTCCCAGCCGGCGGGCAGGAGATCCAGGAAGACCACGGAAATCAGTATGCCGGAAGCGTAGGAAAGCGTGCGGATTAGGAATTTTTTATTCAGGCTCCCCAGCTTCAGCGCAATCCCGCCGCCGATAAGCGTGAATATGACCGCGATTATACTGAACAATATTATCATAAATTGTAACTACTCAGGTCGCTATGAGATGGCGGAATAGAATATAGAACGCTGATAACGCTGATTTTTAGTAATTACTCAGCCACTAAGACACCAAGGCACAAAGAAAGTTTATGGATCAAACGGTTTGTTGTCTGATTTC
>JAHJSU010000254.1 GCA_018829985.1 Elusimicrobiota bacterium | reverse complement strand
GTGTTTGAGGAAGAATTTCCACCAGTTGCCATTATGAAGAAGAATGGTTTTCAGCTTGATACCGGAAACGTGTTCCATGGGAATAGTATAACCAAAGAAAACTCAAAAGGAAAGTTGCCCCCGAAGGGGGCCTAATTTAACCGAGGAGGTTGACATGCCGGAAATGAAAGTGGACATTCTCAGATGCAAAGGCTGTTATCTCTGCATCCAGGCATGCCCGAAGAAGTGCATCGAGAAATCGGATGAATTTTCCAAGACCGGCTATTACCCGGCCAAAGACTCCATGGAAGGCTGCTGCATAGCGTGCCAGAGCTGCGCCCGCATCTGCCCCGACCTGGCAATAAAGGTCTATAAATAAGGCAGGTAAAGGTATAGGTAAAGTAACGTAACTACTCAGGTCTGTCGTCGTAGTGGCAGAGTTTACTCTGCCCAAAAAGGCAAAGCAAGCTTTGCCACTACAAAAAATACGTGAAAAATACGGAGAACCTGAGTAGTTACAAAGTAACTGCAAATTCTTACTCTACCTCTACCTTTACCTATTGCCTCTACCTGCTGTCAACAAGGAGAAACTATGAGCGAGAAAAAATTAATGAAAGGCAACGAAGCCCTGGCTGAAGGCGCGGTGCGCGCGGGCTGCAGGTTCTTCGCCGGCTATCCGATAACCCCGCAGAACGAGGTGCCGGAGTATATGTCCTGGCGCCTTCCGGAAACCGGCGGGACGTTCATACAGGCCGAATCGGAAGTTTCGGCCATAAACATGATCTACGGCGCGGCCGCCACAGGCACGCGCTGCATGACCTCCTCTTCCAGCCCGGGCGTAAGCTTGAAGCAGGAAGGGCTTTCCTATTGCGCCGGCGCCGATCTTCCGCTTCTGATATCCAATATCGTGCGCGGCGGCCCGGGACTGGGCAACATAGCGGGCGCCCAGGGCGATTATTGGCAGGCCACCCGCGGCGGCGGCCACGGCGACTACAGGGTTTTCGTGATGGCCCCGTACAGCGTCAGCGAAATGGCCAACTTCCCGCACAAGTGTTATGAAACGGCGTTCAAATACCGCCTTCCTTCCATGATACTCGCCGACGGCATCCTTGGCCAGATGATGGAGCCGGTGGAATTCAAGCATCCGGAGATAGACCCCAAAAACCTCAAGGAGCCGGAGTGGGCCATAGGCGTCAACAAAGGCCGCCCGAAACGCATGATTGGCTCCTACGACCTGCGCGAAGGCATGCTTGAGAAAATGATACTGGAGCGCGTCAAGCGCTACAAGGAGCTGGAAGCCGCCGAAATCCTTTACGAGGAAAAGATGCTGGACGACGCTGAAATAGCCCTCGTGGCTTACGGCACTTCGGCCAGGGTCTCCACCGCGGCCGTCAAGGCCGCCCGTGAAAAAGGCATAAAGGCGGGGCTTTTCAGGCCGATAACCCTCTGGCCTTATCCAAAGGCGCGCCTGGCGGAACTGGCGGGCCGCATAAAAAAATTCCTCGTGGTGGAAATGAGCCTCGGGCAGATGGTGGACGACGTACGCCTCGGCATAAACGGCCGCGCGGAAACGCACCTGCACGCCAAGCCCGGCGGCTCGGTCATAACGGCGGAGGAAGTGACCGCCACCATCGAAAACATCGTCAAAAAAGGAGCGCGCAAATATGCAGTTGTTAAATAAGAATCCCCAATCCCTTACCGATCAACTGATGCATTACTGCCCGGGCTGCGGCCACGGGATTATCCACCGCGTCATAGCCGAGGTGATGGATGAGCTTAAAATACGCAACCGCACTATCTGCATAGCCCCCGTGGGCTGCGCGGTCTTTGCGGACAAATACTTCAACTGCGACGCCATACAGGGTCCGCACGGCAGGGGCCCCGCCGAGGCGACGGGTATAAAGCGCACTAAGCCCGACACCATTGTCTTCTCCTACCAGGGCGACGGAGATCTGGCCTCCATAGGCATGGCCGAGATAGTCCACGCGGCCATCCGCTCGGAGAACATCACCGTGATCTTCATTAACAACGCCATCTACGGCATGACCGGCGGCCAGATGGCGCCGACCACGCTGATAGGCCAGAAGGCCACCACCTGCCCGGCCGGCAGAACGGCCAGGCAGGCCGGCTATCCGATAAGGATGTGCGAACTGCTGGCCACCATAGACGGGGCAATCTACCTCGAGCGGACGACCGTCCACACGGCGCCGAATGTCCTGAAGACCAAAACGGCCATAAAGAAGGCCTTCCAGAACCAGATAGACTGTATGGGCTTCTCCATGGTTGAGGTGCTGTCGATGTGCCCGACCAACTGGGGCACACGGCTGGACAACCCGTCCGAGGCGGCCAAATACGTCAACGACGCGATGATGAAAGTCTTCCCGGTAGGCGTGTACAAGGAACCGCAAAAGCAGGGGTGAGGGGATAGAGGCGAGGGGCGAGCGGAAGGAATTCCCTCCCTAACCCCTAGCCTCTAGTCCCTATACGCTATATTTTGGAGGATAACATGTATCAAGGCATAAGAATTTCGGGCTTCGGCGGACAGGGCGTTATTTCCGCCGGCATACTGCTGGCCCAGGCCGGCATGACTGAAGAGAAGGAAGTCACCTTCTTTCCCTCTTACGGGGCCGAGATGCGCGGCGGCACCGCCAACTGCTCGGTGGTCATTTCTTCGGACGAGGTCACCACGCCGATAGTTTCCTCTCCGGACACGGCTATAGTCCTCAACGAACCTTCGCTGGCCAAGTTCGAGCCGATGGTGAAACCGGGGGGATTGCTGATAATCAACTCCTCGCTGGTCAACTCAAAGCCGGCGAGACAAGACATAAAGGTCCTTTATGTGCCCTGCAACCAGATAGCGGGGGAACTCGGCAACGCGAAGGTTATGAACATGGTGGCGCTGGGCGCTTTCGCCGCCAACACCGGCGCGGTCTCCGTGGAGGGGATAACAAAGGCGCTGCCCAAAATATTCAAGAAGCTCAAGCCCGAAGTGATAGAGCTCAACGCCAAAGCCCTGAAGCGCGGCGCGGAACACAAGCTGAACTGACGCCCTGTCCCGTAAAAAGGCCTAAGGCGCTCCCTTAGGCCTTTTTCATTGGCAAAAAAGAGCTTAACTTTACATTTTAGTCATTGTCTAAAGTGTAAAGTTAAGACCCTGAAATGAAATTTATTGCGGATGCGATGCTGGGGAAACTGGCTAAATGGCTCAGGATAATGGGCTATGACTGCGGGTTCGTGCCGCACGACAGGCGCGACACAGCGCTTATGCTGCTGGAAGCCAGGGAACCGGGCGTTATTCTGCTGACCCGCGATACCCGCCTTATGGCGCACCGGGACGAAGTAAGGATAATATTATTCCGCGAGCAGCGGTGGCGGGACCAGCTAAGGAAGCTGCTGAAGGAACTTGCCCTGAAGCCGGATGAAAAGGACTATTTTACCCGCTGCACGCTCTGCAACGAGCCGCTGGCCGATATTCCGCGCGAAGAGGTTATGAAGGCCGCGCCGGCCCGGACGCTGGAATATGAATACGCTTTTTCAAAATGCCCCGCCTGCGGCCAGATCTACTGGCCAGGCACCCACCTGGATGCCGTAAAGAAAGAAATCGTGGAAATAATACAAGGATTGTGAAGGGTATCCCCCTTTAAGAAAAGGGGGGAGGGGATTTTATGTAACTACTCAGGTAGCGAGGCGGCTAGGCGGCTGGGCAGCTAGACCGCGAGGCGGCTAGGCGGCTAGACGGCGAGGCAGCTTCGCAGAGGAAGAAACAAAAAATATTTTTCTGGCAGCCTAGCTGTCTAGCTGCCTGGCTGTCTAGCAGTTTAGCTGTCCAGCCGCCCAGCTACCTAAGTAGTTACAATTTTATAGAATATCCATATGCACGGCGGAACCGACGCTCATTACGACGAAAGCCAGGACCAGAAGGAGAAGATAAATTATAAAGCTACCTTCCGGATGCTTTACGGCCTGATGAGGCCCCAAAAGCGCGGTTTCGCCGTAACCGCGAGCTGGCTTCTGCTCTCCTCCGTCCTGAACCTCCTTTCGCCGATAATCGCCAAATATATCATAGACATGGCCATACCGGCAAAGGATTACCACCTTGTCATACTATTGGTCACGGCGCTTTTCCTGAACTCCCTCCTTTTTCTGGTCTTCAACTACTTCCTGCGCATGCGCCTGGTGCGCACCGGCCAGCAGATAATGACCGACCTCAAGAAAAAAATGCTCGCCCACATGCTGAGCCTGGATCTGCCGTTCTACGCGCAATACCCCGTGGGGCGGCTCATGGCCCGCGTCCAGGCGGACACGGCCAGCCTTTATGAACTGTTCACCGAAACTTCCATCACCATCTTCCGCGACATACTGATGTTCTTCATCACTTTCGCCATTATGGCCTTTTTCAACCTGCGCCTCACGCTGCTGCTGCTGACTGTCCTGCCGTTCGTCATGGTCCTCAGCGTGGTCTTCCTGCATAAAAGCTCCACCATGTTCGTGACGGTCAGGAAACTGGCCAGCGAGATCTCCGGTTTTTTAAGCGAACACGTCAGCGCCATAGCCCTCCTGCAGGCCTACAACCGCGAAGCCATGGCGGCGGCAAGGCTCGACGCCGTCAACAAGCGGAAATTCAACGCCGAGCTGAGCGCCGAAATGATGTCAATAATCTTTTTTACGGCCGTGATACTCCTTAGCCCCATCTCCATAGCCATAATACTGGGCGCGGGCGGCGGCTGGGCGCTGGAAGGCAGGATCAGCATAGGAACGCTGGTGATGTTCATTCTCTATATAGACAAACTTTTTGACCCGATATTTCACCTGTCCGAACACATAAGCATCATACAGCGCTCCTTCTCGGCCGGCCACCGCATAGCCCGGATAATGGAACGCCGCCCCGCCATAACCGACCCGGTGAAGCCCCATTTCATACATTCCATGCGCGAGAGCATAGAATTCCGCGACGTCTGGATGAAATACGCCCCGGAGGACCCCTGGGTGCTAAAAGGCGTTTCCTTCACTCTGCGCAAAGGCAAAAGCCTGGCCATAGTGGGCGAAACCGGCGGCGGCAAGACTACTATAACCAACCTGCTTTTCAAGTTCTACACCCCGCAGAAAGGACGGATACTGATAGACGGCGCGGATCTCTCCGAGATAAGCCTTAAATCGCTGCGCACCGCCATAGGCCTGGTGCAGCAGGACCTCTATCTTTTCCCCGGCACGATAATGCAGAATCTCAAGCTGATGGACGACGCCGTGCCTGACGCCCTGGTGCACGACGCGATAAAGACAATAGGCATGGACGCCTTCTTCAAGCATCACAGCCTGAACAAGCAGATAGTGGAAAAAGGCGTAAACCTCTCGGCCGGGGAGAAACAGGTTATTTCCCTGGTGCGGGCCATGGTCCTTAACCAGGAGGTGCTGGCGCTGGACGAGGCCACCTCGCACATTGATCCCTACACCGAGCGCCTGATAAACACCGCCATGCAGCGGCTCCTCAAACGGAAGACCATGATAGTTATAGCCCACAGGCTTTCCACCATAAAGAACGCCGACGAGATCATGCTGATATCCGAAGGAGAAGCGAAGGAACGCGGCACGCATGAGGCGCTGCTGGCCCATGGCGGAATTTACTCGAAGTTCTATAAATTGCAGTTCGGAGAAAACGGATAGTAATCAGTAACCAGTAATCGGTAACCAGTGCGGGGAATTTCCTTTATTACTGTCAACTGTTTACAGTCAACAGACAACTATTATGCTTTTCACCCTTAAATGGCTCCTGCCCTACTGGAAACGGCATAAATACCGGATGCTGGCTATCGTCGCGCTCGGCATGGTCAGCGCCGCGCTCAACGCCCTTTACCCGTACGTCATCAAGGAGATAATCAACGGCCTGAGCGGCGGCATAACACGGGAACTGCTGCGCCGGTACATCTATCTCATTCTCGGCGTCGGCGTCACCGGCACGATTGCCGGCATAATCGCCCAGCGCAACCGCGCCTACATGAACATGCGCCTGGAATGGGAGATGCGCCAGCAGACCTTCGAACACATCCTGAAGCTGGACCAGTCCTTCTACCACCGCTATACCACCGGCGACCTTGTCACCCGCCTCGTGGACGACATCTCCAACAAGATCTCCTGGTTCTCCTGCTCGGGAGTGTTCCGCTTTATCCAGTCCATCTTCACGCTTATCGGCGCGGTCACGATGATGATTCTGCTGAACCCCCAGCTGACCCTCTGGGTGCTGGCGCCGGCCCCGCTGCTGCTGGCCGCCTCGCTGAAAACCGGCCGCAAGCTTCACGCGCGCTACGACAACCTTCAGAAGTCCATCTCGCTGATATACGATTTCCTTGAGACCTGCTTCACCGCGATAAAGCTCATAAAAGCCAACGCCAAGGAATCGGCCCAGGGACTGTTTTTCTCGGCGAAGGCGGACGGGCAGAAGGACGCCGAGATAGCGGTGGCTAAGCTGGATATCGTGTTTTCCTATTTTTACTACTCCGCCAATTTTTTCTCGATCTCCATGCTTTTTCTGGCCGGCGGCCTGATGGTAATAGCCGGCAAAGCTACCCTGGGCGAGCTGATAGCTTTCTATTTTTATGCGGAGATGATCATGATGCCGCTGATGGACATAAGCCAGTTCTTCGTCTCGGGCAACAGGGCCGGCGCTTCCATAAAGCGCGTGGACGAGCTGCTGCAGGCGAGGTCCGCCGTCAAGAAGCCGGCCTCGCCCGCGCCGGTTCCGGCCCGCATCGAGTCCGTGGAATCCCGCGGCGTTTCGGTGATTGTGGGAAAGGACGGCGTTCATCTGCTTAAAGGGATATCTTTCTCCGCAAAGTCCGGCCGGCTCATCTCGGTAGTGGGTAAGATAGGCTCGGGCAAAAGCAGCCTTCTCGCCGTGCTGACGCGGTTCTCCGAGTTTTCGGGCGGGGAGATATGCCTGAACGGCGTCGACATCCGCAAATTCACCCCGGCAGCCATCAGGGAACGCCTGGGTCTGGTCACCCAGGACCCGTTCATTATGACGGACACGGTGCTGAACAACATAACCCTGGGCCGGGAGAACATTCCGGAGGGGGCCGTTGATACCGCAATACGGGTTTCGCAGCTTAAACACGATATTTTAAAGCTGCCCAAGGGCCTGGAAACTTTTGTGGGCACGCGGGGTTTCGCGCTCTCCGGCGGGCAGAAGCAGCGTGTGGCGGTCGCGCGGGCTTTGCTGACGCGGCCGGACATACTCCTGCTGGACGACGCTACTTCGGCGATGGACGCGCAGACCGAGGACAATTTCTGGCGTGATTTCCGCAAAGAGATGCCGGACGCCATCTGCCTGATAGTGACCCACCGCGTGAAGACAATCGAGCATTCGGACCTTATTCTGACGCTGGACGAGGGGAGGCTGGCGGAGAAGGGGACCCACGCCGGGCTGATGGCCCTGAACGGCCTCTACAGGCAGATCTACGAACGCCGCAAGCTGGAAGAAGAACTGAAAAACCGCTGAAGACAGCAACGGAAATTGAAACAAAATAAAATAGAATATTTGAGTGATGGAAGAGAACGCCAGAGAGCCCCGGGAAGACTTTGACCTGCTGGACCAATTCAACGAAGGCAGCGAAGACGCTTTCACCCGTATAGTAGAAAAACATTCAGGCCCGCTCATCAATTTCCTCCACCGCTACACACAAAACCAGGACACCAGCGAAGACATAGCCCAGGAGGCTTTCCTCCGCCTCTATAAAGCCGCTCCCGATCTCAAACCCTGCGCAAAACTCTCGACTATAATTTACAAAATAGCCTATAACCTGGCTGTAGACCACGCCCGCAAGAACAAAAGCCGGGCGGCCAAAGCTCCCACGTACAGCCTTGATTCCGCCGCGGCGGGCGGCCCGGACCCAATTGCCGATCCCGGCGCCAGCCCGGACGCCATATACGAAACAAACCAGCAGAACAAAGAAATAGCCGCCATGTTGGTCGAACTCCCCGACACACAACAGCTCGCCATCATACTCAAAGTCTACGAAGACCGTTCCTACGCCGAAATAGCCGAAATAATGGGTCTCTCGGTGTCCTCAATCGAATCGCTCCTTTTCCGCGCCCGGCAAAGCCTTTCAAAAAGGCTTAAGGTTAAAGGATAAAGGCCGCAAGTTTTTTGGCGGTCTTGCGTTAAACATTAAACAATGTAGACAGCAGCATTGCTTTCGTTAAATCTTAGTAACTGCTCAGGTAGCGAGACGGCTGGGCGGCTGGGCAGCTAGACCGCCAGAGAGCAAGACCGAAAGTAAATTCCCAATTCCTTAAAGCCGCCAAGCTGTCTCGCTGTCTAGCCGCCTAGCTACCTAAGTAAAATCTTATTCAGGTGCAGTTTATGATATAATTTGAATAATGCGGAAATTTCTCCCTTTTTTGGTTTCCCTGTTTCTTGTCTTCACCGTTTTGGCGGAGACAAACCACACTCACGAGCGGCCTTGTGACGCTCCTTGCCCCGCTGTCTGTTTGGGTAGTTCCTGCGGGGCATATGGCGATAATCCCGATTCGAAGAGTTCACTGATTCCCGCAGAACCCGAGATGCCGGCGCCGTCCTGCTTTGAGACTATTTTTGCACCCCGGCTTTTAGAAGACGAAATATTCCATCCACCTGCCGATTGAACCCCGTCAGTTTCCGCCAAACAGCCTGGCGGACCCGCCTGATTGTTTGGCGGGAAGTTTCCTTTCCATAATATATTCTACCCGGCGCGCCTGTTCCCGCGTCCCATAAACCAGGTTTACATTAAGCCTTTGGAGGCCGTGTGAAAAAGTTACTCTTACCTTTGTTTATTGCCGCCCTGTTCCAGGGCCGCGGCGAGTCAGCCGCGCCTGAACCGACTCAAGCGCTGTCACTTCCCGGTATAATTTCCGAAGTAAAAACCGCAAATCCATCGCTGGCCGCGGCCAGGCAGCAGTTGGGCTTATTGGAAGCCGGGGTGGTTATAAACTCGGCCTACCCGAATCCAAGTATCGAAATAGACAAATCCGCCTCATCCGTCTTCGACGGCTATGAAATAAAAGCCGTTCAGCCGGTGCCGCTTACGCGCAGGGCGGGCATGGCCGGGGCCGCGGCCCGCGCGTCTTATGAGGCCGCGCAAAAAGAACTGGAAGCGCTTGAAACCATTATCTTCAGCTCAGCCCGCAAAGCCTGGTATTCTTTGCGGATAGCCAAAGAACGGCGCAATTTCGAGGAAACGAACTTCAGGTTCTCGATGGATATCCTTAATAAGATAGAGATGCGCCTGCAGACGGGGGAGGCGGGCAATGCCGACCTGGCCAGGGCAAAAGTGGAAACGTCCCGAAGCGGGTATCATCTGCAGGAAGCTGAAACAACGCTGCGCACTGCGGCTGGTGAATTGAATACTCTCATGGGCCGCAGGCCGGACGCGCCGGTGGCGGTATCGGAGAACGGCGGGTTCAGCCTTGCTCCTGTTGTGCCCGTGCTTGAGCCTCTGGAGAAATATACCGAACTGGCTCTCGCCCGGCGCTTTGAACTGCGCGCCCTGGCCCTTAACGGCAAAGCCGCCGACCTGGTACTAACCTTAGAGAAAGACAAACGGCTGCCCGTGCCTGAATTTGGGCTCATACGCGGCAGCGACGGCGGGACCAGTTACTCCAGGCTGTTCCTGGGCCTGGAACTGCCGCTCTGGTATAACAACAACGGCGAAGTTAAAAGGGCGCTGGCTAATAAAGCCGCGCTTAATTACGAGGGGCAGCGCCTTGAGCTGGAAATACGCCGGGAAGTTTACAATTCCTGGCTGGAACTGGGACTGACGCAGAAACGCCTCGCGGCGGCGCGGGACACCGTTTTCCTGCTCAACGACCTCAGGCGGGTGGCGGCGCAGGATTACCTGTCCGGGAAAATAGACCTTACGGCGTTTTACGAAACCAACCGGGTTTTCCTTGAGGAGAACGTGAATTACCTTGAGGCCTTGAAGGACTACTACGAAAAAACCGCGCAGTTGGAAGTCGCGGTGAACAGCGGGGAGGAAAAATGAGGGCAATAATTAATGTTTTAGCGGTAACGGCTTTGTTGGGAATGTGCGGCTGCGGCGGAGAAAATCCCGATGCTTCCGACGAGCATGTTGAGCATGCGGCGGATGAACACGCGGGCCACGGGGAAGAGGAGTCAGGTGATGCGGGCATAGTGGAGGTGTCGGCCGAAGCGCAGCGGGCGGGCGGTATAAGGACCGAAATAATAAAGCGGACCTCCGTGCCGGAAACCTTCCAGGCAATGGGGCGCATAATGCAGGACGCGCAGAAGCCGCACCATATAACCGCGGGCGGGACCGGCAGGCTGGAAACCGTTTCGGGCGTGCTGGGGCAGGCGGTGAATCCCGGTGATGTGCTGGCCGTTATAAAAACGCCCGCAGGCGCCGAGGTGGCCGCGACCACCCCGCATAAGGGCATAGTGACGGCGGTGCACGCGTGCGAAGGCGACCAGGTAAACGAAATGACCTTCCTGTTCACACTTACCGAGGTGGACCCGCTCTGGGGCGTACTGGACATCCCCGAACGCAGCCTGGCGGCCGTGAAGGCCGGGCAGAAAGCGGAGATAAAGACCGCCGCCTATCCGGGCAAAGCATTTAAAGGGACGGTAGCCTTTGTGTCTCCCGAGATAGACAATATAAGCCGCACGGTAAAAGCCAGGGTCGCCATAGAGAACCCCGACAGCCTGCTGAAATTCGGCATGTTCCTGGACGCTAAGGTGCGTACCGGCGGCTATTTGCGCGGTGTAACCCTGCGGTCCGGAGCCGTGCAGAACGGGTCTGCCGGGCCGTTCGTGTTCGTC
The DNA here is from genome assembly GCA_018829985.1 of Elusimicrobiota bacterium. Lineage (GTDB taxonomy): Bacteria > Elusimicrobiota > Elusimicrobia > Elusimicrobiales > UBA9959 > JAHJSU01. Next base: position 9,787 of record JAHJSU010000254.1, on the reverse strand, counting down.
AAGACAGGGGACACCGATTTTGTCCCGCGGCCTGTGCGAACCGGCATCGAGAAAGACGGTCTGACCGAAATCATCAAGGGGGTCGTCCCCGGGGATAAGGTTGTTGTTGAGGGCGCCTTTCTTTTGAAATCCGAGATGATGAAGAGCCAGCTCGGCGGGGATGACCACTGATATGCTCAATAAAACCATACTTTTCTCCATAAAGCATAAAGGGCTGATACTCGCGACCGCGTTCATAGCGGCCTGCGTTGGCGCCGGGGCGCTGCGTACCCTGCCCATAGACGCCTTCCCGGACGTGACCAGCGTACAGGTGGAAATAGTCTCCACCGCGCCCGGCAAATCCCCGTTGGAGGTTGAAAAGCTTGTGACCTACCAGGTGGAGAATTCCCTGCGCGGCCTGCCGGGACTCACGCAGCTGCGGTCCGCCTCCAAGTACGGCATCTCGGTTGTGACCGTGGTTTTCAAGGACGGGACCGACCTGTACTTCGCCAGGCAGCAGGTGTCCGAGCGGCTTACCGAGGCCAGGGAAAAGCTCGGCGATGGCATAGAAATAGCCATGGGCCCTCCCGCCACCGCCATGGGAGAGATCTACCAGTATACCCTCGAGACCGGAAGAGAAAACGAAACCCCGGCCGAGCTGGCGGAACTGCGCACCCTCCAGGACTGGGTGGTGGCGCCGCTGCTGAAAAGCGTGGGCGGAGTGAGCGAGGTGAATTCGTTCGGCGGCTACATAAAGGAATACCAGGCGGTGGCCCTGCCGGACCGTATGACGCAGTACGGCGTGAGCCTCAAAGAGGTTTATGACGCGATAGGCCGCAATAATTCCAACGTGGGAGGCGGCCTGCTGGAGACGTCCGGGGAACAATTGCTGATACGCGGCCTTGGTCTGATCAAGAACGCCGCGGAGCTGGGGGAAATAGTGGTGGCGCAGCGCGGCAGCGTGCCTGTCCTGCTCAGGGATATAGCCCGGGTGCAGGAGGGACACGCGGTGCGGCAGGGCGCCTCCTACATAGACGGGGAAAAAGAGGCCGTAGGCGGCGTGGTGATGATGCTCAAGGGCGAGAACAGCCGCGAGGTGGTAGGCCGTGTTCAGGAAAAAGTGACAGAAATGAACGCGTCCTGGGTGCTGTCCGCCGCGATAAAGATAAAGCCCTTCTATACGCGCGATACCGTCATAAACAGCAGTGTGGGCACCCTAGTCAAAGCCCTCGCGGAGGGTTCCGCCATAGCGGTGGTGGTGCTTTACCTGTTCCTGCTCAGCTTCAGGGGCTCGTTCGTAACCATCATGGCCCTGCCGCTGGCTTTCCTGTTTACTTTTCTGGCCATGAAATATTTCAAGATGACGGGCAACCTTATGTCCCTGGGCGGCTTGGCCATTTCTATCGGTATGATAATGGACTCCACAATAATACAGGTGGAGAACGCCCTGCATCATTTGAGCCTCAACAGGGACCCGGAACGCCGTGAGGCCGCTGTGACCGCAGCCATAATAGAAGTGATAAAACCCAGTATTTTCGGCGTGCTGATAATAGCGCTGACCTTTATCCCCATACTGGCGCTGGAAGGCATAGAGGGTAAGATGTTCGGGCCGCTGGCGGTTACGGTGATGCTGGCGCTGTTCTCTTCGCTGCTGCTGTCCCTTACCGTGATACCGGCGCTGTGCGCCGCGGCCTTGCGCCCCGCTCCCGACAGGGAAAGCCCTCTCGTAAGCCTGGCCGGGCGGCTGTACCGTCCGGCGCTGGCCTGGAGCATGGTTCATAAACGCGCCGTGCTTTCCGGCGGAATGCTGCTGCTGGCGGGGAGTCTGGCGCTGTTGCCGAAGCTCGGCACCGAGTTCATGCCGGTAATGGATGAGGGCTCTTTCGACATGGATACGGCCTTGCTGCCGGGAGCCTCACTTGAAACCTCGGCCGGGATGGCCCAAAAGATGCAAAAAATACTTATGAAGTTCCCGGAGCTGGAAACCGTAGTTTCCAAAACCGGCTGGACGGGGCGCGCGATAGAAGCGCGCGGCGTGGAAAAAACCGGCTTCCTCGGCGTGCTTAAGCCCAGGGCGGAGTGGAAGACTACCCATGACAGGGATGAGCTTTTTGAGAAAATGCGGGAGGCTCTGGCGGTTATACCCGGAGTAGTGGCGGGTTTCAGCCAGCCCATACAGTGCCGCATTGACGAACTGGTGGCCGGCACCCGCTCCCAGCTGGCTATAAGTCTTTACGGCGACGACCTGGACATCCTTACCCGGAAGGCCTCCGAGATAGCGGCGGTGCTGGGCCGGGTAAAAGGCGCTGCGGACGTGGCGCTGGAGCGCCAGGGCGGGCAGTCCTACGTAAACATAGAGCTGAACCGGGGCATGATCTCCCGCTACGGCCTTAATGTCGCGGATATTAATGACCTTATAGAAACGGCCCTCGGCGGCCGGCCGGCGGGTGTGATCTACGAGGGGGACAGGGCTTTCGACATAACCGTGCGCCTGCCGGAAACCGAGAGAAATTCCCTGACCGCCCTGGGCGGGATAGTTATAACCTCGCCGCTGGGCGCGCGGCTTCCGCTGTCCGCGCTGGCAGCCATCAAACTAGTGGAAGGCCCGGCGCAGATAGGCCGGGACGGGGGCAAGCGGCGTATACTTGTTGAGGCCAATGTCACAGGCAGGGACCTGGGCGGCTTTGTGGCCGAGGCGCAGGAAAAAATACGCGGGAGCGTGCAGCTGCCTGAAGGTTATTACCTTGCCTGGGGCGGTCAGTTCGAGAATCAGCAGCGGGCTATGAGGAAGCTGACCGTCATAGTTCCGGCCGCCATACTGCTTATATTCCTATTGCTCTCCATGACGTTCAATTCGCTGCGCCAGGCCACGCTGGTGCTGTTGAACCTGCCGTTGGCTCTGGCGGGCGGAATTACCGCGTTATATGTATCAGGTCTTTACCTTTCGGTGCCTGCGGCCGTGGGCTTTATAGCGCTGTTCGGTGTGGCGGTGCTCAACGGAGTGGTGCTGGTTACATATATAAACCAACTGCGCGCCAAAGGCATGTCCATGGCGGAAGCCATACCGGAGGGCTGCTTGCGCCGTATGCGCCCGGTGCTTATGACCGCTCTGATAACCGTGACCAGTCTTACGCCCATGCTTTTCGCTTCGGGCCCGGGCTCGGAGGTGCAGCGGCCGCTGGCGGTTGTTGTTATAGGAGGGCTTATTACCTCTACCCTGCTGACCCTGGTGATACTGCCGGTTCTTTACGCGTTCTTCTCCAAGGGAGAAAAGCCGGCCTGAGGTTTGCCGATTCCAGGGTATGATGTCAATATGATACGTAAAAAAAACGCGCGTTTGGCCGCCCTGGCAGGCCTTGTAATGTTCTTGTCCACCCTGGGCGTGCTGCTGGCCAGGCAGTTCAATATGGGGCCAACGCGCCCGGCGCCGGGCTTCCGGACTTTCGGGCCGGCAGGCGCGCCGGTGCAGATCCTGGAATACAGCGACTTCGCCTGCGCGGCCTGCCGCAAGGCCGCCACCGCGACCGATGAGATGCTTAAGATTTACAGCGGCGTGATACGCCTGCAGTTTAAGCATTCTCCGTGGGTTAACATACACCCCTGGTCGCTGGACGCGGCGGCCTACGCTGATTGCGCCGGGGAGCAGGGGAAGTTTAAGGAATACGCCGCCCTGCTTTTTGAAAGCCAGGAAAAGTGGGAAAAGGCTAAAGAAAAACCGAAAGAGTTTGAAGCCTTCGCCCGGGATTTAAACCTGGACTGGCCGAAGCTGGAGGCCTGCTCCGCCGCGCCGGAAACGCGCAAGCGCATAAAACTGGACATGGCCGAAGCGGAAATGAAAGGCGTAAACTCCACCCCGACATTTTTCATCAACGGCAAAAGAGCCGTGGGCCTGGACCAGTTTCTGGAGCAGGCCCGGAAGTTCGACAATCTTTTAAGAGCCGGGCGCAGCCGCCCCGTCGGAGAATGTCCGGAAAAATAAGGAAGAGCCGCAAATTTCAGACGGGAAACGTATGAACCTTAAAACTGATGTGAAGGATATTCTCGGATTGCTGGCCAGGCTGGCCGTGGCCGGCGTGTTTGTTTACGCCGGCATATTAAAGCTACTAGCCCCGGCCGAGGAATTCGCCTACGCCATAGAAACCTACAAAGTGACGGGGCCGGGGCTTTCGCTCTGGGCCGCCTATATAATACCCTGGCTGGAGCTTTATTCCGGCCTGCTGCTGGCGGCCGGGATCTTCACCCGCTTTAACGCCCTTTTCTGCGGCGCTATGCTGGTATTTTTTGAAGCGCTGCTGGCCCAGGCCTGGCTGCGCGGCCTGCCGGTAACCTCCTGCGGCTGTTTCGGGTCCGGCTCTTCCAATTCGCTGGAATATGAATTTTTCCAGAACCTTGTCTTCCTTGCCCTGGCCGCGGCAGCATTCCGCTATAGCCGCCGTTTTTCAGCCGACGCGGCCATGGATGCGGCGGAGACCCGTCTATGAGTTATATGTTTAGGGAGGAAGGAATGAAGAATAAACGCTTTAGCGCCGATGAAGGCCGCAGATAATGGTATTCTTGTAATACAACAAGAAACAGCGGTTAACCGGAGAAATGTAAATTATGCATCAAAAAAACATTCAGGCTTATCAGCATCTGCACGATTTCCATGAAGTGAAAGGCTCTAATGTAAAAAAAGTGTCGGTTGTCGTGGCAATTACCCTGGTTACGATGGTTTTTGAGATTCTTTTCGGCTGGCTTTTTAACTCCATGGCCTTACTGTCGGACGGCTGGCACATGGGGACTCATGCAAGCGCTTTAAGCATAACGTTGTTTGCTTATTTTCTCGCTAAAAGACACAGTCATGACGCGCGATATGCCTTCGGCGCCTGGAAGGTGGAGATCCTCGGCGCTTATACAAGCGCGATACTGCTTGGCCTGGTCGGCCTGTTTGTAATCTATTCTTCGATTGAAAGGATCTTTAACCCCGCCGCCATACAATACAATCAGGCTTTATTGGTGGCTGTTCTCGGCCTGATAGTAAATGTTGTGTGCGCATTTATTCTCAATTACAGAGGACATTCCGGACATCGCCACGATCATGATGAGCATGCGCATGCTCATCACGATAGCCAGGATTTAAATATGAAATCCGCGTATTTACATGTAATCGCGGACGCTTTGACCTCCGTCTTTGCGATTTTAGCGTTATTGGGCGCAAAATTGTTGCACCTAAATATCCTGGACCCGATAATGGGCATAGTCAGTTCGACACTTATATTCCGCTGGTCCTTTTTACTGTTGAGGGAAACATCAGCTATTTTACTGGATAAGGGTGAAAATCAGGGCTTGATAGATGAAATAAGGGAAATTATTGAAAAAGACGGCGACGCAAAGATATCCGATTTGCATCTCTGGAAAGTGGGGCAGGGTAAATATGGCTGTATCCTGTCTTTGGTCGCCAACGCTCCCCAGAATTTGTCTGAGTACAAAGAGGCGTTAAAAGAAGTTCATGAATTGGCACATATAAATATTGAGATAATCAAATGCGAATAATAGCTTGCGCGGCCGGTCTTGCTGAAGAAAACATAGGCCTTATGCTTCCATGCAATGTAATCGTATATGAAAAAGCCGGAAAGACGGGCGTGGGTATAATCAAGCCGACGGTGGCTATGGGCATGATAAACAACGAAGAACTTAAGCCGCCGGCGCTTGGGGTTGAAGCCCGGTTGAAAAACGTCTTTGATTCGCTGCTATAAAAGCGGTTTACTGCTTGTTCCTGCGTTCAGGCCGGCCCTTTGTTCTTTTCGAGGTTGGCGCGGGCGCTTGTAATGATGGAGGCTGAATTATGACCAACGCAAATAAACTTGTAAGGTTCGGCGTTTCCCTTGACGGTCAACTTCTCAGGCGTTTTGACGCTTTTATCGGCGCCGAAGGCTATACCAACCGTTCCCAGGCAATCGCCGGACTCATCCGCAAGGAGTTTGTTTCCGATATTTTCGCGAAAGGCGGCTCTGTAGCGGGGGCGGTCACGATGGTTTATGATCACCACAAGCGCAAAGTCGTCAATAAACTGTTGGAGATACAGCACGCTCATAGAGGGATAATAATCTCAGCCCAGCACGTTCATCTGGACCACGATAACTGCCTGGAGATAGTGGCCGTAAAGGGTTCGGCCGCCAAGGTAAAGGCGCTGGCCGATTCACTTAAATCTGTTAAAGGCGTAAAACACGCCACATTAAGTGTCTCTGGAGACGGGAAACAGTGAAAACCTAAAATTTTTTAAAGCTAAAATGTTTTATTTTATTTCCACTTACCTGCCGCAAGTTTTTTGCGGGTTTTTCGTTAAATAGTTTAAGAGGACGAGGCTATGCCAGTGCCGTATCAGGGGCTATGCCTATTCCGCCTGAGGCGGACCCGCTTGCCCGCCGGCTGTTTTCCGCCACACAGCTTCGGCGGACCCGCTTGCCCGCCGGCTGTTTTCCGCCACACAGCTTCGGCGGACCCGCCGGTTGTTTGGCGGGGGAGGGCCGGTTGTTTTCCGCCACACTACTCGGCGGACCCGCCGGACTGTTTGGCGGGGGCGGGGGAGGGCCGGTTGTTTTCCGCCACACTACTCGGCGGACCCGCCGGACTGTTTGGCGGGGGCGGGGGAGGGCCGGACTGTTTGGCGGGCAAACGGACAAGCTTATGCTATTTAACCCTTGTGGTAAAATAAACCGGAAACTCTCCGCGTACATAGACGGCGAACTGGCGCCCAAAGATCAGGCTGCTGTAAAGGAACATCTCTCCGCCTGCCCGGCTTGCGCAGAGGAACTGCGCCGGTTTTTGGACTTGAACGCCGGTATAAAACAACTGCCGGGCGTCACGCCCACGCCGTTTTTCGCCGCCAAAGTTTCAGCCGCCGCCCGGGCGTTGAACGAATACCATGTTCCTTTCCGCCGTTTCCTGCGCGTACCGATACCCGTCATGGCCGTAATGGTATCCTTCATATTGATAAACCTTTTCACCTTCGCCTTCAACATCAACGCCGTGGAGAACGGTCCGCGCCGCGAACTCGCCCGCAAAATAGCGGCGCAGCTCGTTAAACCGGCCAGCATAATAAACCCGGTGGCCCTGGCACGCCTCTGCGGCGAATGCTCCAGATACATGTGCCTGTGCATGCACGAGGCCGGCAAGAAGAGCCTCTGCCCCTGCAAAGACTGCCAAATGGAGAAAATGCAGGCCCAAGAAGAACCCGGAGAGACCGGTGATCTTGAAAACACGGAGAATAACCATGTCCACTAAACTTGCCGCCGCGGCCCTCGCAATGGGCGCGCTCTCGTTCGTACATTTATTCGGAGTGGAAAAAGCCGGCTTGGCCATAACCTTCGGCGTGCTGGCACTTAAAGACTCGTCTATAACCTCGCGTGGCCGAAAATTGGCAAAAGCCGCGGTAATAACCGGCCTGGGGTACCTGTTATTGATAACAGGCGTATTCCTGTACCATATGCCGGCTTTGAACAGCCTGGCGGTGAAACTGGCCAAATAAGACATTCTGGACCGGCAGAACGCGCGCCGCGCGCTGCCGGTTTTCAGGATGGACCGGAATAGATTATGGTAAACAAAGTTATAAAATATTTTCTGGAAAATAAGTTAGTTACCGTTTTGATTCTCGCAGGTTTCATAGCCTGGGGTATTGTTACCGCCCCTTTTGGCTGGCGGGCAGGCGCTTTGCCTTCCGACCCGGTGCCGGTGGACGCCATTCCGGATATCGGCGAAAACCAGCAGATCGTTTTCACCCAGTGGCAGGGACGCTCCCCCCAGGATATTGAAGACCAGGTCTCTTACCCGCTGACCACCTATTTATTAGGCGTCCCGGGCGTAAAATCAATCCGGAGCTCCTCGATCTTCGGCTTTTCCAGCATTTTCATCATCTTCTCCGAGGATGTCGAATTCTACTGGTCGCGTTCCCGGATTCTTGAAAAGCTCAGCTCGTTGCCGTCAGGCTTGCTTCCTGAAGGAGTTCAACCGGCCCTGGGCCCGGATGCTACCGCCTTAGGACAGGTGTATTGGTACACATCGAGGGGCGTGACAAAAATGGCAATCCCACGGGAGGCTGGGACTTGCACGAGATACGCACCGTTCAGGACTTCTATGTAAAATACGGGCTGAATGCCACGGAGGGCGTCTCGGAGGTCGCTTCCATCGGCGGCTTTGTGCAGGAATACCAGATCGACGTAAATCCCGACGCCTTGAAAGCTTATAACATCCCGTTGCATAAAGTAATGCAGGCGGTTCAGAAATCCAACAGGGACGTAGGCGCCAAAACCATTGAGATCAATCAGGCTGAATACCTGGTGAGGGGTTTAGGCTATATCAAAAAAGTGGAAGACATTGAAAAAGCCGTGGTAGCGGTCCAGCAGAATGTCCCAATTCGCATTAAAGACATTGGAATTGTCAGTCTGGACCCCGCCACCCGAAGAGGATTGCTGGATAAAGGGGGCGCAGAGGTGGTGGGCGGCGTAGTGGTAGCCCGTTATGGCGCCAATCCTTTGCAGGTTATCAATAATGTAAAGGACAAGATCAAAGAAATCACTCCCGGTCTGCCCAAAAAGACGCTGGCTAATGGCGTGGTAAGCCAGTTGGCAATAGTGCCTTTTTACGACCGGTCCGGGCTCATTTACGAAACCCTGGGCACCCTGGAAGAGGCCTTGTCGCTGGAAATTCTGATTACCATCCTGGTGGTCATCGTGATGGTGTACAATCTGCGGGCGTCGTTCCTTATCTCGGCTTTATTACCTATCGCCATACTGATGGTATTTATCGCCATGCGCTATTTCGGCGTTGACGCCAATATAGTGGCTTTGTCGGGGATCGCCATTGCTATCGGGACGATGGTGGACCTGGGCATAATACTCTCGGAGAACATCCTCAAGCACCTTGATGAAGCCCCGCCCGGGCAGAAACTCATAGACACGATCTATAACGGCGCTTCGGAAGTAAGCTCGGCCATTCTTACCGCTGTTTCCACCACAATTGTAAGTTTTATTCCTGTGTTTACCCTGCAGGCGGCCGAAGGAAAGCTGTTTACCCCGCTGGCTTTTACCAAAACTTTTGCCTTAACAGCTGCCCTTATTGTTTCGTTGTTCATTTTACCCACCCTGGCACATTGGTTCTTCGGCGCAAGAATCAAAAGTAAAACAATCCAGAAATGGCTGAATATCGCGCTGTTGCCGATAGGCCTTGCCGGTCTTTTTCTCGGACAGACCTGGGCGGGAATGATGCTGCTGGCATTCGGAGCTGCCGGGTTGTTAAAAGAGATTAGAGGCCGGAGGCCGGAAGACAGGGGGGGTAGGTCAAAAGGCAGTGAAATCTACAACCGGGTCAATCCGCTTGCGCGTCAAAGAATAGAGTCGGCGGCACAGTGGGCGCTCGGGCACGCAGAAATACTTATTGTCGTCATTGGCGTGCTCTGGCTGTTGGCCAAGTACTGGCTTCCCCTGGGAGCAGGTAAAAGCCTTATGCTCAATGCGGTATTCGTCACCATGCTGGCGGGCCTTATTTTAGGGGCGTTCTCGCTGCTGGAGCATTTCTACAAACCCATACTAAAATGGTGTCTGGATCATAAGGCCGCTTTCCTTTTGATTCCTGCTCTTTTAATTCTTCTCGGAGCAACCACCTGGCTCGGGTTTAACTCTATTTTCGGCTTCGTGGCCAAAGGGTTTGATATTGCGGGCTGGAATATCCGCACTACCGGAATCTGGTCCGGGTTAACCCGCACATTCCCGGGTATCGGGAAGGAATTTATGCCTTCGCTCAATGAAGGCAGCTTCCTGCTGATGCCCACTTC
>JAHJSU010000253.1 GCA_018829985.1 Elusimicrobiota bacterium | reverse complement strand
GAAATCAGACAACAAACCGTTTGATCCATAAACTTTCTTTGTGCCTTGGTGTCTTAGTGGCTGAGTAATTACTAAAAATCAGCGTTATCAGCGTTCTATATTCTATTCCGCCATCTCATAGCGACCTGAGTAGTTACGTATTTAGTATTAATAGTATAAGAGGCCATCCCCGGTTAATCCCGAAGAAATCACGAAATTTTTGTGAAATCCCTGATATTATTGTAAAATGTAGCCGGATGAACCAACTATGGTGAGACTTATACTGTGGATAGCGACGCCGGACAAGGAAACCGCGAACAGATGGTATAACCTGTTTTCAAGGGAATGTTTTCAGACCATACAGCTTTTAAGCCTCTCAGCTCTTGACCCGCCGCCGGAAAGCTGGGGGCTTATTTTCGCGGAAATAGGCGTGGAGGGCATGGCCGCGCCCAAAGACCTGAATATGCTGCTTCAGGGGAGGAAAAACATCTCCGTTATAGTTTTCAGCGGGCCCGGCAAAACCGGCAACGCCCTTATTTCCGGCTTCCTTGAAAGCGGAGCCGACGATTTTATTACGACCGATATAGATGAAAAAGTGCTGCTTTCCAAGACAAAAGCCCACATAAGGCGCCTTCTGCCGAATTTAAACGCGGCCAGGACGATAATAGTTTCCGGGAACGGGGATATTGAGATAGACAGGCTTAAAAGGACCGTAAAAACGGGCTTTTCCGCCCCCGCCAAACCCTCCACAACAGCGCCGGCGGGCGGGCATTCCGGCCCTCCCCCGCCAATACAACCCGGCGGGCACAGCGCCGGGCAGCCTGCCCACCGTCTGTGTGGCGGGTGTGGCGGAAAATCCAAAAAAGAACGGATCATAGAAAATCTGACGCCGAAAGAATTTGATATCTTCTCGCTGCTCTTGTGCAAGGAGGGTGAGATCGTCCCGAGAAGTTTCCTGATGGAGGAGCTCTGGAAGGAAAGATCGGGTGAAGTCAACTGCGAAACCATAGATAAACACGTTGAGACTTTAAGGCGCAAACTGGGGCCTTACGGCAAGAACATAAAGACCGTTTACGGGGCCGGATATGTGTATAAGGCCGTCTGATGGTAACTGCTCACCCCCTCCCTTCCCTCCTCCGCCTAAGGCGGAAGGGTTAGGGTGGGGGGCGCTTTCCAAAGAACCTGAGTAGTTCTACAGCCGCACTTTGCTTCTGTAGTGGCAAAGCTTGCTTTGCCTTTTACGCAGAGCAAGCTCTGCAACTACGCAGATACGTGAAAGAGACAGGGGTTCACCGAATATTACCTCGTAAAGTGCGGCTTGTAGAAGTAGTTACTCACGAAATATAAAACGCCTGTGCAAAAGATAACCGTGAACCGCTGAACCGTTGAACCTGATTGGGAGAGCTTATGAAAATCCTGGTGGCTGACGACGATAAAATATTCAGATCGCTCGTGGTCGAGATCCTGACGGACGCGGGCTACGAAGTTATCGCGGAAGAGAACGGCCTGCTTGCCTGGGAAAGGCTCCGGGCCGAAGGCGCCGACCTGGCCGTGCTGGACGTCAATATGCCGGAAATGGACGGGTTTGAGCTTTTAAGGAACATCAGGGCCGCTGAAAAGCATAAAACCATGCCGGTGCTGATGCTGACCATAAGAGCCTTTGTCGAGGACCAGGTGCAGGGCTATGACACCGGAGCCGACGATTATCTTACGAAACCCTTTGACAATGACGTCCTGCTGGCCAGGGTGAAAGTTCTGGAACGGCGCATACTTCACAAATAGAGGCCAGGGGTCAGGGGTGAGAGGTCAACGGATTCATATCCGTGTTTGTTACCCTGATGGTGTAGTCGCAGGCTTTAGCCTGCGTTAATTCGCTTGCGTTGATACGCAGGCTGAAGCCTGCGGCTACAAATGCGTTGTGTGTGATATGGTAGCCGCAAGCTTTGGCTTGCGTTAATTCGCAGGCTTTCCGCCAAACAACCGGCCCTCCCCCGCCAAACAACCGGCGGGTCCGCCGGAGCTGTGTGGCGGAAAACGGCCGGCGGGCAAGCGGGTCCGCCGAAGTTGTGTGGCGGAAAGCCTGCGGCTGCAATGAATTAAAAAGCAATGAATGAACCGAATGATTTTTTAAACCCGCGGGAATTTTATATACTTTTAGACAGCTAGGCGGCTGGGCGATTTGTAAAACCTAAGATAACTACTCAGGTCTGTCGTCGTAGTGGCAGAGTTTACTCTGCCCAAAAAGGCAAAGCAAGCTTTGCCACTACAAAAAATACGTGAAAAATACGGAGAACCTGAGTAGTTACAACCTAAGAGCCTAATAACCGAGTTGCCTAGTAGCCGGTTTTTCAAGAGGATATTATGCCAACAATCATAATCGTGTGCGCGGTGATAGTGACGCTGGCTTTCGTGGCGCTGGTCATCCAGGCCGTTTTGACCCTGGCGCAGATAAGGCATACGGCAAAAGCCGTGGAGTTCCTGGCTTTGAACGCCGACGGCAAACTCACGGCGCTTGAACCGATAGTGAACGCCATAACAGCCGTTTCGAACGGAATTTCAGCCGGCTGGTTCACAGCGGCCCGGGCCGTTTACGGCTTTTTTTCAAAAAAAGCGGACAGTTAGCCAAAAACGTGGTAACTGCTCAGGTTCACGGTTCAACGGTTCAACGGTTGGCCGTCTGATAGGCACCTGCCTGCCGGCAGACAGGTAGCCTCTGATACGGCACTGGCATAGCCTTGAAAAAGCTATGAAACAGGTTTGGCGGTTCAATGGTTCAAAGGTTCAACGGTTGAAAAAAGTAACCGTGAACCGTGAACCTCTAAACCCCTGAACCGTGAACCTCTGACAACCTGAGACGATAAGAGACGACGAAAATGTTCAACATACTTAACAGCCTGTACGACGAAGAGATTCTGAAGAAAATAAATTTCCTCAAAAGCATCAGGCTTTTTGAGGGCATAAAAAACCGGAGCCTGATCCATATCCTTGAAAACCTGCAGGAGCGGACTTATCTCAAAAGCGAGACCATCTTCACCCAGGGCGATATCGGCAGGGCTCTTTTTATAGTGTTCTCCGGCAAGATCGCCCTGGCGCGGCTGGAGCCGGACAAGCAGAAAAGCGAGCTCATAGCCGAAGTCCACCCCGGAGAGTTTTTCGGCGAGATGGCGCTGCTGGAAGAAATGCCCCGGACCGCCACCGCCTGCGCTCTTGAGGATACCAGGGTTTTCATGCTTTTCAAGATAAAGCTGGAAACGCTCCTGTTCGCGCGGCCCGCGATAGGGGTGGTCATAGCCACCCAGCTGGCAAAGATCCTGTCGGCCAGACTGAGGGCCTACATGGACAAGACATGACCGAATCCGCCCCAGCCAAAAAAAATTTCCGGGAGTTCATCATACCGGTACTGATATTACTGGCCTTCGTCTATTTCCTGACGCTGGTCAAAGCGGCGGTTTTCCCCCTGGTATTGAGCGCCGCCCTGGCGTACGTGCTTAACCCGGTAATAACATATTTCGAGGTCCGGGGCATAAAAAGGGTTTACGCCGTGATAGGCCTTTATCTGACGGTGGGCGTGGTTATTTCCCTGATAATCTACCTGCTGCTCCATTTCCTCTCCTTTGAGATTGAGACATTCCAGCAGTCCTGGCCGCTTTACGCCGATAGGATCCAGACTTTCATTCTGGACATGAACAAAAAGCTGATTGAGAACTATCCGTTCACCGCTTCGCTTAAACTGACCGAGAAACTAATCCATTTCCTGGGAATCATTCCCCAGTTTATCATCTCCTTCCTGCCGGTTTTAACGCTGGCGTTCGTGATCCCGTTCATCACTTTTTTCATCCTGCTCGGGGGCTCCGCCATCATAGACTATCTGCTGGACCATTTTCCCTCAAAATACACCGAGATAATACTGCACATAACCTCCAGGATAGACGCCTCGCTGGGAAATTACCTGAGAGGCATCCTCACCGAGGCCTTTATTATCTTCCTGCTCACTTTTACCGGACTTGTGCTGCTGGGCCTGAATTACGCGGCTTTAATAGCTATCCTGATCGGCTTTTCCAGCCTTGTGCCGTACCTGGGCGCCGTTGTGGGCGCCGTAGTCTCGTCCATAGTCGCTTATTTTCAGTTCGGAACATTCATGCCGATAGCGAAGGTTTTTCTCTTTTTCTGCGGGATAAGATTCCTGGATGACTGGTTCCTGCAGCCGTATATAATGAAAAAAGCCGTGGAACTGAGTCCCGCCATAATACTGTTCGCCCTGATGGCGGGCTGGGAAGTGGGCGGCATCTGGGGCGTTATTTTTTCGATACCGGTCACGTGCGTCATCAAAGAGATAATCCAGATAGCGGTGGAACTGCAGGAGACGGAATTCCACTGGAAACCCAAACCGGAGCCCACGCGGATCAGTATCCCGTATACGTAACGGCGGGAACGGGGTGGGGAAGTAACAGCAACGGCGGTAACGACAACGGCAGTAATCAGTAACAGCAAAAGCGGTAATCAGTAACCGGTAAATGTTGTAAAATGCTTCTGTAACTGATTACCGATTACAGCTGTTGCTGTTACCGTTGTTACCGCTTTTAGAGGTTTTGCAGAAACTTTCCGCTTTTATGGACATTGAGTTTAATTTGCGTCCCAATTCCATTGAAAGCGCAAATAATTCTTTGTGTGTTATATCTGAAATGTAGCCACAGTCTTTAGCAACGTCAAGCCAATGTTCGCATTCTTGTAGTTCCCCGTCGGCATCCGTCAATTTACTTACAAAGTGCCTCTCATATTTGCGTTTTGCCCAGGCCTCAGCTATTTGTGCGCCTACAGAGCGGGAAGCGCGTCGTATTTGGTCCGTAAGTGAAAAAATTTCCTCTTTTGGAAAAGACCCTGTTATTACGAAAATTTCCGCCGCTAATTTTCTTGACAACACATAAACTTCCAAATCTCTGAAAGTTTTGGCATAGGGCATTTTTTTGCTCCAAAAGATGTTACCGTTTACTGATTACCGATTACCGGTTCCCCCCCTCCCCCCATAGCCCGCGCTATCTCTTCTTTCAGGGTATTGACGGGGCAGGGTTTCTGCAGAAAGCCTTTGACGTTCATCTCAACCTTGAAGGCCATCTCCGTGGACGGGTCGAAATGGCTGGCTGTAACGATTATGACGGGGATATCGCGGGTGTCGTCATCAGCGAGCAGCATGCGCAGCAGCTCAAGGCCGGACACTTTCGGCATCATCACATCCAGCAGGATTATGTCCGGTTTTTCATTTTTGGCTTTTTCCATGCCTTCCTGGCCGTCCGAAGCGGTGACGACATTATGATCGCCGGCAAGAGCCATTTCCGCCAGTTGCAGGAAGCTGGTATTGTCATCCACGACAAGCACTTTTGTTTTATTTTCAGTCATCAGGGGACTCCTTCTTATCCCGCAGATTTTTCAGAATCAATTCTTTCATCGAGTTTACAGGCGCGAGCTTTGTGAGAAATCCCCTGACATTTTTTTCCCTTCTGAACAGGCTTTCCGTGCCGATATTATAATCCGTGGCTGAAAGGACAAGCACGGGGATGCGCCTGGTCTCAGGGCGGCTTAAAAGTCTTTTTATTACTTCAATGCCGGAAAGCCCCGGCATATTCACGTCAAGCAATATGATATCCGGAACGCTGTTTTCAGCGCAGGCGATCCCTTCCTCCCCGTCCTGACAGATCGCAAGGTCGAATTCATCCTCAAAAGCGGCTTTAATAAAAGCCGAAAAAGATTCATTATCATCTATGACCAGCACTTTGATCCTGTTTTCAGTCATAATTACGAATACCACGAATAACTACGAATGACACGAATGGCTTTTAATTTGTAACTACCCAGGTTCTCCGTATTTTTCACATATTTTTTGTAGTGGCAAAGCTTGCTTTGCCTTTTTGGGCAGAGTAAACTCTGCCACTACGACGACAGACCTGAGTAGTTACTTTAATTTGTCTTATTCGCTCTTCAATTGTAACTACCCAGGTTCTCCGTATTTTTTACG
>JAHJSU010000252.1 GCA_018829985.1 Elusimicrobiota bacterium | reverse complement strand
TGATGGGCATGGCCCTTGATACGGCACTGCCATAGGCTTGTGTCGCTTCGCTCCACCCTTTCCGAAAGAGGGGCTATTGAGAGCGGTAAGCCGATGAATACAAAACAACGCATCATCCTGCATGAAGTCGGACCGCGTGACGGCCTGCAGATGGAGAAGGCGGTCGTCCCCACGGAGAAGAAGGAGGCCTGGCTCCGCGCTTTGATGGAGTCCGGCGCGGACATCATCCAGGTCGGGTCCTTCGTCCACCCGGAGAAAGTTCCTCAAATGGCGGACACCGACGAGCTTTTCCGCCGGCTTACGGCGGACAATACCTGCGTCCGCCTTAGGCGGATGGCCTTCAAAACGGCCAAGAAGCCGCCGGCGATCCTGTCCGGGCTGGCGCTGAACGAGAAAGGCCTGGAACGGGGCCTGGCCTGCGGCGTTGGGCTGTTCTGCATGGGCGCCTCCGCCAGCGAAACCCACAGCCGCAAGAACACCGGCATGGGAACCGATGAGGCCGTGACCAGGATCATCGGCGCGGCGAAAGCGGCCTTAGCCGCGGGCAAAAAGGTGCAGGTGTCCGTCCAATCCGCGTTCGGCTGCGGCTTCGAGGGCCCGCTGCCCGAGGAGCGCGTGCTGAAAATGGCGCGCGCCTATGTTGAAGCGGGCCTGCGTAATATCAGCCTCGCCGACACCGCCGGCCACGCCCACCCGGCCCAGGTGGAGCGCCTTTTCGGCGCGGTACTGGCGCTGGACCCGGAAATAGAGTGCGCCTGCCACTTTCACAACACTTACGGGCTGGGCATGGCGAACATGTTCGCGGCGATGCGGGCGGGGGTCACGTCGTTTGAAACCTCCTTCGCCGGCCTCGGCGGCTGCCCTTTCACGAAGGTCGCGGCCGGCAACGTGGCTACCGAGGACTTCGTGCATGTCCTGCAGCTGGAAGGCCTGCGCAAAGAAGTCAGCCTGGACCGCCTGCTTACCGTAGCCCGCGACGCGGCCGCGCATTTCGGCCGCGACATGCCGGGCTGTGTGTATAAGACAGGGGCCATCAGGGGCAGGGGATAGGGGCTAGAGGATAGGGTGCGGAAATAAGGAATTCTTCACCCTAACCCCTCACCCCTAGCCTCTATACCCTGCTTTTATTATGAGCGAACAGATCCTTTCCGGGGTGCGGGTGCTTGACCTCACCAATGTGCTGGCGGGACCCTTCGCCACGCTGCACCTGGCGCTGCTCGGGGCCGAAGTCATCAAGGTGGAAAACCCGAAGGACGGAGATCTGGCCCGCAAGCTGGGCAATATGCCGGCCCTGAACGAGCAGCTTATGGGCACGAGCTTCCTCGCCCAGAACGCGAACAAAAAGTCGGTAACCTTAAACACCAAAACTCCCGAAGGCAGGGAAATATTTAAAAAGCTGGTAAAGACCGCTGACGTGCTGGTGGAGAATTTCCGGCCCGACGTGATGAACCGGCTGGGCCTCGGCTACAAGACCCTCTCGGAGCTTAATCCCCGGCTGGTCTACTGCGCCATCTCCGGCTTCGGCCAGACGGGCCCGGACGCTTTCAAGCCGGCTTACGACCAGATCATCCAGGGACTGAGCGGCGTAATGGACGTCAACGGCGACGAGCGCCTCCATCCGCTGCGCGCAGGATTCCCCGCGTGCGACACCGTGGGGGGGCTTAACGCGGCTTTCGCCGTCATGGCCGCGCTATATAACCGGGAACGGACGGGCAACGGGCAGTTCATAGATATCGCGATGCTGGATTCCATCATGCCGCTGATGGGCTGGGTGGCCGCCAATCTCCTTATCGGCGGCCGGCAGCCCGTACCGATGGGAAACGACAATTTCACGGCCGCGCCCTCGGGCACTTTCAAGACGAAGAACGGCTACATCAACATCGCGGCGAACAAGCAGGAGCAGTGGGAATCCGTCTGCGACGCGCTGGGCGTGCCCGAACTGAAAAAGGACCCGCGCTTTGAAAAACGCGACGTCCGCAAAAAGAACCGCAAGCTGCTGACGCCCATCCTGGAAGAGAAACTTGCCGGGCGGCCTACCGTCGAATGGGTGGACCTGCTGAACGCTAAAGATGTGCCGAGCGGCGAGATACTGGGCCTGGCGGCCGCGCTGGAGCAGCCCCAGGTCAAACACCGGGGCATTCTCAAGGAAATAAACGCGGACGGCATCGGCCCGCTTAAGCTGTTCGGGCTGTCGGCGCAGTTTTCCGACACCCCGGCGGAGCTCAACGCCCCGCCCCCGCGCCTTTCCGCCCACACGGCGGAAATCCTCAAGGAACTCGGCGTAACCGCCGAAGAATTGTCCGCCCTGAAAACCAAACGTGTAGTGTAACGGGGCGGCTCTCATTTACCCGGTGAAGCCGGCTTGGCGGTCCGGAAGAGGCAGGACATAACGCGGGCAAGCGAACCGGCCCAAATCCCCCGCCGGATCTCGGTGAAACCTTCGGCCATGTGGACGATGAAACCGCGTTTGAGCCCTAAATATCCCATCCCGCGCTCAAGGCGCGCAATGTTCCGGGCTGCCAGGCTGAGCTTGATCCCGATGGGAATCAACTCACCCCGGAGCTTAAGCAGCAGGTCTACCTCAACCCCGGTTTGAGTCCGAAAGAAAAAAACTTCCGCGGCAGGGTCCTCGAGGCGGGCGAGGTTGATAATCTGCTCGATGCAGAATGTCTCAAAGCTCGCTCCCGCCTTGGGATGGGAGAGCAGCGCTTTCTTGTTAAAGGGAATGCCGAGGAGATGATGCAGGATTCCCGTGTCGCGGATATAGAGCTTGGGACTTTTTACCAGCCTCTTGCCCAGGTTGGCGAAATAGGGCTGAAGTCTCCTTACCAGGAAGGTCCCCTCGAAGATGTCCAGGATATGAGAGACCGAATGGTAGTCAAACCCCAGGGAACCTCCAAGCTCGCTCAGGTTGCAGATGGAACCCTGGGAATGGGCCAGCATCGAGAGCAGCCGCATCATTTTCTGCGAGGAAACCCTGAATCCAAGCTGAGGGATGTCCTGCTCCAGGTAAGTGCGCAGGAAGGCCGGCAGCCAGTCCTCAGGCGAGGCCAGTGGCCGGCTCCAATGGAGCCGGGGGAAGGCGCCTTTGATCCAGAGCGGCTCCTGGCCGGCTTCCAGGATTGAGATGCCGCCCAGCTCCAAAAAGCCGGTTCGGCCGGCCAAGGACTCCGGGATCTTCCTGACAAGTTTTGGCGAGGCGGAGCCCAGGAGCACTATCTTGTGGTTCTGATGGCGGTCTATGTGGCTGCGCAGGAGCGGGAAAAGGGCGGGCAGCCGCTGCGCCTCATCGATGACTGTTTTTTTAGACTGCTCCAACATGAGCTGTCCGTCGGTTTCCAGGCGTAAGAGAGTGGCCGGATCTTCCAGGTCCAGAATGTCGAATCCGGGCAGGGCCCAGCGCGCGAAAGTAGATTTTCCCACCTGGCGCAGGCCCAAAAGGGTGACGATGGGGAATTGCCTTAAAAGGAATTCAAGTCTGGCCTGCGCAATCCTGGGGTATACCATGCTTGTATTTTAGACTATTATTGTAACTACTCAGGTCTGTCGTCGTAGTGGCAGAGTTTACTCTGCCCAAAAAGGCAAAGCAAGCTTTGCCACTACAAAAAATACGTGAAAAATACGGAGAACCTGAGTAGTTACCTATTACTTACTAATCTGCAAGGCCAAATTATCACCGCTGCAATATAAAATCAAGGGGAAAGCGAAAAGGCAGGCCACTACTCAATACCTGACGAACGAGATTCTAGCGGTAGACTTCTTTCCTGTGCCGGACGGTCTCCGCAAAGATATCATTCCCCTGGAGCGTGTAAAGGACGCGATATTTACCGACGCGCCAGGAATAATGTCCCTGAAGAGACCCCGTCAGTTTCTTGCCCGGTTTTGGATCGATCTCAAGTTCACCCAAGGCCGACCGTACCCGATCCCGGACCTTCCGGGGAAGGGATTCGAATCTTTTCTTGAGGCGGCTGGTTAGAAAAAGGGGCATGCCTGGTCAGCGCTTTTTCCTGGTAAAATAGCTCCTGGCTTTTTCGTAACGCCCTTTGCGAATGTCGGTCTGGGCCGCCCGAAGATCATCCAGAAGATCCCGATCCGCTGCGACCTCCAGACTCTCTATCTCTTCGGGGCTGATCAGAACAGCTTTCACATGGGAACGCTGTGTGATGATATAGCGCATGCCGCCCGCTATATTCTTCAGGATGAACGGCAGGTGACTCCTGGCTTCGGAGACTCCGATGATTTTGTCCATACTCTATTGTACAGTTAACCGTACACTTTGTCAAGGGGGGGCGCCTTAGAGAAAATTCCTGCCTGGGTGGCGGCGGGGGGATTCTGCATAAAGGGGAAAACCTTTATTTACTTTTATCCGCCCGAACCTTGTCAATTTATGGTGAATCTTATAGGATGGAACAAATGAGCATGATAAATTGGGATCAACTGGCGACAAAGGATGATTCTCCCGTAAAAAGTCGATTTTGCTCAAAAATCGCCTTTGTAGCCGCAGGCTTCAGCCTGCGTCCGCCTTAGGCGGATGGCTTACTGTTTTTCGCAGGCTAAAGCCTGCGGCTACCATTTGGGACTTTTTACGGGAGAACCAACCTTACCGCTGGTTCTTTTAAAAAAAGGCGCCAAGGCGCTATTGACAGTAATGTATTATTATGCTTAAAATAAGAGTATGAGCAGACAGACAGACAGACAGACAGACAGACAGACAGACAGACAGACACAGCCCCCCTATTAGAAAATAACCCCAAAACCCGCCCCGCCCTTTTAATTCCAAGGCTGGAGCAATACCCGGAAAGCAAGCTTTCAGGCCGGCCCATCTGCTCCGGAGCGCTACCCGCCGCTCCCCGTTCACCTTCCGTTTTGCCTTTTTTAGGGAAACCACCGAAAAAAACGTTGCAGGAGAAACATGAATAATTATGCATAAATCAAAATTATTGGTTGCGGCATTGGTTTTTTTGACAACATTCGCGATGTGTAATTCCGGGCACGCGGCGGCGACGCGCACGCTCAATTACCAGGGCAGGCTTACTGATTCAACCGGCAGAGCCGTCACAGGCAGCCGGAATATCACTTTCAGAATCTGGAATGCCCTTGACGGCGGCATCAAAAAATGGGAAGAAAGTTTTAATAATGTCGTGATCAGCAGCGGCCTGTTCAGCGTTGCTTTGGGAAATATGAGTTCACTAAATAACCTCCCGTTTGACAGTGATTATTACATTGAAACAGCGGTGGAAGGCGAAGTAATGTCGCCCAGGCAGCCCCTGGCGGGGGCGGGATACGCATTCAATGCCGAAAGGCTTGACGGTATGGATTCTTCGGCTTTTGTTTCCACCGGCGGCGCTAATGCCATTGGTACCTGGCCCATAAGCATAACCGGCACAGCGATGGGAGCGCCGCCGACGGGCGCGGCGGGAGGGAATCTGGGCGGAACCTATCCGGACCCGTCAATAACCTCGCTGCCCGCCATAAGCGGCGCCGGCCTGACTAATCTGACTGCCGCCAATATAGCGGCCGGAAGCCTGCTAAACACGGTTATAGCTTCCTCCATAGCGGTGAACGGCGTTTATCCGGCTGCGGTACAGGCGGGAACATACGGCATAAACATAACCGGCACAGCAGTTGGAGCGCCGCCCACCGGCGTGGCGGGAAACAATCTGAGCGGAACCTATCCGGAC
>JAHJSU010000251.1 GCA_018829985.1 Elusimicrobiota bacterium | reverse complement strand
TTTAAAAAGCTTGCGTTAGCGTCCAGCTTACTGTGCGTTTTTGTTTTTCCCGCCCTGGCCGGGGAAATAACGCCCGGCGCGGTTCCCGGTTCGCTGAATTACCAGGGCCGCCTTGAACGGGATAACACGCCCGTCACCGGCGACGTGCACCTGACATTCAGCCTATACAACGCCGCCGAAGGCGGGACGCTGCGCTGGCCGACGCCGGGCTGTCCGGGTTCTGAAATAAAGGTGACCGCCACTCAGGGCATCTTCAGCGCTTCGATAGCCCCGTGCTGGGACGTTTTTTCCCGCGCGGAACAGCTGTATCTGGAAGTGCAGGTGCGCATCGGAGTGGAAAGCGAAGTGCTGTCTCCGAGGGAGCCGTTGAGCAGCGCTGTTTACGCCATAGTGGCGAAGAAAATTGAAGACGGCGCTTCCATTTCAGTGTCAACGCTGACCGCCGCCTGCCAGGTCCTGCTGGCCACGGCTTCCGGCAATGTAGGCATAGGCGACATGTCGTCCAATCCGCTGTACCCGGACAAGAAGCTTACGGTCAACGGCGGCATAAGGATTTTAAGCGACGGGTATTATTTTCCGGACGGGACGGTTCAGAACACGGCCGGCGTGGCGGGTGCGGGCAACCTTACAAATCCTTCGGACGCCGTCGTCATCTCCGACTCGGACAATTCGGGGGCCGGGGATATCATCCTGCAGATCTACAACACCGAGCGGGCGCGCGTGCTGGCCTCAAACGGCAACCTGGGCGTGGGCGTGGCCGCGCCGTCGGAGAGGCTGGAGGTCAGCGGGAACATCGCCAACACGGCCGGCAATTTCGCCATCTATCCCCGCGGCTATCTGGTGTCCAGGCCGAAGACCTCGGCCAACGCGGTTTTCAGGCTGATGCCGAGGGATAATGATTCCCCCAATTCCTCCGCGCTGGAACTTTACACGCAGGTTGACACATCCACGGGGACCCCGGTCAATTATACGCGCGGCGTCATAGCCATGACCTCCAACGGCCTGGAATTTTATCAGGAAAAAGGTGGTACGGGCCAGTACCAGCCGATGATTTTCCTGACCGGCGGGCCCAGCGGCGCCGGCGTCGAGGCGATGAGGATCAGCACCGGCGGCAACGTGAGCGTGGGCGGGCTTGCCGATCCCGTCGATAATTTCCAGGCTGCGGGCGACATCGCGGCCAACACGGGCGTGCGCGGCGCCCGGGTGGCGATAGGCGGTTATTCTAAATCGCCCTGGGCCAATCTCTTGAACGAGGTCCGCTCCGAAGACAACTATCATCTTCTTCTCCAGCAGACGAACAGCTACAATGTGGGCATCGGCACGGACAGCCCCAAAGAGAAGCTTCATGTGCGCGGCAGCGTGAGGTCCGACGGCGTAATCGCCGCCACCGGCGCATTCTCCGGCGCGGTGACCGTAGACGGAAATTTCACCGCCAACTCCGGCCTGGGCAGCTGGGTGCATCTTTCCTCGACGACCATATACGGCGACCTGACGGTGATCGGCCGCGTGGGGTCCGACCAGGGTTTTCCCGGCTACCTGGCGTCCACCCAGACGTTCACGGGGCTGAACACCTTTACCAACCCGGTTGCGGCTTTAAGCGATATTCTCGTTTCCAACCGCCTGGGCATCGGCGCGGCAAACTTCAGCTTCGCGCCGTCGCAGTATCTGCAGATAGGCGGCGGCCTGGTCGCCAACGACGACGCCTCGGCGTATCTGCTGTCCGGCGCCGGAACCGGCAATTCAAAGCTTTATTTCTACCGCGGGCCAACGGAGGCGGCGCGCTTTGAAACCCAGACCGGCAATAACCTGGCCCTCGTCGTCGGCAACACCAAATCGCTGGTGGACGGCGACTATTACCGGATCTACAACAGTGTGTTCTGGGTTTCCACCGGCACCAACAACACCACGCCGGCCATTTTCGTCAGTTCCTGGATGGGTAATGTGGGCATGGGAACGGCTGTGCTCGACCCGAACTGGAAGCTTACCGTCAACGGGAACATAAGGATAACGGGTTCCGTTTCCAACGGCATTATATTTGCCGACGGCACCACCCTGACCAGCGCCGATCTCGGCGGCCTTTCGGCGGGCGCCATCTCGCATAATGAGGACGCCGTGGTGCAGTCCGACGCCGATCTGAACAATACCGGCAAAGTCATACTGCGCGCGGGCGCGCTGGACGGGCTGGTGCTGAACACGGGCGGCAACGTGGGCATAGGCACGCAATACCCCGTAGCAAAGCTCAATATCAGGGGCGGGGATCTGGTGCTGGGCACGCCCTACAACCCTTATGCTTCCGACAATAAGGAAGACCTGATAGTGGGCGGCAATATAGTGGTGGACGGCAACATCGAGCAGCGCTCGGCCTCGGCGGCCATTTTTAACGCGCTGATCGTTACCAACGATGTCTATCTTTCCACGGCGCCGGGCGGGATGACCGGCATAGGCACGAATAGCCCGCAATATAAACTGGACGCGGCCGGGGACATCAACCTGTCCGGTGTGTTACGGACCGGCGGCACGCAGAGGATGTCGGCCGGAGGCGTGCTGTCCAACACGACCTGGAACGGCGACACGATAACGGTTCCTTACGGCGGCACGGGCGCGACCAGCCTGACGGGCGTGGTGCACGCAAGCGGGACCTCCGCTTTTACCGCGGGCAATGTGGTCTTGACCAGCGAGGTCAGCGGGATACTGCCTGTCGCCAACGGCGGCACGGGCGCCGCCACCCTGACGGGCGTAGTGCATGCCAGCGGGGGCTCCGCTTTTACGGCGGGGAACGTGGCATTGACCAGCGAGGTCAGCGGGATACTGCCCGCCGCCAACGGCGGCACCGGGTCTGACCTGAGCGCGGCCACGACCGGCGCGGTGCCGTATTTCTCCGGCCTCGGAGTCACGAGCGCGCTTGCGGCCGGCGCGGCCGATTATCTGCTGCAGGCCAACGGCACCGCCGCGCCCAGTTGGATTCAGTCCACCAGGTCCAATGTGGGGGATACGATAGTGCGGCGCGACGCCGGCGGCGATTTTGCCGCCCGCAACATCACGGCCGTCACTTTCGGCGGCACGGCGTCCACCGCCACGCATCTTGCAGGCGGGGCTTTGGGTTCGGTCCCGTATCAGTCGGCGGCCAACACCACGGCCATGCTGGGGGCCGGCGCGGCCAATTACCTGTTGCAGGCCAACGGGGCCGCCGCGCCCAGTTGGGTGCGGTCCACCGACGCCAATGTCGGCAACACCATAGTCCGGCGCGACGCCAACGGCGATTTTTCCGCCAGCACCATTACGGCCAACCAATTTAACGGCACTACTACAGGCGGCTCAAGTTATATTCAGGCTACCGTCGGAACTAATGATTATATCAGAGCCAGGGGTGGAGATACGGGTTATAACAATGGTTACCTGGAGATAGCCACTGCCGATGACGGGACGGAGCCGATCTATGTCCGGCAATACCAGGATTTGAGCGGCAACCCGTGGGGAACCCTTGTCCGGACAGCCACATTACTGGATGCGAGTGGCAACACAACTTTTCCGGGCTATGTCTACGCCAATTACTTCAATATGGACGCAAATGTCAGGACCGACAATCCGGAGTACCTTGCGGGGGAATGGGGCGGGGATAAATTCCTGCGCTATGTATCGCCCGCCAATGTCACCGTCGGCAATGCCGATAAGGTGGACGGGCTGTACGCCGCTGCCGCAGGAGTCGCTCCTAGCGCCAACCAGGTGGTGAGGACCAGCGCCGACACCTATACCTATCTTGGCTGGATAAATACTGTTTCCGGCAACAACGGCACAACCCCGATTACCAGAGTATACGCATCAAGTGATGCTTTTCTAAGGTATTACACGCTGGCTAATTTTACGACCCAGATCAAGACCCAGGCCGGCATCATCGGCGGCACCTGGGGCATCAATGTCTCCGGCACCGCCGCCAATGTTACCGGCACCGTCGCCGTCGCCAACGGCGGTACCGGCAATGACACCGGCCTCGCGGCTACCGCGACCGCGCTTGCTACCGCCAGGACCATAAACACGGTGGCATTTGACGGCACCGCAAATATAACGATATACGATTCCTCAAAAGTTCCGACCACAAGGACTGTCAATGGTCAAGCCCTTTCAGGCAATGTAACCGTAACCAAGTCGGATGTCGGGTTGGGCAGCGCGGATAATACTGCTGATAGTGTTAAAGCGGTTTTTTCCGCGACCAAGCTTACTACTGCCAGGACCATAAACGGTGTGTCATTTGATGGCACCGGAAACATAACGGTATACGATACCACAAAAGCTGCTCTTGGCACTGCATCGGTAGGCCAGGTTGTTTGTTTAAAAACAGCCGCCGACCTCGGTTACTGCGTGGCTATTGACACAACAACCGGAAATTGCACCTGCAACTGACAAAACTGATAGACACCATTTATTGACACCATTTATTTAAAGAATTTCACCACAGAGGTCGCAGAGAGGCAGTTTGATGAGTGCCGCAAAAAGGCGCAAAACGCGCAGGCTTGAGGGTAATGCCGGTCACTTAAGCCCTGGAAGCAAACCTCCTCCCCCCTTCCGCCACTACAGCTTCGGCGGACAGGGGATAGGGGACGTTGTTTAAAGATTCAAAGTTTATAAAAAAATCAGGGACAGACACCATTTATTTAAACAGAGTAAAACCAGAGGAGACAAAAATATGGGTCATACATGGATTAATGGTAACTGCTCAGGTAGCGGGATAAAGTTATCAGGAATTTAATCAAAACTGATACTCGCGCAAAGGCGCAAAGGCGCAAAGAAAGGATGCATAATACAATTTGTAAATGGCTTATAATTCGGGGTTTGGACTTTTCTTTGCGAGCTTTGCGGCTTTGCGCGAGACAGGCCTGAGTAGTTACGATTGATGTGCATATAGCAAACACCGATAAAACCAGGGCTAAAGATGTGAAAGGATTGATAGATGCCGGCGCTACTTTAACCACCATACCAAGAGTTCTTGCTGATGAATTAGGCATTCAAACATTTATGAGGGAACAGGTTGAAACCGGCGCGGGGAATATTGAAATAGACAAGGGCAGAATTATTATCACTATCGGCAAGAAAGAGGATATTCAGACAATCTGGATATCCGATATCATAGACAAAGTTTTAATAGGCTGCGTTACATTAGAGATGTTGGGCATTAAAGTGAATCCGGTAATCGGCAAGATTGAAGAAACACCTTTAATGTTGTATTGAAAAAGGGAAAATAGTCGTCCGCCTTAGGCGGACGCAGGCTAAAGCCTGCGGCTACCTGAGTGGTTACGAAATAAGGATTACTTGCCGGGGCCGGGCGGGGCGGCCCATTTTTTCCAGGCCTTCTCGAACTTTTCCATGCTGCCGAAGCCGTAAGCGCTGAATAAAGCGCGCTCAACCTGTTCCCCGTCCCGCAGCTGCCGGCAGAATTTCTCAAATTTGAACGGGGAATTCCCCTTTTTAAGAAAGCGGACGACGCTGTGCGCCTGCGAATAAAAATCCTGCACGGAACCGGAATCGGAATTTGGGATCTTCTTCAGCTTTAAGAAAACCTCCGCCGGGATCGCCTTGTCCACGGGAGGCCCG
This sequence comes from Elusimicrobiota bacterium, assembly GCA_018829985.1. Lineage (GTDB taxonomy): Bacteria > Elusimicrobiota > Elusimicrobia > Elusimicrobiales > UBA9959 > JAHJSU01. The sequence continues at coordinate 37,661 of JAHJSU010000251.1, read as the reverse complement.
CGGTACGAGGGCTTCACCCGGCCGGCCGTCTCCTCCACCATCATTACAGCCAGGCCCTCGTTAAGCCAAAGAGGGAGGCGCCCGGGAACCCGTTTAAAGAAACTCGCAAAATATAAATGCGTCAGTTCATGGGCGACGGTTTTCGGGCTGAAGGGCTCATATACGGCCAGCGACCATTGCGCGCCGCGACGCCCGGATTTATAAACCATTCCGCCGGACCATTCAGGCGGCTTGAACCGGCCCTCAAGATAGCTTTTGCGGTCCTTATAAAGATATACCTCCACCTTTTCCGTGTCCATCCACGAACTTAATGACCACAGTTCTTTCCGCAGGCCGCGGAAGATCTTCTCCATCTCCGCGCCGACCCCCTTAGCGGACCGGCTGTTTTCCTGGTGGATCAGGAAATGGGACGTCCACCGGGTGTTCCAGCCGCTTTCCCCCGCGAACAGCAGAACGGGGATGAATAATAATAGTAATATGCGTATAATCCTGAATTCCTTGTAACTGCTCACCACAGAGGCACAGAAAGCACGGAGTTTCACGGAGTTTTTCCTCCGTGTTTCTCTGTGTTCTCTGTGTCTCCGTGGTTTTCTTGCTGCTGAGCAGCTACATATTTTTCTATTATCGCGATCGTTTTGGCTGTGGCGCCCTGGAGGTTTTCAAGGGCTTTTTTGGCGTTGCCGCCGGCGGTTTTTAAGAGCTTGGGGTCTTTCAGCAGGACGGCGAGCCTCGCGCGCAATTCCTCTCCGTCCTCAACCATGAATCCGCCGCGCGTTTTTAAAAGCATTTCAGCGGCTTCCCTGGTGTTCTGCACATAAGGTCCGAACAGGACCGGCTTTGAAAAAGAAGCCGGTTCAAGCAGGTTATGGCCGCCCACGTTCACCAGCGTCCCGCCCACAAACGCGGCGGCGGAAAGAGAATAGAAATTTATAAGCCAGCCAATTTCATCTACCAGCAGGCAGTCGGGACTGCCCCCACCCTCGCCCTTCCCCATAAAGGGGGAGGAGTATGGAAACATCCCTCTAGCTCTATCGCTCCAGACGATAAAGGGGATGTTTTTAAGGGCCAGCAGCGCCCGTGTCTCCCCGGCCCGCTCCGGGTGGCGGGGGACAATGACCAGTTTTAAACCGGGGCTGGTTTTTTTGAGAGCCAGGTAGGAGTCCAATATCGCTTCTTCTTCGCCCCGGTGGGTGCTGGCCGCGGTCCAGACGGTTTTTCCCGTCCAGGATATTTTTTTCAGAAAGACGTTTATCCCTTCAAGTTTATCCGGCCCGGTATCCAGTGCGTCATATTTCATGTTCCCGGTGACGGCGACTTTTGAGTCGTCTTTCAGGAGTTTGGCGTAGTTGGCGGCGTCCGGGACGCTAGCCGCGAGTATCTTTTCCACGCCCGAGAAGATTTTGGCCGTCAGCGGAAAGAAGATCCGGTAAAGGATGAGCGTTTTTTGCGACATGCGCCCGTTTATTATGCAGATTTTAACCCCGGCCGCGGCCGCGCAGACGAGCATATTGGGCCAGATCTCCGTTTCGGCTATCAGCAGTATCCCGGGCCTGGCCCTGGTTATGAACTTTTTCATGAACGGATAAAAATCAAGCGGCAAGAGTCTCGCGTGAGGGGTGAGTTTCAGCGCCTCCGTCCGTCCGGCCCAGGTGGAGGTGGTTATCATAACGGCGGCCGCCGGGAATTTCTCCTTAAGGATTGCCGCCAGGTTTTTAACGGCTTTAGCTTCGCCCACGGACGCCGCGTGAAGCCAGATCGGCTTCTCCGGCAGAGCCGCCCCGGAAACCCCGAATCTTTCGCCCAGTTCGGAAAGAAAACTTCTCAACAATCTCCGGCGCGGCGAAAAAATAAAAAAGACGAGATATAGCAATGCTATGAATGGGGTAAGGAGGTTGTAGAAAAAAAAGAGGATCGTTCCCATAGTAGCGCAGGAGTTGATAATTTGACTGGTTGACAAGTTGATAAGTAAGGTAACTAGCCACTAAGACACCAAGGCACAAAGAAAGTTTATGGATCAAACGGTTTGTTGTCTGATTTCCTTCGTGTCTTTGTGACTTTGTGGCTGAGTAGTAACTAAGTAAGAGAGTATTTACTCTAACAACTTTATCTCCTGCCGTTCCCCACTTATCAACTGTTGTTCCCGGCCTTAAGCAGTTCTTCGGCCTTAAGTTCGGTTTCATTCAGGATCTTTTCAAGCTCCGCCGCCTTTTCTTCAAGGCTGGACGCTTGCGCGACGTAAAACGGCGCCGAATAGGCGATAACGGCTTTGCCGAACGGGAGGGGTATCTGGAACCGGTCCCAGGAGCGGGCCGAAATCTTATTAGTCAGAGCGCCGGCTATGGCTATTACAGGCAGGCCCGTTTTCCGGGCCAGGTAAACCGCGCCTTTCTGCACTTTGCGGGCCGGGCCCTTCGGGCCGTCCGGCGTGATGGCCAGCGTGCGGCCGTCCCGGGCGCATTGGATAAGCTGGATCAGGGACCGCAGGCCGCCGGAACTGGTGGAGCCGCGCACCAGGACATAATTGAAACGCTTCAGCAGCTCCGCCGCATATTCCCCGTCCCTGCTTCTGCTTGCCAGCGCGGTTATGCCCCGGCCGCGATGGGCGTAAATCAGGAAGGCCTGCTGGCAGTGCCAGATGACGTATATGACCTGCCCAACTCCCGAGGGCGCGGCCTCCGCGGCTTCAGCGTCAGCCTGAGGCGGAGGAACGGACGCGCCGTGGAACTTAATGGAAGTAGTAAACCCCACCAGCCTCAGGTAAAGACACACGGCCAGAGCCGCCAGGCGGTGGATAAACCCGAAAAATTCAATTGAATTTTTCGGGAAGGATAAAGGATTAGGGATAAAGGCTAAGGGGCGAAAAAACCGTTGTATCTTTTCCTTCATCCTTCAGCCTTTATCCTTTAGCCTTTCAATTCCGGGGAGCGGCGGATATTTTCTTCTTTTTCCTGGACAGCCAGGGGATGGCGAAAAGGAAGGAATATTTCGGGCTGAGCGCTCCGTTCTCAAATCTGACCCCTATTTTATCGGCCTGGAGCCTTGCTAATGCCGACGCTATGATCCCGGGGTTCGTGCCGGCCCGTCTGCCGGGTGTGCAAACCGGCGCCGGTTGGTCGCTTTCCGCCGGAGGCGGATCCGCCGGACTGTTTGGCGGAGGCGGGCAGGCCGCCGGCCGGTTTTCCGCTTCAGGCTCCGGGCAGGCGTACAGGTACTCGGCGCCGCCGGGTTCAAAGCCTTCCATTCCGGTTTCCTGCGCTATAAGTTCGGTTATGACTTTAAGGCCCGTGTCGCCGAATACCAGCGCGGCCGTTTCCGCCAGCCTGAAAAGGCCGGGTTCCTTAATGCCCCCTAGCTTGTCCGCGAAAGCGGCGCCTAAAGTGATGACGCCCAGGGTGAGCGCCCCGCCTTCAAGAGGCCCCGGACCTTTGGCAAGCGGGTCTTCCGGTCCCAGGAAATCAAAAACAACGGCGGGCTCTATGGCGGCGGCAATCGAGGCTATATATTCTTTGGCGCTTTCCTGCGCGGACAGCCCTAAAGCGAACAGATCTATTTTACGCTTTTTGGCCTTGCGCAAGATGTCGTAGCTGTAGATGGGAATCTTGAACTTTTTTATCTTGCGCACTGTCGCTCCATATGTGGGTAAGCTAGACGGCTAGGCAGCTAGACGGCTGGGCAGCTATAAGGTCTATAATTCCTTTAAAAAGCTGTCCAGCTGTCACGCTGTCTAGCTGTCCAGCGGGCTGCTTACTTCCTCCGGCGCTCCCACTGATAGACCAGCGGGGTGGAGATGGCTATGGTGGAATAAGTGCCGGCAATACTGCCCACCAGCATGGCGAACGCGAAGTTGTTTATGACGTCGCCGCCGAATATGAAAAGTATCAGCACTATGCCCAGAACCGACATGTTCGTGATAAGGGTCCTTGAGAGCGTTTCGTTGACGCTGACGTTGATCAGCTCGCCGAGCAGCATTTTGGGAAACTTTCTTATATTCTCGCGCATCCGGTCGAAGATAACTATCGTGTCGTTGATGGAATAGCCGGCTATGGTCAAAAGCGCCGCCACGACCACCAGGTCCACTTCCCGGTTGGTTATGGACATGGCGCCGAAGGTCACAAACACGTCATGCAGCAGCGCGATAACGCCCGCCGCGCCCCAGACGGGGTTCGAGAACCTGAACGCCACGTAAATGATGATGCCGAACAGGGAAAGTATTATGGCGAACAGGGCTTTCTTGCTAAGGTCCCTGCCGACCACCGGCCCGACATAATCCCTTCTTTCTTCCGAAAAAGTATTGCCCTGGATATTGGACTTAAGGCTCTGAAGGAGCTTATCGGCTATCTCATTAACGTTTTCCTGCCTGCCTTTGACTTTTAAGGCGAAGGCGTTCCGGCCGATAAAGGTCTGAATGCCGGCTTCTATGCCGGCGGCTTTTACGGCCCGCCTGACCTCCGAAATGGTTATCGGCTTGTCAAACTTCACCTGAAGAAGCGTTCCGCCGGTGAAATCAAGGCCCAGGTTCGCGCCTTTGACCGCCACGGAAACGATGCCCACGGCCAGGGCGAGGCCTGAAACGGCAAAAAATATGTGCCGCTTAGCTATGAAATTGATATTTGTCTTTCCGATGAGGATCATCATACGCTAAGCTCCTTGGGGTTGGAAGTAAGCCAGAATTCATAAATGGCCCTGGTGATAAATACCGAAGTGAACATACCGCACAACAGGCCGATGGTAAGCGTGACGGCGAAGCCCTTGACGGGACCCGAACCGAACTGGAACAGGAAAATGGCCGCTATCCAGGTGGTGACGTTGGAATCCAGGATCGCGCTCCAGGCTTTGTCGTAGGCGGTAGGGATGATCAGCTGAATAGGCTTCGACAACGCCAGTTCCTCGCGCATTCTCTCAAGGATAAGAACGTTCGCGTCTATGGCCATCGCCAGGCTTAGGATCATGCCGGCTATGCCGGGCAGCGTAAGCGTGGCCGAGAAATAGCTCATTGCCGCTATCAGCAGCACGAAGTTCATGCCGAGGGCGATATTTGCGACAAGGCCGCCGGCCTTGTAATAGACCATCATGAACAGGACGACCGCCAGAAAGCCGACCACGGAAGCGGTCAGGCCTTTTTTGATGGAGTCTTCTCCCAAATCGGGGCCGACGACTCTTTTTTCTATTATCCTCACCGGGGCCGGCAGGGCGCCCGCGCGCAGCACGATCGCAAGGTTTCTGGCTTCCTCTATGGTGAAAGAGCCTTCTATGACCCCGGAGCCGCCGCCTATTCTGGATTTTATGACCGGGGCGGAATGCACCACATCGTCAAGCACGATGGCGAGGTATTTGCCGACATTATTTCCGGTAAAACTCTCAAAAATCTTGCCGCCCTCCTTATTAAAGGTGAACGCGATATTGGGAGTGCCGAACTGATTGTCGGTCTGAACCCTGGCGTTTTCAAGATAGGCGCCGGTGATGGAGACGGTAGATTCCAGAACATAATATTTCGTCCGGGCGCCGTCTTCGTCGCTGGAGGCCCTGAACAGCCGGGCGCCTTTCGGCATCAGTTTGGCTATTTCCGGGTTAAGCGCGCCGTCTTTGGCGAAAGGGGATTCGTTAAGTTCGGCGACCCTGGTCAGGGCATTCTCCGCTTCGGGACTGGTATTCACCAGCCTGAATTCAAGCAGCGCGGTCCTGCCTATAAGATCTTCAGCTTCTTCGGTGTTGGAGATGCCGGGCAGGTCCACGGAGATCCAGCGTTCGCCCTGCCTGGAGATGGGGGTTTCCCCCACGCCGTACTGGTCTATTCTGTTGCGGATGATCTCGATGGCGCGGGCAAGGGCGTCGGCTAAATCCGTTTTCTTATCAAGTTTCTCGACGTCCAGTTCCAGCAGCATGTGGGTGCCGCCCCGCAGATCCAGGCCCAGATTGAGCAGTTTCTTGGGGCGCATTTTGATGGCTTCAAGCTTGCTCCTTTCATCCGCCGGCTTTGTGTACCATTCCACGGTAGGGTACAGGAGCCAGACCGAAAGTATCAGGAGGCCCAGCGCAAGGCCTAATTTCCAGTGCAAGGTGTTCATAAATCTCCTTAGAGGCGGCTCCGCCGGTGACTATTTTTTCTGATTTGCAAGGCCGGCCACCGAGGACCTTACCATGGTGACTTTGACGCTTTTGGCGATTTCCACTTCCAGTTCGTCTTCCCTGATGCCGATGATCAGCCCGATAATCCCGCCGTTGGTAAGCACCTTGTCGCCGGTTTTAAGGTTCGCAAGCATGGCGTTCCTTTCTTTCATCTGTTTCTGCTGCGGCCTTATCAGCAGGAAATAAAATATGAACATTATTATAATTAACGGCACGAACTGCATTAAAGCGTTCTGATTCATCGCGGCTCCTTTATGTAACCGGCAAAATCACCTCTTGCCGGATTTTACTGTTTAATAGTAACTACTCAGCCACAAAGTCACAAAGACACGAAGGAAATCAGACAACAAACCGTTTGATCCATAAACTTTCTTTGTGCCTTGGTGTCTTAGTGGCTGAATAGTTACGTTTAATATTCTAACAAATTTTTTACGGCAAATGCCTTAACCCCGATTGCGGGATAGTAATCCCGCCGCTGCAACAACCAAAAAAGGAAATTCCTATGGTATCGGGTTAATCGCGCTTGGGGCGGGGGGTGTCGCGGAAATACGCGGCGTCAAACGCTTTTTTTTTGGCCGGAAAGTCCCCGTTCTTTATCGCTTCCCGCATTATTCCGGTCTGGTTTATCAGGAAACGCAGGTTATGGATGGACAGCAGCCGGCTCACCAGCAGCTCTTTGGCCTTGAAGAGATGGGAGAGATACGCTTTTGAATAATTTTTGCAGGCCTCGCAATCGCAGTCCGGGTCCAGCGGTGACTCGTCCAGCTTGAAAGGCGCGTTCTTTATGTAAAGCTTGCCGCGGGAGGTAAGGGCCTGGCCGTTGCGGGCGTTCCTGGTCGGCAGAACGCAGTCGAACATGTCGGCGCCGGACTCCACCGCCTCCCAGATGTCTTCGGGACTGCCGAGCCCCATGAAGTAGACGGGCCGGTCCTTAGGCAGGTTCTCGGTCACCACGGCCAAAGCGCGGTGCATCTGGTTCTTTGTCTCCCCGACCGAAAGGCCGCCCACGGCGAAGCCGTCGGGGTCCACCGTTTCGGCCATGTGCAGCGCGGCTTCTTTGCGCAGGTCCCCAAAAGCGGCGCCCTGTATGATGCCGAACAGCAGCGGTCTTTTACTTTCCTCTATATGGGAGGTAGTTCTCGCAAAATGTTCTTTGGAGCGCTGCGCCCAGATCCTGGTTCTTCTCAGGGCCTCGGCGGCCTCGGCGCGCCCGGCCGGGTTCCCTGCGCAGACGTCCAGGCAGGTACGGATATCGGAGCCGATCCTTGCCTGGTAGTCAATGACCCGCTCGGGCGTGAAAAAATGGGGGCTGCCGTCGATATGCGAGCTGAAATGAACGCCGTTGTCGGTAATTTTTCGGAGGTGGCTCAGGCTGTAGACCTGGTAGCCGCCGGAATCGGTCAGGATGGGCCCGCGGTGGTTCATAAAGCCGTGAAGGCCGCCGAATTTCTCCAGCGCCTCCAGGCCCGGCCGCAGATAAAGATGGTAGGTGTTGGCAAGTATGCACTCGGTCCCTATGGCTTTAAGGTCGCCCTCGGAAACGGTCTTGACCGTGCCCTGGGTGGCCACCGGCATGAAAACCGGGGTATGGATCACGCCGCCGGCGGTCTTCAGGCGGCAGATCCGGGCCCGGCCGGCGGGGTCGGTTTTGATGACTTCAAAGTGGTTCATAATTAAATGCTAGGCAGCTGGACAGCTAGGCGGCTGGACAGCTTTTTAAGGAGTTCCACATTTTTAGTTGCTGTGCTGCCTAGCCGTCTAGCCGCCCGGCATACCAGCAATAATATCCTCTACAGAATCAGCATCGCGTCGCCATACGAGTAAAACCGGTATTTATTCTCCACGGCGCGGCTGTAGGCGCTGAAAAGCAGTTCCCTGCCGGCGAAAGCGGCCGTCATGTAAAGGGGGGCGGAAGAGGGCACGTGCAGATTGGTGCAGAAAGCGTCCGCCGCCCTGAACCGGTGTCCGGGGCGGATGAAAAGCTCCGCAAGCGCGGCGCCGGGAACGAGCAGGCCGTTTTCGCCGGCAAAGGTCTCAAGCGCGCGCATAGAGGAAGTGCCGACGGCGACTATCCTTGAACCGCTTCTTTTTGCCGCGTTAATTGCGTCCGCCGTTTCCCCGGAGAGGGAGCAATCCTCGCCCAGCATTACATGGCGTTCGGGATCGCCGCTTCTGACGGGTTTGAATGTGCCCCAGCCTATATGAAGGGTCACATAAACCGCCTTGACGCCCCTGGCTTTCAGCCTTTCCATCAAACCGGGGGTGAAATGAAAACCCGCGGTGGGCGCCGCTATGGAACCCGGCTCGCTCGCGAACACCGTCTGATAGCGCCGCTCATCCTCGCCCGAAGCCGGTTTGAAGCCGGCTTTTTTTCTGGCCTTCAAAATATATCCCGGAAGCGGGACCTCGGCGTTTTTTTCAAGGTAGGCGGAGTCGAGCGCCGCCGAAAATTCAAAAAGAAAACTGCCGTCCGGCTCCCGGCGCAGGCATTGGGCCTCGGCGCCTCCCCGGCAGACAAGTTTTTGTCCCGGCCGGATCTTGCGGGCCAGGGCTTTCCAGGCCTTCAGCCCCGGATCAGCGGGCTTCATAAGCAGCAGTTCCGTTTTCCCGCCGGCCGGCCGCGCGGCCGGGAGCCCGGCTTTCCAGACCCTGCTTCGGTTAAGAACCAGGATGTCGGAAGGCGCCAGGAGGTCCGGCAGGTCTCTGAAGGCTTTATGCGTTATTGTCCCGCTTTTCCGGTCCACGACCAGAAGCCGCGAGGAGTCTCGCGGCTCGGCCGGTTTTGCGGCTATAAGCGGTTCGATATCGAGTTTTGAGAATTCCGATAAGTTCCGATTAGGCATTTCTTGTTTTTACTGTAACTACTCAACAGCAATACCAGAACGCAGATGACGCAGATGAATGTGATGGACGCAGATCATGTTTAATCATAAAAATCGTTACTACTCAGCCACAAAGTCACAAAGACACGAAGGGAATCAGACAATAAACCGTTTGATCCATAAACTTTCTTTGTGCCTTGGTGTCTTAGTGGCTGAGTAATTACTAAAAATCAGCGTTATCAGCGTTCTATGGTTTAATAGCTGAGCAGCTGTTTTTTATTTTACATCGTCTATTGCGGCGCCCGGATAATAGTGTTTGAGTATCCTTTTATAGTTTTTGCCGTTCAGCGCCATTTGTCTGGCGCCGTCCTGGCACATGCCCACGCCGTGCCCCCAGCCTTTGCCTTTGAATTTATAGCCGCCGCCGGCCCGAGTTACGCGGGTAATGAACGTGCTCCTTATGTCGGAGGCGCCGAAGCGTTTGCGCAGGTCGGAAGCCGGAACGGTAACGGAGCCGGCATCTGTCGTGAACCGCAAAGTCCGCGCGCGGCCGGAGCGGTCCTTTTTATATATCCGCACGCCTTTTATCTTCAGCGCCGTGGAGCCGCGTTTCTGTATAAAAGCCAGCAGGTCTCTGGCCGTGATATAGAAATCCCAGCGGAAATGCCGTGAATTCGAGCAAAAAGGGTCCCTAACGCCGGCCAGGGGTTTAATGCTGGCTCCGCTCCACGCGGCGCCGGCGCTTGTCGTGTGCCCGCCGCAGCAGGCGTGAAAAAAAGCGGTTATCAGTTTCCTTTTATAGGTGAGCACTTCGCCCCTGGTGGAATTTACGGCTTTGATAATCCTTGAATTTACGGCGGCGGCGCCGCTATAAACCTGCATCTCCGCGCCGTCCGTGAGGTCATAATCCTTTTTCGGATTTATGTTCTTAAGGGCGTAGGTGCGCGAGGCCACCGCCTGCGCCTTAAGCGCTTCAAGAGGCCAGTCCGGGCTCATCTCCACCCCCAGCACTCCGCAAAGATAATCCTCAATGGAAAGCTGTTCTATGACCTCCAGCTTTTCGACCGGCGCGGTCTTAATGAAAATGTCGCCTTTATAGAAGCGGCCGTTAAGCTTCACTTTCTCGCCGCCGTCGGAGGAAAGGAGCTTTACCGGGGACTCAAGCGTAGTCCCCGCCAGCGCCAGCCGGGAAGGATCGATATACCGTATCTCGTAAGAGGAGTTTTCAAGCAGCATGTATTTCTGCCCGGTTCTGATTTCGATCGCGTACACCCTGTTCGAGGTCTTGAGCGTGAACCGCGGCGTATTCCTGGCGATTGCCACTCTTATGACGGCGCCGTTCCCGTCGCCGGAATCCGCGGCCGAGGCGGGGAAGGAAAGTGAGAGAAGGACGGAGACCAGAAACCGTAGCATTAAAAGAGTTTTTCCTGCGGATGCGGCTTCAGCCCGAGGTGCTTGTAGGCTTTTGGGGTCAGCGTCCTGCCCCGGGCGGTGCGCTGAAGAAAGCCGATCTGCATGAGGTAAGGCTCTATTACGTCGGTCAAAGTGTCTATTTCTTCGCTGACGCTTACGGCGAGCGTTTCCAGGCCCACGGGCCCGCCGCCGAATTTCTCGGCTATGGTCAGTAAAAGCCTGCGGTCAAGCTGGTCAAGGCCTTCCGGGTCTATTTCAAGGGAATCCATGGCGTCGACCGTAACCTCCCGCGTAATGACGCCGTCGGCCTTTACCTGCGCGAAGTCGCGGACCCGCTTAAGGAGCCGGTTGGCTATCCTGGGCGTGCCGCGGGAGCGCCTGGCTATATGGCTTAAGCCCTCCGGCCTGGCCTCGGCTTTAAGTATCCCGGCGGACCGCGCCAGTATTTTTTCTATGTCGGACTGCGAGTAAAAGCCGAGGTTGAACACTATGCCGAAGCGGTCCCTTAACGGCCCGGTCAGCAGCCCGCTTCTCGTGGTGGCGCCCGCCAGGGTGAACCGCGGCACCGCCAGTTTAAGCGTAGTGGAGCCGGGACCGGTTCCGGTGCTTATAAAAAATAAAAAGTCCTCCATTACCGGGTATAAGGCCTCTTCCACCGCGGCGTTTAGGCGGTGTATCTCGTCTATAAAAAGGATGTCGCCTTCGGCCAGTTCCGTGGTGAGCATGGCGGCCAGATCGCCGGGCTTGGTCAGGACCGGCCCCGAAGTGATCTTAATGTTCACTCCCATTTCCACGGCCAGGATATGCGCGAGCGTGGTTTTTCCCAGGCCCGGGGGGGAATAGAAAAGACAATGGTCAAGCGGCTCTTTCCTGCCTTTAGCGGCGTCTATAAAAACACGCAGATTGTCTTTGAGCTTATCCTGTCCCACGAATTCTCCGAGATTCCGGGGTCTCAGGCTCGCGTCCATATATTTAAGCTCTTCGCCCGTGGGCTTCGCGGATAATATGTCGTCTTTACTGGTCATAAGGAAGCAGAGTTCAGAGCCATTAATATTCGTCTGGAGTTTAGGGTTTAAGGTGTTAAGGGTTTGAGGGGCTAAGGGTAAAGGTGAATTTTTTTACCCTAAAACCCTAAGACCCTAAACCCCTTAAACCCTCTCCGTTATTTCGGCGAGAGCCGCTTCAGCGTCCTTTTTAACAGTTGTTCCGCGTTCTCCGGGCCTGCCGGGTCTTCAGCCTCGGCCGCGTCAAGCGCCGCTTTGGCCTCTCCCGCCTTAAAACCGAGCGTGGCAAGCGCGCTCAGCACCTGGGCGTAAGCGCCGGATTTCCACGCGCGGCGGATCTTTTCCTCGCCGGAAGTTTCAAAATCAGGCATTTTGTACTTCAGCGCCGCAATGAGCTTCTCCGCCGTTTTTGCCGTAAAGCCGAATATGGTGACCAGAAGCTTGAGATCGTTCTTTATGACGGACTGTTTAAAATCGGGCAGGGATTTGAGGGCCTTTCCCAGGTAGTCGAGAGCCTTTTTCGCGCCGGTATTGGGCACGGCTTCCCGGAAAAGCTCGAACAGGTTTTTTTCCTCGGCGCTCAAAAAACCGTAAAGAGAGGTGCCGCCGTACATGCTGACGGATTCCGCTATGAACGCCGTCGTCTCGGTTCCCTGAGCCCCCATGGACTTAAGGGACTCGGCGCAGAAAAACACTTCATACCCTATGCCGCCGGTCTCTATGACCGCGCGGTCTTCCGATTTAACGATCAGTTTCCCTTTGAGATAAGCGATCATAAATAACTCGTCCGCCTCAGGCGGACGGAGGGATGAGGGATGAAAAAATAATTTTTGTTTTTCATCGTCTTTTGCCTCATCCTTCATCCCTCATCTTTCATCCTTACTCGCATTTTGCTGCCGGCTTTTGCCATAGCCGCCCGGAAAGGGCCCAGCCTTATGTGGCAGACGGCGGCGGCCATGGCGTCAGCCACGTCGTCGGGCTTCGGGATTTCTTTCAGATTCAGGAGGAGCTGCACTATCCGCTGCATCTGCCTTTTGTCCGCGTTGCCGTTGCCGCTCAAGTTCGCTTTTATGGTCTTCGGATTGTAAGCGTTTATCCTCAGGCCCATTTTCTCGCAGGCGAGCAGTATCACTCCCCTGGCGTGGGTGGTATTGGCCTGGGTGTCCGCGCGCTTGGAAAAGAACGCTTCCTCTATGGAAATCTCATCCGGCGCCGAACGCCGCATTTCCGCCGTTATAGCGTCGAATATTTCAAGAAGCCTTTTTCCCAGGTTTTTCCCTTTTTCAGTATGGATCAGACCCGAGGCGGCAAGTTTCAGGGGACCGCTTCCGGTTTTTTCAACGACAGCCCAGCCGGTCCTGTCGAGCCCGGGGTCAATGCCGAATATTTTCATAAGTTTAACGCAGGGTATAGGGGTTAGGGTAAAGGGTTAAGGAGTTCCTACCCTCTTCACTATACCCTATCCCCTCTACCCTATACCCTGTTTTTATTCCAGCTTGGCCAGAATAGAATCCGGAATGTTGAAGTTAGAGTGCACTTTCTGCACATCGTCGTGGTCTTCCAGGGCGTTCATCAGGTTCACGACCTGCTGGGCCTTGTCTACTCCCACATTGACCTCGTTCTCGGCCAGCATCGCGAGTTCCGCCTGGACTATCGGGATCTTGCGCTCCTCCAGCTTTTTCCTGACGGTGTCAAAGTCCGCGGGCGCGGTGATGATTTCGTACTCATCGGAGCCGTCCGGCGACTTAAAATCCTCGGCGCCGGCATCAAGGGCGAGCGTCATCAGCTCCTCTTCCCTGGCGGCGGCTTTTTTAACGGTAATACAGCCTTTCGGCTTGAACATCCAGGCCACGCAGCCGGTGCTGCCCAGGTTTCCGCCGGAGACTTCAAAGATCTTGCGTATTTCGCTGAATACCCTGTTCCGGTTGTCGGTGGTGACTTCCACCAGGACCGCGATGCCGCCGGGGCCGTAACCCTCGTACATTATCTCTTCATAGCTCACGCCCGGCAGCTGGCCCGTGCCGCGCATGATGGCGCGCTTCACGTTGTCGATGGGCATATTGGCGTTCCTGGCGTCTTCCATGGCCTTGCGCAGGCGCGGATTTTCCTCCGGTTTGCCCCCGCTTATTTTGGCGGCTATGGCTATTTCTTTGATGATCTTGGTGAAGATTTTACCTTTCTTCGCGTCGGTGATGGCCTTTTTATGCTTTATTCCCGCCCAGTGAGAATGTCCACCCATAGTCGGCTCCTTAAGTCGAATTCCTTAGTTGGAATTCGGAGGGATGAGGTATGAGGGCTGCCCGCCTAACAAGCTGGCGGGTCCGCCGGTTGTTTGGCGGAAGGGAGGAGAAAACAATCCTTGTTTCCGAATCGCTTTTTACCTCATCCTTCATCCCTCATCCTTCAGCCTTCCGAAAATTGCCATAGATATTTCAATCCATTGGTTTCTCTGTAAAAACGACTCCAACTGCAATTTTCGGGGTAACGGCGTCCTGAACTTAAATTACCCGGCTGATAAAATAAATTCTATAATAATACAAGCTCTTTCACAAGCGGCAGCTAACCCGAAAAATTTAGTTGAATTTTTCGGGAAGGCTAAAGGATGAGGGATAAAGGCTAAAGGGCGGAATAATCTCTTTGGCTTCCAGTGTTTTTCCTTTATCCTTAAGCCTTTATCCTTTAGCCTTCCGAAAATTGCTATGGCTACCCTCAAAACTTGGGGGGGAGACGTTAACCGCAATTTTCGGTTTTTGCCCCCTTAGCTCAACTGGATAGAGCGGCTGCCTTCGGAGCAGTAGGTTGCAGGTTCGAGTCCTGCAGGGGGCGCGCAACATTTTCGTAATTAATCCTTAATGTTATTGACAAACATATAGTAGATGCTATACATATGCAGGGGAAAGCTTTAGAACTGGCCGCAAAAACTACTTTTGGGCTGCCTGCCCGCCAAATGGTCAACTTGCGCTGGTTCGGACATTTGGCAGGCGGGCAATTGCGGCTTTTGGCGGGACCCCTTCCCGGGGAATTTACCCACAGTTTGTGGCCGGTTCTGGTCATAGCCTTTTTTATGGCGGGGCCCCTGCCCGCCGCGACGCTTGCGGCGCAGGCAGGCCTCGGCGCCCAGGAGATATCCAATCGGGACCTGGGGCGCAAGGCGCTTGAAACCGCGGTGACATATGTCAAAAGTCCGGATTCCGATATCAGGGCGCTGGCGGCCGGGGTTCTGGGCCGGACGGGCAATAAGGCCGCCGCGGGCCTCTTGAAAAAACTGCTCGCGGACCCGGACAAGCATACGCGCATCGCGGCGGCCGAGTCGCTGTGGAAACTGGGAGAGACGGGCGGACTGCGTATCATTTACTCCATTATCAACGATGTGCCGGCGCAGGGCCCCGTGGGAAATACCGCGCTGGTCGAGCTTAAAATAATTTCCCAGAACAAAATACGCGAGCACGCTATAGAGGCGTACGCGCGGATAAAAGGGGAAAAAGCGTCGGAGTTCCTTTTCAAGCTTAAGAACGATGCTTACGGTTCCATCCGGGATGTGGCGGCCAGGGAGCTTTCCAGGCTTGGTTACTCCGGCGAGATGGCGCAGTTCCTGTACGCGCTGGAAAGCGAGGACGAAGCAATAAGGTATGCGAGCGTAAAAGTGTTCGCCAGGATCTGCAATTCCCGCGCCGTGAAACCGCTTGGCGCCCTGCTTATGAAAGAGACGTCCAGCCGCGTTAAAATAGCGGCGCTTGACGCCCTGAAATGCATGGACGCCAGGAAGGATGCGATAGCGGAACTGCTGAAGCTCGCGGATGACGCGAACCCCTCCATCCGATTCAAAGCGGTAGGGGTTTTAAGCGCCATACGGAATAAAAAAGCTTTTGAAAAACTGAAGGAAATATACGGCGAGACAACCGATTTAAATCTGAAAATCGCGATGCTCAAAGGACTTATGAGCGGGGGCCAGGCGCCGGACAAGGACCTGCTTGACCGGGCTTTCGCCTCCGCCAACCCGGACGTGAAAACCGAAGCCTTGAAAGTGCTTGAAAGCATGGCTGAAGCTGAAGTCAAGCCATACCTGCGGGATGCTTTAAGCGATTCCAGCGTAAATGTGAGACTGGCCGCGGCCCTGCAGATATTAAAAAGATTCGCCAGACAACAGACACAGAGCGGCAAAGGGCAGTGATTAGTGAATAGTGGTTAGTGAATAGTGAGAATAGACATGCGGAACAGGGTTACTACTCGGCCACAAAGTCACAAAGACACGAAGGAAATCAGACAACAAACCGTTTGATCCATAAACTTTCTTTGTGCCTTGGTGTCTTAGTGGCTGAGTAGTTACGGAACAGGGTTGATTCTATGAATACCGTAAAGTGTAACAGAAAACGCGCTTTTATCTTAACATGTCTGTTTGCCTTTACCCTCTCCCCTATACCCTCTACCCTCTACCCTGTCTTTGCGGCCGGGCCGCGCAATAAAAGCGCGCGCAGAATCTCGCCGTTGTCCGATTCGCTCCGGAAAGTGAACAAAACGCCTGATCGCTCCGCCCGGGAAGCTTTCCGGAAATTCGTTTCAAAAACCGGCAATTCCGCCTGGCGCGTGCGTTATAATCCGAAAACCGCCCTCCCCGAAGCCGTGGTGGGCGGGAAAACGCGTAAATATCCGGGCGGCCCCGAGGCCGCCGCTCTGGCTTTTTTAAACGATAATAAAAACCTGTTCAAAGTGGACGTCTCCCAGCTTAAGCTCGCGCTCTCCAGGACCTTTATGGGCGTAACCCACCTGCAGTATGCCCAGCTCTACAATTCCCTGCCGGTTGAATTCGCCTATGTCAGGGTGCACGTCAACGCCTCCGGCGAGGTGACGGGCTGCCAGTCCAAATTTGAGCCGGATATAAATATCGCCGTACTGCCTGCCATTGCGGCCGCGGCCGCCGCCGGAGCCGCGTCAGCCGACTCCGGCTTTAAGGCCAGGGCTGAGAAACCGGAGCTGGTAATATTTCCGGATGCTGACGCGGACGGCGCCTTGAAACTGGCCTGGAAGCTTAAGGTCAGGGCGGCGGATACGGCCAGCGGCGTCTGGATCTATTATGTGAACGCCTCAAACGGCGGCATTCTTTTTAAATACAACGATTTGCGCTATGCAAACGCTGCCGGCACGGTCACCGGCACGGTCTATGAGATCTCGCCCTGGCCGGCCGGAGTAACAGAGGACGCCCCTTATTGGACCAAACCGGTTTCAAAATCCATAAAGGACCAGTATGTCTGGATAAGAAGCTATGACCCCGCCACCAGGGTCACCACCGCGAACGATGGCTCATATAGCGGCGCTGTAGAAGGCAAGGTGTTCGCCTCGCTTAAAGGCCCGTATTTCGCCGTTACCAATTTCAGGGGCCAAAGCGCCCATTTCGACAACGGCGGCGGGGTCTGGTCTGATGACCCCACCTCGAAACAAAGCCCGCACCCGTATGAAAATTCGTATACGTATCCTGCCTATGAAGTGACTATTCCCGATACCTGGACAGACCCCGGATATACTTTTGCCAAGGTGATGCCGTACTTCGCCGCTTCCGCCCTCAATCCATTCCAGGTGGGGGGGCTCGATATCTGGGGCACGATAACCGACGGGGATCAGCTTACCATCAAAAACGCGGCGGGTGAAGCAGTGGGTAATTATATAGGCCTAAGGACCAAACCGTTCTATGGCGCGGCGGTTGAAGGCCCTGCATACAGCATTAATCTCAAGACCGATGAAAGCGGCGTCTATAACGGCTTTTCCGTTAACAGCTCAAGATACCTGGTGCTGAAAGACCTGCCGGGCGCCAGCGATAATCTCACCGGCTCCGTCGTCTGGTCCACCGCAACCGCGGGAATGCTGGACACGAGCATGGGCGTGGAAAACGCTCTGGACGAAGTAAACGCTTTCTACCATTTGACCAAAATGCGCGATTATTTCGGCATGGTGAATAAAGACCCGAACAACGGCGGCGCAGCGGCGGCCGACCTTTCAAAACAGGTATCGGTAATGGTGCACGCGCACGGCGACGCGGACGATGTCTGCCCGCCGCTCGACATCAGCGGCGGGGATTGCGTCGGCGGAATGCTTAACGCCTGGTACGACTCGGAAAGCGACAATATCGTCTTCGGCGACGGCCAGATGAACACATCCGGCAATTACCACTCTTTCGCGCTGGACGGCACCATTGTCCGTCATGAATACACGCATCTGGTAGTCAACCGGATCTATCCTGTCATCAATTTCGGCGAATTCGGGGCTGTTTCCGAGGCGATGGCGGATTATTTTTCCCTGGCGTCTTTCCGGCGCGACGGGCTTAGTATAGGCATAAACAACCTGCCGGACATTTCCGGTAATTTCGTCGCCGGCGGGGATTCCTCCGCCCGCAATCTGTCGGGCGGCGCGCCGTCCGGCGTAAGGGTCATGCCTGCGAACTGGACCGGGGAAGTGCACGACGACAGCCTGATCTTATCCCAGGCCTTATGGGCGTTAAAAAACAGCACCACACCGACGACCAGCACGGACCTCGGCAAGTTCACTTCAGGCACTTTTGCGGATCTGCCCCGGTCAGACGTGTACGCTTATGTCTCGCTGTTTTATTTTCCGGATAATTTCGCCAATTTCTATGACGCCATGCTCGAGGCCTGCAAACAGCTGCCCGGCTGCGACGCGGCCATGAAGAATAAGATAACCACCGCCTTTACCGTGCACGGCATAGCGGGCATACAGGCCGGCGGCGACGCCTTTGAGGGAAATAACGGCCCGGAATCGGCCACCGATATAAGCACCATGTCTTCTCTTTCGGCCACCATTTCGCCGATGGGCGATACGGATTATTATTCGATACCGCTGGCGGCCGGCAACTTCTCCGCGCGCCTGGACCTGCCCGCGAGCGATCCTTACCGCTACCACGCCTACTCCCTGTTCCTTTTTGATGCTTTAAGGAATCATGTCACGGATTGCGCGCCCGTGGACTACGCCTGCCCCGATTACGGCGACTGCTATACGGAAAAGTCCGGCGTTACGCTTGACTATAATATTACCGCGGCGGGCCGCTATTACCTGGTGGTCGCGGGCGCGCTTAATCAATACGGCGGCAATTCCCAGGCCAGTTCCCAGGTTCCGTACAGGCTGAACCTTTCCTATACGCCCAGGGGTTCCGCGACCGCGGTAGTAGCCACACCCGTTTACGATAATGACACGATAAGTTTTACCGTGCCGTATCTTAAGGCCCCGATGGCGCTTCACCCGTCTTCCCCGACCGTGGACATCCCGCCGGGGGCGGAAACGGCGTTTGAATACGCCCAGTTGCGCGATCACAACTACGTTCCGCTGGCCCTGGCCAGGACCAACCTGGCCGGCAGTTATCTTGAACTGCTCGTCGGCACCCTGCTCTACACAACGGAGAATTTGCGCGATGTCCTCACCGGCAAGGTAAAACTTAAACCGGGTTTCGCCAGCCGCTATCCGGGCGTCGGAACGGTCTATCTTGAAATATTCGGCCGCAATCATCTGGGTAAGATCATGTCAATGGGCGTTTCAAACGCCATAAATCTTTCCACCAATAAATCCGCCGCGACGGCTTACAATAACATCATAACGGGGGCCAACTCAAGGTCCATAATAAAATATGACGTACAATCGGCCGGGTCTTTGTCCATAAAAATATATACCGTAGCCGGCACGCTGGTAAAAACGGTCTACGACGGCCCCGTGCCGGCGGGCAAAGGCACCGTCGACTGGGACGGGACCAATAATAACGGCGCCAAAGCGGCCAGCGGCATCTATTTCCTGAAAGTATCCGGCGCGGGCCTGAACACGGTGGAGAAGATAGCGGTGGTGAGATAGAGGCTAGGGGCTAGGGGCTAGGGGATAGGGGTTAGGGCAGCGTCAGAAATGCATGGCAGCTATATGAACAACAGTCAACACAGAAGAGGGGAAAGCGTTCGCGCAGCGCTTTCTATTGTCTTCGCCCTCGCCTCTATCCTCTATCCCCTGGCCCCTGTCTTTGCGGGCGGGCCCGGTTCCACCGCCGTCCAGGTCTTAAAGACCGATATCAGCCCCAGGGCCATGGGCATGGGCGGCGGTTTCGTGTCGGTGGCGGACGATATTTATTCCGTGACTTATAATCCGGCCGGCCTGGGCCGGCTTTATCTCCCCGAGATTTCGGCGACGTATCTTTCCGGCTTTGCCGACGCAAAGCTCCAATTCCTGGGTTTTGGCATGCCTCTGCCGATCAACGGCCTTATCGGCCTTGACAAACCCGGCATCGCGGTTTCGGCCATATTCTCGCAGAGCGGTGATTTCACGTACCGCCGCATAAATGACGACGGCACCATTTTTTCCAGGAGCATGGACGCCGAAGGCACAAAAGTATTTTCTTTGAGCTACGGCGAAAGGGTATATTCCCAGGAAATGAAAATCGAAGGTTATGAAGCCAGGATAGATCAATACCTGGGCCTTTCGGCCAAGTACGTAAAATCCGAACTGCTGGAAACATACTCCGCTTCGGCCATAGCTTTCGACGCGGGCTGGCTCCTTGTGGAACCTAAGCTCGGGCTCGCCTGCGGCGCTTCTCTTTCAAATTACGGCGGCGGCATGACCTATCTGAAGGAAACCTATCCCCTGCCGTCCGTAATGCGGCTGGGCCTGTCCTGGCAGCGGCCCACCATAATGGACCAGTCCGTCCTGCTGGCCCTGGAATACGACATCTATACCAATGAGGGTCTTAAAAATTTCAAGGGCGGACTTGAATACCATTTCCAGAAGATTCTCAACGCGCGTCTCGGTTACAAGGCCGTGGATGACAATAAAGGCCTGACCATGGGCGTCGGCGTGCATCACGAGGGCTTCGCCCTGGATTTCGCCATGTCCCTGGCCAATGAAGTCTTCAATTCCTCGCAGGTGTCCTTCAGCTATAAATTCGCGGGCTGGCGCATCAGGGACTATAAAAAGGCCGTACACTACCGTAACCAGGACGAAAAAGCGCCGCCGCAGAAAAAAGCTAAAAAACCCGCCAAAAAAGAGCCTGCCCGGCCGAAAAAGGCGCAGGAACCCGGTCAGAAGAAAGATTCCGATTTCTTCATGCTGTACTAACCTGGAAAATTTAGGTAAATTTTCCAGGAAGGATAAAGGATGAGGGATAAAGGCTAAAGGGCAGAAAAAAACTTATATTTCCCTTATCTTTTCCTTCATCCTTTAGCCTTTATCCTTTAGCCTTCCGGCTAATCGCTATAGCGATTGCCGGTTTATTCATTTGACAGGTAAACGCCTTATTTATAGAATAAGAGCAGGTATCCGCACTGGGCGGACCATCCAGGGAGGGAACGATTATGAAAAAAACGACGGCGATATTGGTTTTCGCGGTACTGGCGTGGGGCTGCGCTTCTTCGTCCGAAAAAGGCACGGTCTCAAAGGGCGGCGAAATAGAAAGGGAATGGATAGAGGAAGGCATCACCAAAACCGCGATCTTCGCCCGCGGCATAGGCGCCGCCGATCAGACGCTGGAAAACAAGACCCAGCGCATGGCCACCTCCAGAAACGCCGCCATAGTCGGCGCCCAGCACAGTATGCTGTCTTTTGTCAAAGGCGTCGGCCTTGAGGGCGGCATAACGGTCGAAAAAGCCATAGAAACCGATTCCGTGCTCGCCACCAAAATAGACTCCGTCATCAAAGGCGCGCAGGTGGTCCGGAGCGAATGGACTTCGGACGACGGCTGCGTGGTGATCTTAAAGCTTCCCAAAAAAGTTCTTAAAGACGCCGGCATAAAGATCCAGGACTAGCGCCGGCGTTAAAGGTTTCCAAAATGAAAAGATATCTGAATATCTTGTGTATTGTTTTTTTTGCCCTCCTTAGCGGCGGTTGCTCGGGCGCCCGCAGGTCCGCCCTTAACAGCGCGTACGAAACCGAGGTTGTGGAGGCGGAAGGCCAGGCTCCGATAGTCAACGGCGACGTCGTGGGGGCGAAGAAGACGGCGCTGCACGAGGCGATGAAGAACGCCCTGGGCCTGGTGGTCGGCATCTATGTTTCGCAGGAGGCCATGGTCGCGAAAGCCATCCTGATAAACGATACCATCACTTCGCAGACCGAGGGCTACATCGAGAAATACGAAATACTCAAGGAAGAGACTGCCGGCGAGTTCTATAAGACCAGAATAAGGGCCCATGTGCGCAAAGAGGATTTATCCGCCAAGCTTAAAAACCTTGAAAGCGAGCCCCAGAAACTGGGTAATCCCGTCATCGGCTTTGACATAGCGGAGGACATGGACGGAAAAGCCCAGAAAACCAATTACGCGGAACTGGAACTCAAGAACACTTTCGCGGACGCCGGGTTTATGACGGGCGAAAAAGAGAAGGCCGACATCCTTATAAAAGGCTCCGTCAAATCCCAGTTTAACACCGGGGATGGCCTGGGCGGCTTTATTTCATACAGGGCGGCGTTGTCGGTAGCTGCCGTCAAGCAGGGCTCGGGAGAAACGCTTGCCGCGCTCCAGGAAACAGCCGGCGGCATAGATCTGAACAAATCGGCCGCCGCCAAGGCCGCCATTATCAACGCGGCCAAAAGAACCGGCGAGGAACTGAAAGAGAAAGTTCTTAAGGGCCTGCGGGAAAAATCAATGGTACGGCTTTCTCTCTTAAAAGTTGAAGGCATGAACCAACTGAGCGATTTTTTAAAATCCCTCAGGAACATTCCCATGGTGCGGGGGTGCTGGCTGAGGTCTTTGACGGGGGATACGGCCTCCATCGACGTGGGGCTGCGCAAAGGCAACGCCTCGGATCTCTCCCAGCTGCTGATGAAGAATGCGCGGTTCCCGGTTAAGATAAACAGAACCTCGTCATACGACCTTGAGGCCGAACTTCAAATGGCTCCGGGGAAGTAAGGCTGGTTAAAAAACCCCGTTGATAAGTGGGAACGGCAGTTGATAAGCAAGAAAGCTGCGACACTTATCAACCAGTCAACTTGTCAACTTACAATTTCCGTAACTACTCAGGTTCTCCGTATTTTTCACGTATTTTTTGTAGTGGCAAAGCTTGCTTTGCCTTTTTGGGCAGAGTAAACTCTGCCACTACGACGACAGACCTGAGTAGTTACCAATTTTCGTTACTTCTTTCCGCGCTTTTCAAGCCTGTTCTTCAGCCGTTCTTCACGGGCCTTTAGCTTTTTATCCTGGACCTTAAGAAAATCGTCTATATATCCTTCCCGGGCCGCCAATTTTTTACGGAGTGTGTCGGCGTATTTCTGAAGCTTGAGATAGCGCCGCTGTTCCGCCCGCATGAATCTCGACAGCTGCTCGTTCACTTTTACTTCGGTGTCGGAGCCCACCAGCGCCTCCTTCCCGGGAGTGAGCGCCGTTTCTTTGCCGCCCGCCTTTATGTCCAGCGCGCCCTCAAAAAGGCCTATCTCGGAAGTATCCGACGAGACCAAAATGGTAAAGCTTGTCCCGCGGACGGCGCACACGGCGCGGGGGGTCTTTACCACAAGTTTGGAGAGTCTTGCTTTTGCCTTGGCGAACAGCCACATTATTTTGCCTTTTATCAGATTGAAGCTGTAATCCCGACTGGCTTTTTCAAGTTTCAGCGTTTCCACCACGGTTTCGGAGTTTTCGTCAATATCTATCAAAGTGCCGTCTCCGGCGAGGATTTTGCAGAAACCTTTCGGACCGGTCTTTACGCGCGAGCCTTCTTTAAGCGGCGTCGGTTTGACCAGTGTCTGCCACACGGCGGAACCCGGCTCAAGCAGGAACACTTCGCCGCTGTATTCATAGACGCACGCTGTTTCACCCCATGACAAACCCGTCAAAAACCCCGTCAGGATAAGAGCGGTTAATACTCTTTTCATCGTACCTCCTAAAAAAATCAATGTTTTCTTCATACCACTAAAATATACAATATATGGAGCGTTGGTTACTACTCAGGTAGCGAGGCGGCTAGGCGGCTAGACGGCGAGGCAGCTTCGCAGAGGAAGAAACAAAAAATATTTTTCTGGCAGCCTAGCTGTCTAGCTGTCTAGCAGTTTAGCTGTCCAGCAGCCTAGCTACCTAAGCAGTTACGAACGTTAATGAAATAACGACGCGCTCCTCGTTCCTCGTTTCGCCGCAAAATCGGTCAGCCAAATGTTCAAGTTATTCTGCGGAGGCTCCTAAGTGAACTTTTTCAGATTGCGAATAATAAACACGCTGCTGGTCCTGCTTATAGGCGTCATCCTTGGCTATATCATAAAAGAACGCCTGGGCGGGAAAGAAGCGGACCGTTATGTCGCCAGATATCCCCGCGGCTATACTGCCGCTAAACCGGCTCCGGACGATAATCCTGAGACCCCGGCCGCAAAAGGCCCGGCGGCCGCCGGCGGGGAGGGGGCCGCCTCAACCAGGAGCCTGGCTGTTTCACCCCGGGCGAAAACCGATGGGACCGGGGAGGATTTCGCCCTGCCGGTCAAGCCCGCGCCCGAAGCGGATTATGAGATAACCTATGGCGGAGACGAGTCTCAGACCGGCCCCGGGCCCGCAGACGGGCAGCCGGCCAGGGCTGATAAAGCGGAGAATAAAGACTCCGTAGTCAGAGGCGCTGAAGATGGTTTCTTTAAAAATCCGGCGCGCTACGCCGGGCAGGACCTTGGGATGGAGCTCCAGATGATCCTGGCCAAGAAAACGCAGAACGGCTGGACGCTTAATTTTGTATACGCCCGCGGCGGCAAAAACGTGGATTATGTCTATATAGAAGACGATTTCCTGCTGGGTGAAAAACCGGAGCTTAAAATCGGCTATTTTTACAATATCATTTTCAAATGCGTAAAAGGAGACTTAAGCTCCGGCAATAAACTGCTTGGGATAAATCCAAGCGGCAAAAAAGCCTCCTGGGCCACCGGAGTAAGCGCGGTAGAATAATAAAAGTCGAAAGTCTACAGTCTAAAGTGTAGAGTATTAAAACATTCCGTTATTACTTTAACCTCTCCACTCGCGACTTGTATTGTTTACTTTACACTCTAGACTCTACACTTTAGCCTTCCTTTACTCTTATGTCTTATTTCTTCATTATAAACCCCGCCGCCGGTAAAGCCGGCGCCGCGCGACTGCCGGAACTTATACATGATTTTTTTAAGGGGCGGCGCCTGCATTATGAGCTGGCCTTTACCGAACGGCGCGGCCATGCCGCCGAGCTTTCAAGAAAAGCCGTCATAAACGGGTTTTTCCATGTGGTCGCAGCCGGCGGAGACGGGACCATCCGCGAGGCCGCCGAACCTTTGATAGGCAGGACCCAGGCGCTGGGGATACTGCCCGGCGGTTCAGGCAACGGCTTGGCCAGGAACCTCTATATCCCGCTGAAAATAGAGGAAGCCCTTAACGGGCTGCTCCAATGGCGTCCGCGGAAAATAGACGCGGGGCTGGCGAACGGTAAACCGTTTTTCTGCGCGGCGGGCGTGGGCCTTGACGCCGAGGTGGCCCGGATCTTCAATAGCGGCTGCCGCAGAGGCATATTGCCTTATGTCTATCATTCCGCTGTCACATTTTTACGGTACAGGCCCGGGCCCGTCGTAATCGTAATGAACGGCCGGCGCTATGAGTTTTCGCCAATGGTCACCGCTATCCTGAACGGCCGCCAATACGGCGGGGGGGCCGTGATCGCGCCTGACGCCTATATCGACGACGGCATACTGAACGTCGTGGTGGTGAAAAAAGCCGGCATTTTGCGGACCTTGCGCGCCGTCCCGGACCTTTTTAACGGCACCCTGCCCAGGCATACGGACCTGGTCACGACTTTCACCGCCCGCACGGTCGAGCTCAGCTGCCCGGCCGGATCCCCGTATCATCTGGACGGTGAGGATTTTGAAAGCGACGGGAACTTGAGATTTTCAGTCCTGCATCAGGTTCTTAACGTCATTGCGCCCTAGCCCGAAAATTGCCATGGCAATTTCTGGAAGGATAAAGGATGAAGGCTAAAGGATTAGGGTAAAGACACTGGAAAACAAAAAAAATCTTCCCTTAGCCTTTATCCTTTAGCCTTAAGCCTTCCCTATTTTATGACTCTTTTTGAACAGCTGCGTAAATATTCCGCCCCGGCCGCGCTGGCCGAAAAAATGCCCGGCAACGCCTGCCGGTGCCTTGCCTGCGCCCACAAATGCGTCATAGCCGCCGGCGGCGCGGGCGTATGCAAAGTGCGCTTTAATGAAGGCGGAACCCTGAAGGCCCCCTGGGGCTACATCTCGGGTTCCGCGCCGGACCCCGTGGAAAAAAAACCTTTTTTTCACGTCCTGCCCGGAGCCGTTACCCTCTCGTTCGGAATGCTCGGCTGTAATTTTAAATGCGCTTTCTGCCAGAACCACCGCACTTCACAGGTTCTCAGAGACCCCGCCTGCCTTGCCGGGAGCCTTGAGCCGGTAACGCCGGAAGAACTCGCTTCCGCCGCCCGCACAGCGGAGGCAGGCCTGATAGTCTCCACCTATAACGAGCCGCTGATAACCGCAGAGTGGAGCGCGGCCGTTTTCAGGGAAGCCCGGAAATACGGCATCAGGGCCGCTTATGTTTCGAACGGCTACGCCTCGGCCGAAGTCCTGGATTATATAAGGCCGCACGTCGATCTCTATAAGGCGGACCTCAAGACTTTCGATGACGAGAAGTACCGGAAAACGGCCGGAGGAAAACTGGGTAAGGTCCTGAAGGCGCTGGAGATGATACACGCCAAGGGCTTCTGGCTTGAGATAGTAACGCTGCTTATACCCGGCTTTAACGACGGAACCGCCGAACTTGAGGCTCTGGCGGGCTTCATCGCCGGCCTCTCCGGCGACATTCCCTGGCATGTCACGGCTTTTTATCCCGCCTACAAGATGACGGACCGGGACGCCACGTCCCCCGCGACGCTGGTAAAAGCCAGGGAGATAGGCTTGAGGAAAGGCCTGAAATACGTCTATACCGGAAATATCCCGGGGCGCGGGTTCGAGGACACTTGCTGTCCGGCCTGCGGCAGGGCGCTGGTGCGGCGGCGCGGTTTCAAGGTGCTGGAAAACGCGGTCAGGAGCTCCGGACGCGGCACGGGGGCATGCCCCGGCTGTTCCGCGGACATAGCGGGCGTCTGGTCTTAAAGAGTCTGATTTCGCCTATTTTTGTATTATAATTTAAGGTAACTACTCAGCCACTAAGACACCAAGGCACAAAGAAAGTTTATGGATCAAACGGTTTATTGTCTGATTTCCTTCGTGTCTTTGTGACTTTGTGGCTGAGTAGTAACAATTTAAGGATGCAAACCAGCTCAAATAAGAAAATAAGGAATATATGGACAACCTCAGGGAGATCATAAGCTATCTGGCGGGAAAAAAGGTCCGTTTCGCGGACGCGCGGGAACATCTTTTCCGCGAGCGGGAAATTACAACGGAAGACACCCGCGTGGAACAGATAACCGAACAGAACGTTTCCGGCGTCGGTATAAAAGCGCTCTGGGAAAACGGCTGGGGTTACGCCTCCACAAGCAGGACGGACCCGGCCGCCCTCAGGAAAACCGCCGACAAGGCGCTGGCTCTCGCCAAAAGCGCGGACAAATCCGCGGCAGGCGCCGTTGAACTGGCCGGAGAGCCCAGGCATACCGCGAAATTCTCGACGACGATAAAGGAAGACCCGTTCGACGTGAAAGTGAGCGACGCCGTCGGCGTGCTCCTCCAGGCCGGCGAAACGATACTGAAAGGAAAGGATGTTATCAAAGCGGGCTCCTATCTTGTGTTCCGGAACATGAAGAAGAAATACGCCAATACGGAAGGCTCTGTAATAGAAACCGACGTCTTCACCGTGCTCCCCCAGATCGAAGCCACGGCCAGGGCCGGCGGCGAGGTGAAAACGCGGCATTACTGGCCCGCTCCCATGAATGCCGGCTATGAATATTTCAGGGGGATAGATTTCAAGACCAACGCGGAAAGGATAGCCGCGCAGGCCCGCGAGCACTGTTTTGCCAGGTCCTGCGAAACCGGGACTGCCACGCTTATACTTGATCCGGAGCACCTTTCCCTTACCATGCACGAGTCCGTAGGGCATCCGACGGAGCTTGACCGCGTTCTCGGCTATGAAGAGTCCTGCGCCGGCAGGAGTTTCGCGACCATGGAGAAGCTTAATAATTTTAAATACGGTTCCGAGATCGTCAACTTTATCGCGGACAACACCCTTGAGGGGGGGCTCGCGAGCTGCGGATACGACGACGAGGGCGTTGAATGCCGGAAGTGGCACATGATAAAAAACGGGATACTTACGGGATACGGGGTGAACCGGGAACTCGCCCACAGGATGAAAATGGAGCGCGCGAACGGCACCACAAGGGCCGCCAAGTACTGCGATGTCCCTATTACCAGGATACCGAACCTCTATCTGGCGCCCGGCGCGAAGCCTCTCTCGGTTGAAGAACTGATCGCGGACACCGATGACGGGATCTACATCGAAGGCATGGGTTCGTTCAGCATAGACCAGATGCGGCTCAATATGCAGTTCGGCGGGGACGCTTTCTGGGAAATAAAAAAAGGGAAGCTCACGGGCATGCTGAAAAACGTCGTATATAACGCGATCTCCTACGAGTTCTGGCGCAGCTGCGACGCCATAGCCGATGAAAGGTCTTTTAAACGGGCGGGGTTCATAACCTGCGGGAAAGGCGATCCCATGCAGCTGGCCCAGATGACCCACGGGGCAAGCCCGGCCAGGTTCAGGAAGATCATGGTACGGAGGGCGAAATAATGAAAAGACCGGATTTGATCATAGAAAAAATATTGAAGAAGCCCGTGACGGACCATGTCGTAGTCTGTTACGGAAAAAGCGAGACGCATCACATAAGGTTCTCCAATAATTCCGTGAACAGGGAAAACCTGTTCAAACTGGAGGAGGAAGTGAAGGTCGAAGTAGGTTATGACGGCAGGATCGGGTCATACAGGACGAACGATCTTTCGGAAGACGGCGTAACGCACGCGGTAAAAAAAGCGTATGAGGCGGCGAAACTCCTGCCGAAAGACCCGGAATATATGCCTCCCGTGACGAACGAGGAGGCGCAGGCCATAAAACATTTCAAGCCCGCCTTCGGGGAACTGTCCGACGGCAAAAAATACGGCATCCTCCGGGACGCGTTCAGGGAGCTTAAAAAAGCCGGTCTGAACTCCGCCGGCAGCCTCTCCACGAACCCGTATACTGTCGAGGTATACAATAACAAAGGCGTGCGCGTTTCACACAACAATTGCTATTCCACATTCGCCCTTACGGCCATGACGGGAAACTCCTCGTTCAAGGATTTTCACGTCTCAAAAGACTTCTCCGACTATGACGGGGAAGCGTTCCTCGCGAATATTATCGGCAACGCGCGGCTTTCCGCTGATCCCGCTTCCCTGGAAGCCGGCAAATACACCGTCGTGCTGGGGCCTCCGGCCGTTGAAGAGCTTCTTATGATGTTCCTCTGGCACAACATGGACGCGAAGGCGATAGACGAGGGACGGACCGCTTTCTCAAAAAGGCCGGGCGAGCGCATCGCGGATGAAGCGATACATATTTATTCAAAGCCGGACCACGAGAAGGTCAGCCTGTCGCCTTTCTCGCCGGAAGACGCCATGCCTTATATCGGTTTTGATATGATCAGGAACGGAAAACTCGCGCGCCCCTGGCACTCAAGGTTCTACGCTGCGAAGAAGGGGGTTCAGGCGACGGGAAAATTCCCTGCGAACGTCATTTTCAAGGGCACGGATAAACCCGCCGGCAAGCTTGTTTCAAACGTGGAAAACGGACTGTACGTCAACAGCTTCTGGTATATCCGGCTGGTCGACCTGATGGACGGCATTTTTACCGGCATGACGAGAGACGGGGTTTTCAGGATAAAGGACGGGAAGCTGGCCGGGAGCGTCAATAACTTCCGCTTCAACCAGAGCGTTTTCGACCTGTTCCATAATACGGCCGAGATAGGGAAGGAAAAGGAAATGATCTACACCTCGATCCCCCCGATAACGGTCCGGGATTTTAACTTTGTCAGCAAAACGGAGTTTTAAAGAAAGGGGCCGGGCCGCTTTTTAAAAATAAAAAGCGGCCTGATCTTTTTTGGTCAGCCCAGCCTGAATATTTTCACTTTGGAATTGCGGAAAGGGTTTTCTTCCTCTTTCTGTATAAGGCCCAGCACCCCGCCCAGCAGATAAGATATTATCAGCGGAAAGGCGGCCAGCACATAAGAACTGAAACTTGATTTCGCGGCCAGTTTGAGAAAAAACAGGGCCGAGATCCCGCACGAAAGAAATAAAATGCCGAAAAGCCCCGCTAAGTTCGCTCCGGGCGAACGGAGAAGACGCGGCCCGTTCTTCAGATCGCGCGAGAGCATGCTTGCCATATAATACTGAAATACCGTGTTCGTGACCGCAAGAAAGGCAAAACCAAGCGCGTCATACCCCGTCGTCTTCACCCAGTACAGCCTCTCGGGCCCGAACGCGAAGTTCAGCGTCCTGAAAAACGCGTAAACGAGCGTCCCCGAGAGAAAGAACTGCAGGGACATCAGAAAAGCCGAGAAACCCGCATAAAGCACAAGCGCGTACGCGAAGTTAACCCACGCCTTTGGAGCAGGGGGCGGGTTATTGTTTTTTGTCATAGATTTCCCTGAGGAATGCGGCGTTGTTCTGCCAGTCCCCGGTCACTTTGACCGTCAGTTCCAGCTTGACCGGCCGGCCCAGGAATTTACCTATCGCGGCCTGGGCATGCTCGCGCAAGATCCTTATCTGCCGGCCGCCTTTGCCGATAATTATCGGCTTTTGGCTTTTTTTCGCCACATGCACGCCGGCCATAATATAATCCGGCAGGCCGGGCGTTTCCCGGAAAACCTCTATCTCCACGGCTGAAGCGTAAGGTATCTCTTCCGAGTAAAGGTTGAAGATCTGCTCGCGTATTATCTCGGCGGCGTAGAAGCGCTCCCAGCGGTCGGTAAGCTGGTCCTGGGGATAATAAGGCGGATGGAGCGGCAAAGCCGCGAGCAACTCTTTTTTCAGTTCCCTGACGCCGGTTCCCGCCAACGCCGAGATGAAAAAAGTCTTTTTGATCGTCAGAAGCGAGCTGAAAACCCCGGCCGTCTTCGCGGCCTCGGACGAACCTTTCGCGGCCAGGTCCAGCTTGTTTATTACAAGGTAGAGCGGGACACGGACGTTCCTGAAACGCTCAAAAAACTCCATTTTTTCCGGCGGGGGGAGACGCGGTTCGACCAGCAGCATCACCAGGTCGCCTTCTTCCGCGGCGGCCATTTTTATGGCGTTGGACATGCTTTTTTCAAAAAGAGTGCGCGGGTTCAGGAGTCCCGGCGTGTCCACGAAAACCGCCTGGCAGCCGGGGGTGTTCAAGATGCCCAGGATATTGTTCCGCGTGGTCTGGGGTTTCGGGGAAATGATGGAAAGCCGGGTTCCGCAAAAGGCGTTCAAAAGAGTGGATTTGCCCGTGTTGGGCAGGCCCGTGATAGCCGCGAAGCCCGCCCTGAAGGTTTCCGACGCTTGTGCGTTATCCATAAGATGCAGGAGAAGGTAAAGGTGAAAGTGAAGGTGTAGGTAAAGGTAGAGGTTTAGGTAGAGTGAGGAAGCTTCAATTTACCCTGCCTGTGCCTTTACCTTTATCTGCGGTTCCCGTACGTGTACCTTTACCTGCTGTTATTTCGAGCCGAGCGGGTTGGTCCAGAGCGGGAGCTGCGTGGCCTTTTCGATTTTGCGGACCTTCAGTTCGCCGGTAAGCTCCTGGATGAACACCTCCAGGCTGAAGACCCTGGTGCCGGCCATCAGATGCCCGCCGTAGGCCTTCCCTTCGATATCGCCGAGCATGAGATGGGCGTGGACCATGGGTTTGTCGTCGAACAGGCTGACGTTGCCGGAAAGCGACAGCACCTCAAGTTCCTTTTCAATATTTATCTTCACGTATTTTTTCGCCTTCTGGTCATAAACTCCGAAAGTAGCTCTCTCAACCGACCCTATGGCGGTTATCAGACCGCAGCGGAGCTGATGATGATGGCAGAAATACTGCACGGCCTGCAGCAGATCTTCGCCTTTTTGAATGCTGAACATGAAAGTCCGGCCGGTTAGATAGGGCTTTTCCTGAATCTGCATTATAGTGTGACCTCCATGGTAGCGTTAAGGATAAAGGCTAAAGGACGGAACAATCTCTTTGTTTCCCTGTGTTTTTTCCTTCATCCTTCAGCCTTTATCCTTTAGTCTTTTCTCGTAACTACTCAGGTTCTCCGTATTTTTCACGTATTTTTTGTAGTGGCAAAGCTTGCTTTGCCTTTTTGGGCAGAGTAAACTCTGCCACTACGACGACAGACCTGAGTAGTTACCTTTTCTCCATATACTCCGCATAATCTTTTACGGCGTCAAACTGGGCGCGGGCGTCAAGGCCGGCGTCTTTAAGCACATCCGAAGCCCTGCCGCTGCCCGGGTAACGGCCCTTTTTAAACGGGTGAAGCGTCCGGGCGATCCCTTCTCCGGACCTGACCCAGTAATACATGGTGGGCAGGGTAAAATCGGTTATTCCCATGGCTTCCATGGCCAGTTCTTCCGGAAAGATCTTTTCCCTCTCGCCGCCGCTTAAAAGTTCAAAAAGTTCCTTTGAGGCGACGTACAGGACGTTCAGATTAAATCCCGCTTTCCGTATCCTGGGCAGGATTTCGTGCGCGAAGACCGCTGCTGCTCCGTTGCCCTGAAGCACCACGGTGCCGTGGCGGGGTTTGCCTGGACCGGCTTTGAGCATATAATAAACGCCTTTGGCCGCTTCCTCGGCCGGGGGCAGTCCCATGGCCCGGCGATCGACGGTCTTTTCGGGCGGCCTGGTGACAAAGGGCGCTATAACAGCGGGCCTCAAAGCCAGGGCCCGGGCCAACAGCGGCCATAGTTCCGCCGGTTCCCAGGGCGTCAGTGTGATGACCGACCCCGCGGGAAAATTGCCTTCCAGAAGCTGCAGGGACTGGTAGTCGGCGTGCGTCGGACCGTCCTCGCCTGTCTTTGCGCCGGCGTGGGCGTTTATCATTATGAACGGGTTATAGGGCCGGCCATCCAGCAACGCGCGGTTCTGCTGAGCGATAACGTGAAGCCGGGCGGAAATATGCTCCAGCGGCGCTATAAAGGCGGCATAGGAAGAGGTGACGCCTATATGATGACCGAAGCCCGCCATGCCGGACGCGACGGCGCCCATGGCGTCCTCGCAGATGCCGCCCGCCGGGAGAAGCCGCGATTTCGGGTTGGAAACCGCATTGTAGAAGCCCTCGCCGAAACCTTTTCCGATAAGGCGCACGCTGGTGGAATCGTAGAGATCCGCGGCCAGCGCTATGACCGCGCCGCCGGTGGCGCGATTGATATGATTAAGGCCCAGCGAGAGCGCTTCTCTCAGGGATATTTTTCCGCCGGGCGGGAATTTAAGCTCAGCCGGAGGTTCGCCGGGTTTCAGCGCATAGGCTTTTTCAGGCCTGGGGGCGCCGGCTCCGGGCGCCCTGCGCAGCGCGTTAAGCCTTTCTGCGGCCGCAACAAGCCTGCCCAGCGCGAATTTTGACAGCGCCGGGGCTTTTTCAACGGCTTTTCTTACAGCCATCAAGGTGTCATAAAAACATTTCTCGACGGCAGCGGGGTCGGGGAGGAGCGCGTCCGCCTCAAGGCGCGCACGGGGCATCGCAACTCCAAATTCATGCTCAAACTCGGCCGTCGCGGAGTAGTAGCCGTCGGAGGCGAACTTGTGTCCGGCGCCGTGGGCGGCCCTGCCTTCAAGGCCGTATTTCCAGCCTTTGACGGTCCGGTACACCACGGCCGTGGGCTGTCTGTTGGCGGCGCTGTCGGCGGCGAATTTCTGGGCGGTAAGTATCTGACAAAAATCATGACCGTTCGAAACATTTACGACGTTCCAGTCGTTGAGGTAGGCCAGCTCGGCCGGCGACCACTGCACATAATCTCCCGGTCTGGAGTTTTCAGGGCAGACACTGTCGGAGTCGATGGACGCCTGGTTCCAGTCCAGGTGCATAACGGCGTTTGAAAGCTGGGCGGTCGCCGCGCATGCCATAGCCTCGGCCGCGCGGCCGGAGGTCAGGCCGCCTTCGCCCTCGATGATATTTACTTTCGGCGCGAGGCCGCCGTAGGCGTCCATGGCCGCGAACGCCAGCCCGACGCCGGCGCCCACGCCCGCGCCTGAAGCTCCGGTGGCGATCTTCACAAAAGGGGTCCGCGGCGTCGGATGTCCGTCCAGCGCCTTGGCGTTGAATTTTTTGAAAAGCGGGGTATTGTTTACGGAGTTTCTTCGGAAGCCCAGCAGATCTTCAAGCCTGAGCTGCAGTTTCTGCTCCGGCAGGTTCTTTGAGCCGGACGCGCGGATGAGTTCGTTCCGCAGGGCCCAGAGCGCGTAAAGTCCCAGGGCCTTGTGGCCGGCCGCGTAGACGATCATATCGTTATCGTCCCGTTGGGCTTCGAAAAAATCATAATCCATCGAACTGAAAAGCAGCGCCTGAACTATCCTGCCCGAGGAGATGCTGCCGCCGGGATGGCCGGAGGCGGGAACGAAATTATAGAGCACGGCGACGAGCGTTCTGTAGATCAGGTCTATATCTTCAAGCGCCTTTATATCCTCATCGGGCGCCTTGTACCGGCCGCTCATTATGATATCCGAAACATCGTAATAATCGGCCCGGCGCGGGTTTAAAGCGAATCTGGAGGGCTTTACGCAGTTAAAAAGGATTTGATTTCCCATAAAAAATGCGCCGATAATCAAGATTATAATAATAATTTTAGCAAATTAATGAGCGTATTATAAAGGAAAAGGCCGTAAAAAAGTGACGAGTGACAAGTAACGGGCATATTTGGAACTCATTCCCTGGTTGTGCGTTACGCGTTGCATTTGCGGTTTTGTGGTTTTCCTGAAGTAAAATTATTATAATAGGCCTTAACGGGATTTTATGCTTTGCAACGGAGGAAAATATGGCTAACGCAGTCACGACCGTGTCCTATAAGGAACTGGGCTTCGTGAACACCAAAGAAATGTTCGCCGGGGCTAACAAGGAAGGCTACGCGGTGCCGGCCTATAATTTCAACAATATGGAACAACTGCAGGCCATTTTGACCGCCTGCGTCAGGAGCCGCTCGCCGGTGATCCTGCAGATCTCCAAAGGCGCCAGGGAATATGCCAACCCTACTTTGCTGAGGTGGATGGGCCGCGGCGGCATTGAAATGATGAAAGAGATGGCGGATAAACCCATCCCGGTCGCCCTGCACCTGGACCACGGCGATTCTTTTGAATTGTGCAAATCCTGCATAGAAAACGGCTTTTCCTCCGTCATGTATGACGGTTCCGGCCTGCCCTACGAAGAAAATCTCCGGATCACGAAACAGGTCGTGGAATACGCCCATCAGTCCGGGGTGACGGTGGAAGGCGAATTGGGACGGCTGGCCGGAATAGAGGATGAGGTTTCTTCCGAAAAATCCCACTACACCGACCCGAACGTCGTCGAGGATTTTGTGAAGCGCACCCAGGTGGACTCCCTGGCCATCTCCATCGGCACCAGCCACGGCGCCTTCAAGTTCAAGGTCAAGCCCGGCGAGAGCGTGCCTCCGCTGCGGTTCGACATCCTTGAAGAAGTGGAGAAAAGGATTCCCGGCTTCCCGATAGTCCTGCACGGGGCCTCCTCGGTGCTTGACGGCTATATCGCCATGATCAACAAGTACGGCGGCAAGATGGAAGGCGCGGTGGGCGTCCCGGCCGAGCAACTGCGGAAAGCCGCCAAATCGGCCGTCTGCAAGATAAACATAGACTCCGACGGCAGACTTGTGATGACCGCCGTTATCCGGAAAGTGTTCTCCGAGAAACCGGGTGAGTTCGACCCGCGCAAATACCTGGGCCCCGCCCGGGAAGAGTTAATCAAGATGTATATGGACAAAAACCAGACCGTGCTCGGCTCGGCGAACAGGGTGTAAAAGCAGGGTATAGGGGTTAGGGTAGAGTTATAAGGAACTCCTTACCCTATACCCTAACCCCTAACCCCTATACCCTTAACTTTGAGGTTATCAATTTTATCAACGTTAAAAACATAACAATCATCGGCGCCGGGGCCTCGGGTCTGGCGGCCGCGTGCGCCGCGGCCGGGGCGGGGGCCTGCGTTACCCTGGTGGAGAAGAACCATGTGCCGGGCAGAAAAATACTTTCCACCGGCGCGGGCAAATGCAATCTTTCCAACACGAATATAACCGCCGGGCATTATCACGGGGGAACGCCCAGCTTCGCGGCGCGCGTTTTAAAGGCCCTGCCGCCGGGAAAGGTCCTTGATTTTTTCGGGGAACTGGGGCTTCTTTTGAGCGCGGAACCGAACGGCAGGATCTTCCCGCGCTCAATGAAAGCGTCCGACGTGGTAAACGTGCTGGTCAACCGGCTGAAGGAAAAAGGCGCGGAGATGAGGCTGCTCACTTGCGCGCAAAGCGTTAAAAAAAAACTTTCCGGCTTTGAGATAACGGTCCGCCAGGTTCCGCCCAAATGGGACAAAAAAGCCGCGCCGGGGCCTCTCAGGACCCTTACGGCGGACGCGGTCATACTGGCGGCCGGCGGCCCTGCTTATCCGCAGATAGGCGGTTCGGCTCTCGGCCTGGACCTGGCCCGCGCTCTGGGGCACGCCGTAAAAAATCCGAGGCCCGTGATGACGCCGCTTAAAATAAAGGAGAAAACCGTCCGGGAACTCGACGGAATAAGGCTGGAAGCCGTTCTTTCCGTTTATGCCGGCGGCAGGCTGATGGGCAGCGAGCGGGGGGAACTGCTCTTTACCGATTACGGCGTTTCCGGCCCGCCGGCCCTTTCCTTATGCAGGGCTGCCGTCGCCGCGCTTGAAACCTCCACGGTGACCTGCCGGATAGATCTGTTCCCCGATCATTCCCGGGAGACGCTTTTTTCCCTGCTGGCGAAAAGGCGGGACGCAGGCCCGAAGCGTCCATGGAGGAATTTTCTCTGCGGCCTGGCCGAGGAACGGACGGTTAATTTATTGTCATCCGCGCTTAAGATAGAACCCGCCGCCCCGGCGGGCTCGGTCAAAGATCCGCTCCTTGCCGGGTTTGCCGGGCTTTTAAAGGACTGGCGCCTTGAGGTCGCCGGCTCATTGGGTTTTGAGGACGCCATGGCCGCCGCCGGGGGAGTTGACACGGCCGAAATCCGCCCGGAAACTTTTGAATCCAAACTGGCCGGAAAGCTTTTCATCACAGGCGAACTTCTTGACATTGACGGCGACTGCGGCGGTTACAACCTGCATTTCGCCTGGATCTCCGGCCTCCTTGCCGGAACCGCCGCGGCAAAACAAAAGGGTTTGAGGTGTTAAGGGTTTTAGGGTGGAGAACCCCAACGATGAGATAGAGTGAAGCCCTGCACAAAGTGCCCGCCTTACCCTAAAAACCTAAGACCCTTAAACCCTAAAGCCCTTCTCCCTTCCCCTTGACTTACGTCAAAGCGGGAAATTCAGGCATATGGTATAATACAATTAGCACTTTAGAGATCCGGAGGGGAATAGATGAGAGCAGTAAGTATACTTTTATTGTTAGCGTGCGCCCAGTCCATAGGGGCTTCCGATTTTGAGCAAATGAGGCGGTCCGCCTCTTTTGAGAATTTCGCCGTCGATATTAACGCCCCGGCGGGAGAGCTGAACCTGGCGGTCCCGGAGCCCGCCGCCGTCCGGCAAAACGACGATTTTGTCTGGAGGCGCGACTTCTGCTGGACCAGGGGAAAAGAGCTCAACGCCGACCGCATGGGCATGCCCGCCACGTTCTGCATAAATTCAATGGCGATGACCGGCGGTATTCACGAAAATCCAAAGCTTAAACTGCAGGGCTCCGTGCTGAGCGGCACCTTTGATATCAAACTCGGCCCGCCGTGCGACGGACTCTTCAAGGCCACGGCGGTCATTTTTGAGCGCAAGCCCCTGATCCAGGTCTGCGCCCCCGCGGAGGCCGCTTACATAGAATTCAGCATACTTATAGATGAGCGCGGTAAGATCGTTTCCGATCCCTGGACAAAATCCTTTTACGGCACGACGCCCGACACCTGCTCCACCGCATGGGACTACCGCGAAATAAAATACGCCTTAAAAAGCGAACAACACGGCCGATTCCCGGCAAAACAAATCCCGTCCGCCTAAAGCGGACCGTAAACATTCGGTGAACCCATCCCGGTAGTCGCAGGCTTTAGCCTGCGACTACCAAAGACTACGACTTCCAGATGTTATCTCAAACCCTCCTGCATAGTTCAACGGGTTCACCGAAACCTTACATAAAAAATTGCCGGAAATTGGTAACTGCTCAGCAGTAATACATGGAACGCAGATGACGCAGATGAATA
>JAHJSU010000250.1 GCA_018829985.1 Elusimicrobiota bacterium | reverse complement strand
TTGCCGTGCACGTCCCTGAGCGTCCTGCCGGCTTCAAGGTCCGCTTCCTTGACGTTGTTAAGGAAGGTCTTGACGGAGGCTTCGCTGTTGTTGGTAACTTTGGCAAATTCCCTTATCTGGGTGCGGTCGTTTTCTTTGGCCCGGAGTTCCTTCTGTCTTTCTTCCGGTTTTAGGCCCGGATTCCAGTTTTCAAGGGAGTTGCGTTCCTCGCCCGCCGTCATAAGGCCCACTTTGCCCGGCCGGCCTTTTTCCTCAAGTTTGAGCGTTCTGCCCTGGGGAATGTAAATTTCGGCAAGGCCCCTTTCAGGCGGCACCACGAAATTCAGCTTCACTTCGCCGTAGAGGACATTGAGGTTCATCCTGCCGATCTCGTCCGTCTCCACGGTGAATTCCGTGCCCCTGACCGCGCAGACGGCGGACGGGGTGCGGACTTCAAATTTTTCTTTGCGCAGCAGGTGCGGCACTCTCAGCTTTATCCTGCCGAACACCAGCGCCAGGCGCGAAGCCAGCGTCTGGCGCTGTTCCAGCTCCAGATTGGACGATTCCTTCATCCACACCTTTGTTTTGTTGGGCAGAAGCACCACGGCAGAAGCGCCGGCGGCGGTGCGGACGGCCCCCCCTTCGGTCACATTCATGTTCCGCCTGGCGGCGGCCCATTTGCCTTCGCGGCCCGGTCTTACTTCAACTTTGCCGTTGAAGGCGATCAATTTGGCCTCTTCGGCCATAGCGAACGCGGGAAGCATTAATAAAAGGAATAGGAAGGTTGTTTTTCTTTTCATTCCTAGAGTTTAATAGATAATTAAACTTGTGTCAATATTGGAATTTTGGGATAATAGAAACCGCGCCTGGGACTTTTTGCCTATGAAAAAAGCTGTGATGTATAATAAGTTAAATTTGACTTGGTATACATCCGCCGGCCGCGCCGGAAAACGCCGGAAAACATCCGTACATAGGGTAAAATCCTCATAAAACAGCAAGGGGCCGCCGGATCTATTGCAGGAGATTTTATATGAAAAGACCGTTTATGCTCGCTTTAAGCCTGTTTCTAGCGGGTTGCGCCACCGCAGCCAGGGAGAAACAGGGAACCGCCGGGACCGGGACCCGCCCTTCGACTTCGCTCAGGGTATGCCCCCCCTGTCCGCAGGT
This sequence comes from Elusimicrobiota bacterium, assembly GCA_018829985.1. Classification (GTDB taxonomy): domain Bacteria; phylum Elusimicrobiota; class Elusimicrobia; order Elusimicrobiales; family UBA9959; genus JAHJSU01. The sequence continues at coordinate 1,122 of JAHJSU010000250.1, read as the reverse complement.
CTGTGTCGCGACCGCTCCGGCCGCGGCTATGCCCATAATACCTGTCGGAGCGGATAAAACGCCCTCTTTTTTCGATCAGGACGACAAAAAAGCCCTCATAAAAGCGGCCGGGCTTAACCTGAAGTACTTTCAATCAGGCGGCGGCAGCGCCATCCCGTATACCTTCGGCTCAAGGAAGATAACAGCCGGGATTCTGTCCGCTTCCACCAGCGAGTTCATTAAAATCCTGGCCGCAAGCCCGGACCCGACGGAACTGGACCGCAGAATAAAGGAGACCTTTGATATATACCGGCTGGCCGGCCGCGACTCCACCGGCGCCGTGGTCTTCAGTTCCTATTATGAGCCCACGCTCCCGGCGAGCCTGACAAAGACCGGGGACTACAAATATCCCATCTATGCCAGACCGGACGACCTCATCAGCATTAATCTTGAAGACTTCAACGATAAATTTAAAGGCGAAAAACTGACCGGCAGGCTGAAGAAGGACGCGCTGGTCCCGTATATGGCCAGGGAAGAGATAGATTTCGACGAAGCCTTTAAGGGCCGGGGCCTGGAGCTGGCCTGGCTGAAGGACAGGGCCGACATTATGGACCTCCATATAGAGGGCTCAGGCAGGCTTCAGCTTGAGGACGGCCGGCAGATTAAGGCTAATTTCGCCGCCACCAACAGCCTTAAGTTTAAAGGCTGGCTGACCGCGCTGGTGGAATCCGGAGCGCTGTCCAGGAAAGGCCTCTCCCACGAAAAAGGCAAGCAGTACCTGCTGGAACATCCGGACAAAGAGCGCGCCATAATGAGCCAGAACAAGCGCTACACTTTTTTCAAGCTCGAACAGCTGGCGGATCCTGAAGAGGGCCCGGCAGGCACTTACGGCCTCCCGCTGGTCGGCTGGCGCTCGGTGGCCGTGGACAATGCGCTGGTCCCGATGGGCGCCCTGGCCTTCATGAGCGTGAACACGCCGGACGTGGATGAAAAAGGCGTCCTGCGGGGCAGAAAACAGGATTCCCGCTTTGTCTTCTGCCAGGATACCGGCGGCGCCATAAAAGGCCCCGGCAGGGTGGATTTCTTCTCCGGGAATGGCGCGAAAGCCCGGACTTTCGCCTTTAAGCTGTGGGACCGGGGCGC
>JAHJSU010000249.1 GCA_018829985.1 Elusimicrobiota bacterium | reverse complement strand
GCCATATGCCCGGTATCCGCCAGCAGGCGGACGGTTTTTGTATTCGCCATCAGGGCGTCTATCTCGGGAAGGTTCTGGATCACGGTCCCCATATGGTGGTGATAGACCAGAGTCATGCCCGCCGCCTTTGCGTCCTGCGCCAGGGCTTCAAGCCCTATAAAAAGCCTGTCCCAGCCTGAGCGGTCCAGAACGTCTTTGCGCAAATCCCGCCAAAGCGCTTCCTGCGGATTATCGTAAATTCTTCCGGTGCATTCGGCCACAATGGCGACCGGACACCCCAGCTGGGAGAGCAGGTCCAGATGCTTTTTGAACCCCTGCTTCTCCTCTTCAAGGCTTCTGGAGGCCAGATAAGCGCTGTGCCAGCCGGAGACAAGGGAAAGGCCGTGTTTTTTAAGGACATTTTTTAAATCCGCCGCATTGGACGGAAATTTGTGTCCCAGTTCCGTTCCGGAGTATCCGGCCTGCTTCATCTCGCCGAGGCATTGCTCCAGTGAAATGTCCGCGCCCAGATCCAGGAAGTCGTCATTGCTCCAGATAATGGGCTGCGCGCCGATTTTAATGTTTAATCCTTCAAGCATAGTTGTTGTAATTCCTCAGGTTGTTTAGGCTGAAGGCTGTTAGTGCTTCTTACCTAATAGTCTAACTGCCTACAGCCTATCCACCTGAACAGTTACTATTTATCAGTAATAGAACCTCTGTTTCTCCTTTATTTTCAGATAGCGCGCCCTTGCTTTTTTTACGGAAGGGCATTGCGAAACGGCCGCCACGGGAACGTCCCACCAGGAAAATCCGGGCAGCGGGGTATGCGGCTTCACGGGAACATAGATAAAGCAGGTCCCTTTTTCCCTGCGCGCGTTATCCAGGGCTTGTATCAAATCCTTTTCGGTGGCGGCATAAAAACCCGCGGCGCCGAGGCTTTCGGCATTGGCAAGAAAATCAACCGGCAGGGTTTCCCCCTCCAGGCGCATCGTCCCGCCGTTCCTGAACCGGAATTCGTTGCAGAAACTTTTTCCGCCGCAGGATTTCTGGAGGTTGTGGATGCACTGGTAACCGTGATTGTCGGCCATGACCACCGTTATTTTAAGCCCCTCCTGGACGGAAGTGACGATTTCCTGGTTCAGCATCAGATAGCTTCCGTCGCCGAGCAAAGCGTAGACCTCCCTGCCGGGGCAGGCAAGCTTTACCCCGAGCGCGCCGGCGATTTCATATCCCATGCAGGAATAGCCGTACTCGGAATGATAGTCGCGCGCGTCCTTTGACTTCCAGAGCTTATGGATGTCGCCCGGTATTCCGCCTGCCGCGTGCACGACGGTGGCATTGCTTCCCGCGTAGTCGTTGAGTATCCGGATCACCTCGCTCTGGCGGAGTTTTTCTCCCGGTTTCTTCTTCGGACGGACGATTTTCCCGTAGAGCGTTTCCCATTTGCGCGCGGCCGCTGAAATTTCAGCTTGATACGCGGCGGAGACGCGGTATCCTTTAAGGGCTTTTCCCAGGTCTTCCAGGACCGCCCTTGCGTCTCCGACTAATGGAAAAGCGCCGTGCTTGTGGGCGTCGAACGGGTCGACGTTGAGGCCTATGAAGCGCACTTTCTCGTTCTGGAACTGCGTCTTGGAGGCGGTGGTGAAATCCGAAAGGCGGCTGCCTATGACTATAACAAGGTCGGCGTCTTTCGCGATTTTGTCGGCGGCAAAACTGCCGGTTGTTCCGACGGCGCCAAGGCAGCAGGGGTGGCTGTCAAGAAGCGCGCCCTTGCCCGCCTGCGTGACTCCGACGGGGAGGCGGGTCCCGCCAGCCAGGTTTTCCAGCGCCTTTTCGGCTTCTGAATAATGAACCCCTCCGCCGGCCACGATAAACGGCCTGGCGGACTTTTTTATCAGGGCCGCGGCCTGGGCAATATCCTGCGCCGGACAGCGCCGGCGGGTAACGGCGTATACTTTTTTGGCGAAGAAATTCGCGGGGAAATCGTATTGCTCGGCCTGAACGTCTTCAGGCAGACAGATCGTGACGGCGCCGGTCTGGGCCGGGTCGGCCAGAACCCTGATGGCCTCGGGCAGCGCCCTGAGGAGCTGTTCGGGCCGCTGTATCCGGTCCCAGTATCTGGACACGGGCCTGAAGCAGTCGTTCACGCTGGTGTCCATGCTGAGCGGATGTTCGAGCCTCTGAAGCACGGGCTCCGGGATCCTGCCGGCGAAAAAATCCCCGGGCAGCAGAAGCACCGGAAGGCGGTTGACCGTGGCCGCGGCCGCCCCCGTTATCATGTTCGTGGCGCCGGGGCCCACGGAGGTGGTGCACGCAAGAATTTCCATGCGGCGTTTCGCCTTGGCAAAAGCCGCGGCCGTATGCACCATGGCCTGCTCGTTTTTAGCCTGAAAACAGGGCAGTTCCTTTCCGCCGTATTCTTCCAGCGCCTGGCCCAGGCCCGCGACGTTGCCGTGCCCGAAAATAGCGAACACGCCCCGGATGAAACGGCGTTCATTCCCGTCCCGGCTGATATACTGCGCTTTTAAAAACTCAACAATCGCGCCCGCCGCGGTCAAACGTCTCGTTTTCATGATTTTGGTTTCCAGCCCTGGTTGCGGGGGTCAAGCACCCACTCATGCTCTTTTGAGAAAGTAAAGCCGGTGTAGGGGTTGCCCTTGAGGTGGCGGACTATCCAGAGGTAATACATCGCGTAACCCGGCGCGGAAACCTGGGCGTGATCCAGGTTGCGCGAAATCCTGAGGGTGTCGTTTTCCCGCACTCTGAATACCCGTTCTCCAAGTTCGGCGTGGCCGTATCCCTGCGGCGGGGTAAAACGGTAGTGATATATCTCAGGCTGGTCGTGATGATGAGGCGGATAGCTGGACCATTTGCCCGGATAATTGACGACCTCGCCGACCACAAGATTTGAGCCGCCGCGGTTGCCGCGGTCGAAAACCAGCCTGACATTGCGAAGGCAGGCATCCTGCGCCAGGCCTTCCCCGCGGTATTCCGGAGTCAGCTCATGCGGCCTGAAGAGTTTCGGTTCAAACAGTCCGGGATTTTCAACTCTTGCCGCCGCCCATTCGGCGGCGCGGCCGAGCGAGGTAATTTTCACCGCGGTATCCGGCCCGAGGTGGAGGACCGTCGGCGCCTCGTCAAATATGGAGGCCCTTTCCACTAGCTCTTTTTTTCCCGAGAATTCCAGCTCGGCCCTGCCGTTCAGCAGCAGCCAAACGCTCTCTTTCGGATGGCGTTCGACGACCGGCCTGCCTTCGGGGATCTTATATATTCCGAAATCAAATCCCTCGCCGGGACGGGCAGCTTCCTCCCTTGTGACCGCGCTGTAACCGTGCGGAAAGCCTTTTCTGAACTTGGTGATCAACGGGGATTTAGGAATTGTCGCACTTTTCACAGTATTTTTTCTCCCTCCACCCGCACGCTGCGCCCTTCCTTAAGGGATTTTTGCGCCGCCAGCCCCAAAACCACGGGCAGGTTGCCTCACTTAAATCCCAGGCGCTCCCGGATGAATTGCGCGCGGTTAAAATAATCCTGAGAGGAAGGCAGGTCCCCTTTTTTTGCGTGGAGCCGGCCGAGGCCTTCCAGCCCCTTTGCGAGGCCCGGCGAATACTCGACCAGGCGATCTTCCGCTACAGACTCGGTTAAATCGGCAATGGCGTCATCTATTCTTCCTTCGCGTTCCGCCAGACTGCCCAGGTTTTGCAGACACGCCGCGGCCAGCCGATGCTGTTTCAGATTTCTGGCGGAAACCAGGGCCTCTTTAAAAAATTTTCCGGCCCGGGCATTTTCGCCCATATCAAACGCCAGGAGCCCCATGTTGTTGGTAACGACCGCGCAGCCGTTCTTGTCGCCGGCTTCCCGTTCCAGCTTAAGGGCCTTTTTAAACCCGGCCGAGGCCGCTTCATACTTGCCCTGCAGGCGGAGAACATTGCCTGAATTGTTCAGGTTCACGGCCAGTCCCTTTTTGTTCTTTATTTCCTCGTTGAGCCGGCCGGCCTTTAAAAACTTTTCTTCAGCGGAAGGAAAATCTTTTGCTTCGACATACAACTGTCCGAGATTGTTCAGGCTCTCGGCCATGCCGGCCCTGTCGTCTATTTCCATGGCCAGGGCCAGCGCCCTGTCGTAAAAATCCGCCGCGTCCGCGTAATTGCCGCGGAAATACGAATCGTTGCCGCGCAAATTAAGGTTTTTCGCCTCATTATGGCGATCGTTGACGACGTGGGAATGATGCGAACAGGACGTGATCAGGAAAAGGAATAGAAACAGCGCTTTCGGGGCGCCCCTGGAAACTCCCTTTTGCGGTTTGCAGATCGTCATCCTGAACGGCTCCGCTAAGGAGTCCTCCCTTCGATACGAAGAGAAGAATCCTCATTCATGCGTTTCTCAATATTGCCCCTGATAAAAAAATTCTTTTGAAGCGAACGGATCACCTTTTCCGATTCTTCCAGGTCCGTCCTGGCCGCTGAAATCGAAGCTTTGATCTCCGGCGTGGATGCTTCGATGCCCGCGAGGACCTTGTCCAGATGGTCCGCCGCAGAGGCCAGTTTGTCGTAAAGTTCGCGCTTTTCCATCAGCATCCCGATAGTTCCGTTTTGCGAGCCGAGCGCGTCGGTCAGTTTTTTCGTGGCCGCGTTAACGTTGGCGAGGGCCTGCATAAGGTCGCCCTGCGGGTTTTGCAGGTTTTTCGTGGCCGCGTTGACGTTAGTGAGCGTCTGCATGAGGTTCCCGCTGGGGTTCTGCAGGTCCTTGATAAGCCGCGTGGTAGTATCTATGAGGGGTTTAAAGTCTATTTTCCCCTCGTCCACCGACGGAATGACGCCGCCCCGGGCTATGGGCGCGGCGTTGTCCGGGCCGGGGATTATCTCCAGGCTGTTCGAACCGATTATCGGCTGCACAAGCGAGATACTGGCGCTTGAATTTATTTTGCCGGCGTAATGGCGGAACACCTTGATCCCTACTTTCACCCTGTTGTCCGGACCCAGGTCGACGGAAGAAACCTGGCCCGCGTCCAGGCCTTTAATGGTAACGCCTGTCCCCACCCGCAGCCCCTTCCCCTCATCAATATACGCCACGTACGGGACGTACGCCTGCAGCCATTTCTGGCCGCGCGCCACGATCACGAGCAGTATGATCACTATTACGCAGGATAAAAGGAAAAATCCGCCTACGATCTTCTGTCTGTGCTTGAATTTAAAATGCATATATCGCAGATAATATTATGGTCAAATTTTTCAGGCTTTACAAGTCCCGGCCGCCGGGCAGGCCGGCTAATGTCCCCGCGCCGCTCAGGGGGCACAGGTAGAGATCCTGCCGCCGGCCAGTGTCAGCACCCTGTCGGCGGACCTGGACAGCAGCTCCCTGTTCTGCGTAGTCAGGATCTGGCCGACGCCTTTTTTCTTCTGCTCATGTATCTCTTCCCCGATCCGCTTCGTGAACGCGGCATCAGCGTCCTGCGTGGGGTTGTCCCAGAAAAAAAAGTCGCGCCCCAGCAGCACCGTCCTGATGAAAGAGACCTTCTGCCGCACTCCCGAAGACAGCGCGGCCGGGAGCGATTTGCTTACGGGCCTGAGGTTCAGCCGCTCTAGCCAGGCGTTGATGGAACGCTCTATCTCGTTTTCCGCCATGTCCCCGTAATACCGGAGCGGCAGGGCGAGGTTGTCGAACACGTTTATGTTGGCGATCAGCGCGGCCTCCTGGAAAGAAAAGCCCAGCCTGTGCCTGAGCTCAAGCTGACCGATAACGGAAAGATCCCAGAAATTATTTCCATCCACCAGCAGGCTGCCTTCGACCGGAGGTAAAAGTCCCGCGCAAAGTTTCAGCAGGGTGGTCTTGCCTGCGCCGACCTGCGCTACGATCGCCAGGACCTCGCCCGGGCTTACCGAAAAAGAGGCCGACCGCACTATATCCTCGCCGCCTTCATAGGCGAAAGATACGTCTTTCAGTTCGAGCTTTACGGGCATGGTTTAAATATAGAAAAACGCCGTTATGATTATGTTGACGGCGAAGCAGGCGTATATCGACCAGACGACGGCGCGCGTCGCCACCTGCGGTATCTCCGTAAAGGAAAACCTTACGGAGAAGCCCTGGTAGCAGCAGATGACCGCCACTATTATCCCGAAGAAAAAGCACTTGATGCCGCTGACGGCTACGTCCCAGAAGCCAAGGGCGCGGCTGAGATCTTCCAGGAACATCGTGAAAGGGTATTGTATGATGAGCCTCGACACCATATAACCCCCGAACAGGGCCACCATGGTGAAAAAGAACGAGAGGCAGAATACGGCTACCGACATGCCCACTATCCTGGGGAATACCACGTAGCGGATGGGGTTTATGCCCATCATTTCAAGCGCCTGTATCTCGTGGTTGACCATCATGTAGCCGATCTCCGTAGAGATCGCGGTGCCGGAGCGGCCTATTATTATGAACGCGGTGATGATGGGCCCCAATTCTCTTACGACCACGACGACCAGGATCTTGCCTATCAGGGGGTCTCCGCCAAGGTCCGGCACTAAAGAAAAAGTTTCGATGATGGTCGCCGCGCCCAAAAGCAGCGCGATGACGCCCACGATAGTCATGGCCTCAACGCCCGTAAAAAGTATCTGGTTCATCGCCACGTCGAAAACCAGGCCTTTGCCGGGGCTGCGCTTGTTGAGGCCCGCCTTCAATGACTCCAGGAAGAGGGTGCTCATGTCGAGCAGGTGGGAGAAATCCCGCCAGACCGCTGAGCCCGTTCGTTCTAAAATATCCATTGGTGTATGTATATAATAGTTTAGCTTTCCTAAAAAAATATGTAGTGGCAAAGCTTGCTTTGCCTATTGCTCGCAGAGCAAGCTCTGCAACTACCTTCGCTTTGACTAAACTGTTACGTATATATATAACTGTTAGGCAACATAAAAGGCTGTTATTGTAAATCAGCCTCTCCGGGGCGCATTCCTGCCTTTGCCGAATCAGGCGCTCACAAATTATAATACAAAAAAAATCGCTGGAGGGTCAGTTTGTCTAAAGCCGGTGTATAAATAAAAACGACAGCCGAATGTCGGCTGTCGTCGAAGATTTTAAAATCCGGGTCCCTTAGTGGACGACTTTTGTAACTACTTCTTTACCCCCAGGACCCTGTGATTCCGGGTATTTAGCCGAAAATGGCCGTTTTTAAGGCCTAAAGCGGTTTTTTGCGGTAAACAGGGTTGCCTGATGATACCTGTTTAGTTCTTAAGTGGCGCACCGCAAAATT
>JAHJSU010000248.1 GCA_018829985.1 Elusimicrobiota bacterium | reverse complement strand
TTTAATGGATGAACAGCAGCACTACGCCGCTTACGGCTATGGCGGCGCCTATGACGCTGCGGGGGGAGATCTTTTCCTTCAGCATGAAGTAGGCAAGGGGGAGGACGAACAAGGGGGCTGTTTCATTGAGGATGACGGCGATCGACACATCTATATGCTTTAACGCGAACAGGAAAAGCCAGAACCCGCCGAAGATCGCAACGAACACCGCCGACAGCAGCAGCTTTATCGTCTTGCGGTCGCCGAACGGCGCCAGCCAGCCCTTCAACTTCCCGGAAAAAGCGCCCGCGATAAGAAGCCCGGCCATGCCCCACAGGAACCGTATGAAGGTCCCGTCCAGCGCGGATACGGAGGAAACCCCGACCTTTGCCAGGATTATCCCGGCGGCGTTGCAGAAAATGGACAGCACGCCGTATTTAATCCCCGTTAACTTATGACTGCGCCCCTCCGCTTCCTTCGGAACGGATTCCCATATGACCCAGTTAACCCCGGCGATAGTGGTGACAATGCCGGTCCAGGCCAAAAGGGACGGCCTCTCTCCCAGGAAAATAACGGCCAGGATCACCGTAAATACCGGCCCGAGCGCCCCCAGCAGCAGCGCCAGCCTCGGGCCCAGGCTCATCAGCGCGGTGAAAAACAGGGTGTCGCCCAGGGCTATCCCCAGAAGCCCGCTTAATCCAAGAAAAATAAAATCCCTGACCGGGACGGGCTTCATGCCGATAATGAGGATAATCGCTCCCAGCGCGACAGAACCGAGGATGCACTTTCCGAGGTTCATGCCCGAGGGGGAAGCTTTCTCTCCGAGCCGGCGGAACAGGATGGAGCTGAGCGCCCACGCGGCTGCCGAAAGCAAGGCGGCCGTACTCCCCAGGGTTTCGTAAAGCAGGCCGGGCGCGGTCATAGTTTGAACCGCAGCTTCGCCCTGGCGACTATCCTGCGGATATGTTTTTCGTTAGGGGTGAACCGGTCCAGCGAATAAATGGGGAAATGCCGCTTAATGCCGGGCGGCGTGCCGTCGTGGACGGTGACGGTGTTGGCGCCCGCCATCAACCCCAGGAACTGGCCGTTTTTTCCGGCCTTTTCCAGCGCGCTGGTGGTGGGGATAAGCAGATGCGGATAGAGTATGCGCAGCAGCGCCATATAATTAAGCGTAAGGTTAAGGTCCCCCATGGGCCGGTCATAATAAACCGAACCCTCGCCGGGGACGAACACCGAGGAGCTCGCCATCGTCAGCCCGAGCTTTCCGGCCAGCCGCAGGTCGTTTACGATATCGTAAATGGTCTGCCCGGGCAGCCCTATCATGTTTCCGGAGCCTGTTTCAAAACCCAGGTCCGTCAAAAACTTAACGCATTTAAGCCGGTTCGCCAGGGAATCGCCCGGCTTTATCCTTTTATAGAGCGCGGGATCGGAAGTCTCGAACTTCAGAATATAGCGGTCGGCCCCCGCCCGTCGAAGCTGTTTATACTGCGCAAAGCCCAGGCTCCCCATGCTCAGGATAACGGTGAGGCCGCTAAACTCCTTTTTTATATCCGCCACGCATCTGGCGATAAGGTTGATATAGGCTTTTGAATTATTCTCGCCGGACTGCAAAAGCAGCACGCGCCGCTTCTTCCGGTACAGATGCCGGACGATGCGCAGCACCTGGCTGCGGTCCAGAAGATATTTTTCACCGTTCGGCAGCCCGTTTATATTGCAGAACCTGCAGCTTTGCCGGCAGATATTGGAAACTTCGATAACGCTCCTGACTTCCACTTTTCCGGAACCGAACCGGAGCGAGCGCGCCTTGCGGGCCAGGCCGAACAGTTCCCTTTGCGGCGCCCCGCGCAGCAGCAGCGCCGCGGCAAGGGTTTTGCCGGTAAAATTTCCTTTTTCAAGTTCCGCCGGGATTTTTGAGCGCATTTATATTATTCTTCCCCGATTTTTCTGAACAGGCTAGAGCTGTAGGCCCACGCGGCGGCGGACCCCAAAGCGGCCAGGCAGCCGACAGTTCCGCTGAAACTCATGCGCTTTAGTTTATCTTTTATCCCTTCCCGGTTTCAAATTCCGGCCGGCAGTTTGCTAAAATCTGAATTATGCCCGACATCCCTTTCTGGAATAAATGCGACAACCGCTGCGTGATGTGCGCCAATTTGCCGGCCTTCGCCCGCGCGCCGTCCGGCCGTTACCGGCTTAAAGCCCAGATAAAAAGGTTCGAGAGCTATCTTTCCGGTTTCAGCGGCGCTTACGCCAAAAACGCCGATAACAGCGCGGCGCTTAACCTGACCGGCGGGGAACCCACGCTGCATCCCGATTTTTTAAAACTGCTCGCCTATTTCAGAAAAAGAACTCCCGGAAGAGAGCTGTCGCTTTTATCCAACGGCCGCCGCTTCGCGCACGCCCCTTTCGCCGGCGCCGCCCTCAAAGCCGCCGGCGCCCCTTTCTCGGTGGCCGTGTCCCTGCACGGCTCCACCGCCGCCGGGCATGACGCCGTGACCGGCGTGCGCGGAAGCTTTGAGGCCGCGCTCACGGGGCTCCGCAATATTTTCAGCCTTAAAAGCCCGGGCCAGACCGTGGAAATACGCCTGGTGCTCCACCGGAGAAACATAAAAGACCTCGAAAAAATGCTTTTGTTCCTGCTCGATGAATTCTCAGGTTTTAAAGCGTGGCGGGCGGTGGCTTTGCATTACGAACTGGACGGCCGGGCGCTCAGGAACCGCTCTTTGACCCTGCGGCTTGCGGCGTCCGCCGCGGCCGTCAACTCAGCCGCGCGGCTTATACGGGGGTTCAGGGAATTCCGCCTCTATCACTTCCCGCTTTGCCTGCTGAGGAAAGAGCTGCGTCCGCTGGCGTGGGTGACTCTGCCTCCGGAAGACAGGAGCTACGCCGGGGGCTGCGGCCGCTGCGTTCTGCGCGCGGATTGCGTCGGCCTGATGGCGTCCTATAACGCCCGTTTCGGCCCGGGCGAACTTAAACCGCTTTATAAAAGCCGCTGAATTCTTTTTACCCCGTTAGAGAAAGCCCCCGACTCCCGTCGGGGGTACAAGTCCGAAGTTTCAGCCGTCCGCCTTAGGCGGACGGCTTTTCCCGCGAAGCGCCCGGTGTCTCTAACGGGGTTTACTCATAATTTTTTCCGCCCGATGGCGGAAGCATCGCCAAAAACCGCGCCGAACTGATTCTCCAACAGTTTTTTTGGTATTATAGCCTTTTAGCAAAGGGGGGCAGGGGGGATTTTGAATATCAGGATTTCCGGCGTTGCGCCTGACTTATGCCGGAGATCTGTGGAGTGTGTCCACAATATGGCAATAGGAAAATACCTTGCCGACAATTTGGGCGGGGCCCGGTTCAGCGGTCTGCAGCTTAACGACCTGGCAACCCTGCTTTGCGGAATTAAATCGGTCGTTTTTACCAGTATAAACAGCGCTGAAGAGAATAGGCGGGTTGATTCGCTTTGCGCGGAACTGAAATTAAAAAAGGCGCTGCTGGCGCACAGGCGCAATGTTACGAATACCCGGATCATTGACATCCTCATCGGCACAAATCCCAAAAAGATTATTGACGCCAGGCGGGCTTATGCGAATGTCGCTTCCCCGGAATGGGGGCTTGCGCTGGGTTATCCGGAATGCTGCGTCAGGGCGTACCTGGACTGGCGTTTCAATCACAACTCCGGCGATCTGATCGGATATATTCATCAACGCACCGCCGGAGGGAAGCTGCTGCCGTTCTGGATGAACAATACCGTGAACTATTTTTCCCGGTTGTTCACTCCTGAAGAACGGAAGGATAATCTCGCTTTTTTAAAATTAAATCCCGGGCAGGACCGGGAATCAATTATCACCTGGCATCCCTGCTCATACCTATGCGCCGAAACCATGAAAAAAGGGAAAACGCTCTATGAGTTCATGCGCAAATACATGCCGGACACGATCTCCCGAAGAAAAGCGATGCTTTCAAAGCCGGTCATTTTCTGGGACAAATTCCTGTTCGCGGTTCTAAACGGAAACTGCCGCAGAAAAAACAGACGGTTTGTGGTGGATTACAACGGCATAAGCCGGCCCAAATCCCTTATAAGCGCCAAAACCGAGCGGGCCCTGGCGTCTTTTCCCCGCTTGAGTATCGGGGAAAATGGAAAAATAACCGTTCCCCGTTCAATACCGCTGCCTAAAGGTTATATATTCCTTCCCTTTTCCGCCGCGTTTTAATGACCCTTCCCCGGCTGACGGCCGCCTTCCTTGCTAGCCCGTTCCGCCCGGGCATTTTTTTCGCCTGAGAGCGGAAGTATCGCCCAAAATTTCCCCTCCCTACAGGCCGGGGCGGGTCTTATGTTATAATAATCAGGATATATAAAAGCCCTGTAAAAAGGCCCGCATAAGCGCGTTGTCTCCGCTTTGCCCGGCCGGCAAAAATTTAGGAGGATGTTGGAACGGTTCCAAAAAACTCATGATAATGACTCTTTTAAACGCCTGTATTATTGTTTTACTGGGAACTCTCGCCCGCCCGGCCTGCGCTCAGATCGAGAGGAAGGTTCTGTGCGAAGACCTGGAAAAGCCGTTTTTCCAGGTTTCATGCGATAAATACGAAAACTGCTCGGCCAAGCCGATGAGAGCGGAAACCCTGGCGCAGGAATTCCCGGTCACAAAGCCCGCCGACACTATAAGGATGTTTATCCTGGGGGGAACTGCCGCGACGCTCCTTGGCAACGGCGAGGACGTGAACGAAAATGCCGCCGGCTTTAGAATGATAAACTGCGGCATGAACGGATATGAAAGTTACCGCATAACCGGAGTTTTCAACGAGGTCCTGAAATACAGCCCGGACCTGATAGTCCTGCTGAGCGGAAACAATGAGGGGGGCGACTACCCCTGCGACGGAGTTTCTTTTAAACTGCGGAGCCAGTTCCGCGCTCAGCTGGAGAGGTCCTACGGCCGGGAGTCCGGCGCCGGGCCGGCTTCCGTCAAGGCTTCTATAGAGATACATGAAACGCGCCTGACCGAAATGGCGGCGGAAGCCAGGAAACGGAAGGTCCCGCTGATCCTCTGCACCCTCCCGACCAATCTCAGCGGCATACCGCCTTCCGGGACTCCGCCGCTGGAAAAAGAATCTTTTGCCGCGGGCATGGCCGCGTTCGAAAAGCGAAAATTTAAGAAAGCCGCCGGCCTGTTCGAGAAAAGCCTCAAGCAGGACCCGCACGACCTGTTCTCCCGGTTCTACCTGGCCAGAACGTTCGAGGCCCTTAAACGGTTTAACGAAGCGAAAGGCGGCTATCTGCAAGTGCTGGAGACGGATAGCAGGACGGCCCGGCCTTCACCGGCAAGGAACGAGATGATACGGAAAGTCGCCGCCCGGGAGGGCGCCGGGCTTTGCGACCTGGAGCGGGCCTTTTATAACGTCTCAAAGAACGGCATACCTGGATTCGAACAGTTTTTCGCCGCCGCGTTCTGGCGGCCGTCCTACAACGGCCTTGTCTGGGATGAACTGCTCAAGACCGCCGGCGCGATGGGGCCGGCCGCTTTTAAAGACCTTAAAGACCTCCTCCCCGCCTATCCGCCCGCCCAGGGTTTCCCGGACGACGAACTGAAAAAAGATTTTTCCAACGCGCTGACGGCTATCGACAACGCCTCTTCCGGGTCCGGCTCTCCGGATACCTCCCCCGCGTACAACGGCGCCCTGTGCGAGAAAGCGCTCGCCGGAATACATTTCACGGAAGCCCGCTGGCCGGGCATGCTCGAGCGGAACTCCCTGTCCGACCAGGCCTTCAGGAACTTTTTCATCAGCAGCGCCTGGTCGCAGGGGACAACTTCCCGTCTCGGCAGCCTGCGGCCGCAGTTCATCGCGCACCTGGCCGAGGCCGAAAGGCGGCGCGGGAATTTTAAAAAGTCCCTGACGCTTGCGGAGCGCGCCATCGCCGCGGCGCCGGAAAGGCTCTATTTCCGCCTGGTCAAAGCCCTCGCCCTCGCGGGACTGGACCGGAAAAAAGAAGCGGAAAACGAACTGACGGCGCTTTACCCCGTGCCGGCGCTGAGAAAGCGGGCCTGGGTCCTCGGCCGGGCGCATGGCCTGACGCTTCCGGACGCGGACGTGCCGCCGGCGGCGGTCAGAGACTCGAAAAAACTTGCCGATGACGGAGTCGAAAAGATAAAAGCGGGCGACCTGGCCGCCGCCGGGAAGCTGCTCGCCGGAGCGGGAAAGCTGAATCCTTCTAACGCCGAGGCTTTCTTAAGCCTTTGTTCCGTGCAGTTCTCTAAAAAAGAATTCCCGGCCGCGCTCCGGAGCTGCGACGCCGCCCGCTGGGGCGCGGATTCATATTATCCCGCCGCCCGGCAAATGCTGATAAGCGAGGCGTCTTACGTGAAAGCGCAGATCCTGGCGAAAATGGGGCGCCGCGACGCCGCCCGGGACGAGTTCAAAAGAGCTTTGACGGACCCGCCGCCGGGCTGGAGAGGCCTCGAAGCCGCCGGGGCGGAACTTAAGAAACTGGACGAAAAATAAATTTGTCTTCAGGAAGGATAAAGTCATAAACGCGATCGGGCCGGAAACCTTCACCTACCGCGAATTAATTGAAACAATAAAACGCGCGCTGGGGTTGAAACGGCCGATCCTTAATGTCCCGCCCGCGCTCGGTTACCGGTTTTGCCGGGCGGTCGGCCTGCTTGTGCAGGATGTCGTAATTACGCGCCAGGAGATACAGGGCTTAATGGAAGGGCGATTGTGCGTGGACGCGCCTGCGCCGGGCAAAACGAAGCTTACCGGGTGGCTAAGCCTGCACAAGGCCACGCCCGGCCGCCGCTACACAAGCGAACTGGCCCGCCGCACCGACCGGCTCTCGGCATACCAGTCGAATTAAGGTAAGAGAACCGGAAACAACACCCGCTGTTTTTGAGTTCCAGCGGCAGGACCCGCGCTATTGTTTATCTGCTTCAAGGAACTCTTTAGCTTTTTCGCGGAATTCGGCGTCGGTAGGCGGGCGCTTGCGCTCTTTTTTGAAGCCGGCGACGAACTTTCTGCTCTTTTGATAGTAACTCTTTAAAGTGTTGTAGAATGGCTGTTTTTTATCCTTGTCGTCTATCAGCCAGAAGCCCTTGTGGTTCCCCTCGCCGTCCACTTCGTTGCAGTAAAATTCCCAGTACAGCACGAACGGGCAGCCCCACTCCAGCGCCGCCCGGCTGATCTCCCGCGCGTATTCGTCCTGCTTCTCCGCCGTCTTCGCCGCCTTCAGCGGGAAGCCGTACTCCCCTATGAACACACGCTTGCCGGTGAGGCCCGGCTTCGGGGAAAGCTTCGACTCTATATAATCCAGCGCCTCCCACAGCGCGTCCCCGGCCTTCCCCATGTTCGGGTTGATCGTATCGTAGCTGGAATAAGAGACGAAATCCACCCTTGTATAAGGCAGGACGTTGTTCACCAGGCAGATGCCGCCCTTCATCCCTTTCCGCACCAGGTTGGCCCCCGTATACCCCGCGCTTCACTTTCCCGGCCTTAGCCTTACCTGCCGGCGCCGCGCCGGCCAATACCAGCGCGGCCGCAAGGATAACGCAATAAAAAGGAGTCCTCATAACTATTTTCAGTTTATCATTTTTACCGCGACATGATGCTGGCCGCTTGTGGAGCATAGCTCTTGGCCGTCCGATGAGCATAGCTCTTGATACGGCATGACCATGGGTCTAATGCGGCACTGGCATAGCCTTGTCGCGGTGGTAGTCTACAATATACCATACCCAAAAGCCGTGCCGGGCTGGGCCGGGCTTGAAAAGCGGCGGGGGATTGTGTAATATATATTAGACACGTGTAAACTATATATGACACAACCCATCATGCAGGGCGTTTTCGGCAGGAAATCGCGCCTGGAGATACTGCGGGCCCTTTACGATTCCGGAACGGAATTAACGGGCCGCGAGGTCGCCAGGCGCTCGGGGTTCAGCCACCAGCAGGCCCACAACGCCCTCAGGGACCTGGTCGCCCTGGGGATAGTGGAGCGCAAGACCGCCGGGACAGCATATTTATTCGGACTGAATAGGAAGCACTGGCTGATCACCGACGTGGCCGCGGTCATTTTCAGCAAGGAGAAAAGCTGGCTGAACGAACTACTGGAGGAACTCGCCGGGGGGCTGCCGCGCGCGGTAAGGTCGCTCATCCTTTTTGGAAGCGCGGCCCGCAGCCGTCTGTGCCCCGGAAGCGACATAGACCTCCTGGCCCTGGTCGGGAGCGACAGGGACAAGAAAGAGGCCGTGGATTACTTCAGCGGGCGCAGCGCCGGGGTCCTGGCGCGCTATCACTACCCCCTGGCGCCGGTCGCCCTGACCGTGGACGAATTCCGCCGGCAGTACAGGCGCAAGGAGGCCTTCGCCCGCGAGATCCTTAAAACCGGAAGGGTGGTACGGGGCAAACTGCTGACGGAAATCCTATAAGCCTGGGAGATTATGGCGGCAAAAGAATTCTACTCCTACCCCGAAAAAAACGCCCTCTCCCTGAAAACCGCCGTAGAACGCTACCTCGACTGGGTCAGGAAGTTCCTTTAAGGGACGGTTCAGGATTTAAAGGTGTTTTGCCGCGGCGCGGAGCCATTGGGCTATGTCGCGGGTGGGGGTGCCGGGGGGGAAGATCGCCTTCACGCCGGCTTTCTTCAGGCCGGGGATGTCCGAGGCCGGGATGATGCCGCCGGCGAAGACCGTCACGCCGCGCGCGCCCTTCGCGCGCAGGAGCTTCACTACTTTCGTGAATAAATGATTGTGCGCGCCCGACAGGCACGATAAGCCCACGAAATCCACGCCTTCCTGCACCGCCGCGCCGGCTATGGCCTCAGGCGTCTGCCGGATGCCGGTGTAGATGACTTCCATCCCCGCGTCGCGCAGCGCGCGCACCACCACCTTGGCCCCCCGGTCATGCCCGTCCAGGCCAGGCTTGGCTATCAAAACCCGTATCTTTCTTTTTTTGGAGTTCATATTTCCCTGTGCTCCCCGAAGAGCTGCCGCAGCGCGTCCGAGATCTCGCCCAGCGTAGCGCCGGCCTTTACCGCTTCGAGTATGGGCGGCATGACGTTGTCCGTTCCCGCCGCCGCGTCCCTTACCTTCTCCACCGCCTCAAGCGCCTTGCGGGAGTTCCGCTTTTTGCGGAAAGCGGCCAGCTTCCTCCGCTGTTCGCGCTCAAGGGCCGGGCTGACCCTTAAAACCTTGTTAACCGGCTGTTCGGCCGTCTCGAACCGGTTCACCCCGACCACCACGCGCCCGCCCTTCTCCACGGCGAGCTGGTGCCGGTAGGCGGAGTCGGCTATCTCGGCCTGCATATAGCCGGCCTCTATGGCCTTAACCGCGCCGCCCATCGAATCTATCTTCTTCAGGTATTTGCGCGCACCGGCCTCTATCTCGTCGGTCAGCGCCTCCACGGCGTAGGAGCCGGCCAGCGGGTCTACGGTGTCCGCCACGCCGCTCTCGTGCGCGATTATCTGCTGGGTGCGCAGGGCTATGCGCACGGAGTCTTCCGTGGGCAGGGCCAGGGCCTCGTCGCGGGAATTGGTATGCAGGGATTGCGCCCCGCCCATCACAGCCGCCATCGCCTGGACGGCGACCCTTACGATATTGTTGTCCGGCTGCTGGGCCGTAAGTGTGCAGCCGGCGGTCTGCGCGTGGAAGCGCAGCACGCAGGACTTCGGGTCGCGGGCCCTGAACCGCTCGCTCATTATCCGGCCCCACAGCCGGCGCGCGGCCCTGAACTTGGCCGTCTCTTCCAGGAAATTATTGTGCGCGTTGAAGAAGAACGAGAGCCGCGAGGCGAACTCGTCCACGTCCATGCCGGCTTTCAGCGCCGCCTCCACGTAGGCGATGCCGTTGGCGATGGTGAAGGCGGCTTCCTGCACGGCGGAGGAACCGGCCTCGCGGATATGGTAACCGCTGATGCTTATCGGGTTGAACCTCGGCAGGCGCCGGCGGCAGAAATCGAAGATATCGGTGATGATCCGCATGGACGCGCCGGGCGGGTAGATGTAAGTGCCGCGCGCGGCGTATTCCTTCAGGATGTCGTTCTGGATGGTGCCCTGGAGCGCCTCGGTCCTGACGCCCTGCTTTTCGGCCACGGCTATGTACATGGCCAGCAGGACGGCGGCCGTGGAATTTATGGTCATCGAGGTGGAGACCTTGTCCAGCGGGATGCCTCTGAACAATTCTTCCGCGTCCTGTAAAGTGGAAATGGCCACGCCCACCTTGCCGACCTCGCCCTCCGCCAGCGCATGGTCGGAATCGTAGCCTATCTGCGTCGGCAGATCAAAGGCCACGCTCAGGCCGGTCTGCCCGTGCTTCAGCAGGTAGCGGTAGCGCAGATTGGTCTCGCGCGCGGTGCCGAAGCCCGCGTACTGGCGCATGGTCCAGAAGCGGCCCCTGTACATGGTCGGCTGGGCGCCGCGGGTGAACGGCGGCTCGCCGGGGAACCCGAGGTCGCGCAGATAGTCGTTTTTGCGCAGGTCCAACGGAGTGTAGAGACGCTTTATTTCCGTGCCGGAGTCGCTGGCAAAGCGCGCGCGGCGCTCCGGCAGCCTGGCCAGGGAATTTTTGAGCGCGCCCGCTTCCCAGCGCCGCATTCGGGATCGTAGTTTCGCTTCGGAATTCGCTCCTGCGGAACGATGTTTGTTGGCGGATTTAATTTTCATATCGTACGGATTTATTCAAATCCCCCTTCTTCCCCTCCGCCTGGGAACGGGCGGACATGCTTTACTAAAAGGGGGACACCCCCTCTTTTTGAAAGAGGGGGGCGGGGGAGATTTTGACAACAGCTTTCGCAATGTCGTTTTGGCCGCGGAATAAGGGTCCGTTTTCCGGGCGGCCAGGTCGCCGAAGATCTTCCGGCAGTCCTTGCCGCGTTCGCATTCCTCGTTTATGAATCCGCGCAGGCCGGTCTCCAGCAGTTCCATGAACGCGGTCCTGGCCATATTAAGCGAGCGCCGCTCCCACGCGCCGGCGCGGACAAGGGTGCTGCGGTGTTCATTGATAACATCCACCAGTTCCCGGGTCCCCCTGCCCAAGACGGCCGCCGTTTTAATAATGGGCGGCGTCCAGCCGTCCCGGGGCGAGGTCCCCTCCAGCGCAAGCCCCAGCGAGCGCGTCAGCTGTTCGCTGTCCTTGCGGTCGCATTTGTTGACCACATAAATATCCCCGATCTCCAGGATCCCCGCCTTGAGGGCCTGGATATCGTCGCCCTGGCCGGGAGACAGGACCACCAGCACGGTATGCGCCGCCCCGGCGACCTTTACGCCGTCCTGGCCGACGCCGGCGGTTTCAAGGATAATAAGGTCCTTGCCCATGGCGTCCAGCACCGTCACGGTGTCAAAGACCGAGCGCGAGAGGCCGCCCAGGCTTCCCCGCGCGGCCAGCGAGCGGATGAAGACCCCGGGGTCCGCGGTGTGGCGCTGCATCCGGATGCGGTCCCCGAGCACCGCGCCGCCCGAGAACGGGCTGGTCGGGTCCACGGCCACCACGCCGACGGACTTGCCGCCCTTGCGCGCGGCCTCCACCAGCTTGTCCGCGAGCGTGGACTTTCCCGCGCCGGGCGAGCCGGTTATGCCGACCACGTGCGCCCTGCCCGCGCGGGCGTAAAGCTCTTTAAGCGCCGAGCGCGCCGACGGCAGTTCGTCGTCGAGGTCGCGCATCAGGCGGGCGGCGGCCCCGACGTCGCCCCGAAGTATCCGCCGGACGATTAATGAGTTCATAATAGGTTGACTATAAAAACCGGAGGGCAGGCAATTGCCCCTTCCGCCACGTAGGAAACCCTCCCGTGGTTTCCCCCCGAAACGGGGCCCCCCATCCGCTATGTGGCTACAGGGCAATCACCTGCCCTCCTTTTGTCATTGTTTTCCTTAAAAATAAATATTGTGCCCCACCCTTATCATGAAACATCATATCACCCGCCCTGGACAGCTATCTCTTTGAGCGCGGGGGAGACGATCAATTTCGCCCCGGTGACTTTCTGTATCTCCGCGGCGGTGAAGCCGGGCGCGGTTTCCTCAAGGATAAGACCTTTGTCGGAGACCCGTATCACGGCGAGGTCGGTCACGATCAGGCTGACGCATCTGCGTCCCGTCAGCGGGAAGGCGCATTCCCTGAGTATTTTGGGCGCGCCGTCCTTGTCGGTATGCGTCATAGTAACGACGATGGATTTAGCGCCTACGGCCAGGTCCATCGCCCCGCCCATGCCGGGGATGGTGTCCTCGCCGGGGACCTTCCAGTTGGCGAGGTCGCCTTTTTCGGAGACCTGGAACGCGCCAAGAAACGTCATATCCAGGTGTCCGCCGCGGATGATCATGAACGAATCGGACTGGGAGACGATAGCCCCGCCCGGGACTATCGTGACGGGCTGCTTGGTGGCGTTGATCACGTCCGGATCCTCTTCGCCCTTTTTCGCCAGAGGCCCCATGCCGATGATTCCGTTCTCGGTGTGAAGGCAGACGTCCTTCCCGGCGAGATATTCAGCCACCAGGCTCGGGATGCCGAACCCGAGGTTGACGTACATCCCGTCACCAACCTCGCGCGCGGCGCGCGCGGCCAGTTGTTCCTTGCTAAGTCCTTTTTTCATACGTTTCGCCTTTCACTATCCTGGTGACGAAGATCCCCGGCGTATGGACGCTGTCGGGGTCGAAAGAGCCGGTCTCGCACAGTTCTTCCACCTCGGCGATAGTGACATCGGCGGCGGGCGCCATGACCGGATTATAGTTCCGCGCCGAATAGCGGTAAATAAGGTTTCCCGAGCGGTCCCCTTTACGGGCCTTGACCAGCGCGAAATCAGCGCGCAGCGGAAGTTCAAGGATGTATTCGCGGCCTTCGATAATCCGCTTCTCCTTGCCCTCCTCTATCGGCGTGCCTACGCCGGTGAGGGTGTAAAATCCGCCCAGGCCCGCGGCCGCGCACCGTATCCTTTCGTTCAAGGTGCCCTGCGGGATTATTTCAAGCTCTATCTTTTTAGTTCTGTACAGCTCCCTGAACCAGGGGAGCCTGGCTATCGGCCCGGGAAAGGAGCCGATGAATTTTTTTATCCGGCCGTTCCTGGCCAGCAGCCCGATGCCGTACAGTTCGCCGTCGGTAGAATCCGTGGAGCCGAGGTTGTTGCCGATGACCGTGAGGTTTTTCACGCCCTTGCGCGCCAGCGCGCGTATCAGGTTCTCCGGGATGCCGCAGAGGCCGAACCCGGCGGACATGATGACGGCGCCGTCCGCAATGTCGCGCAC
>JAHJSU010000025.1 GCA_018829985.1 Elusimicrobiota bacterium | reverse complement strand
GTGTCGCTGAAGATATACAGCGCTTCCCTCAAGCTGGTGCGGACGCTCTATGAGGGGACTTCGCTCCCGGGGGATTTCCAGAAAGAGTGGGATGGCCGCGACGACAGGGGCCATTATGTCGCGCCGGATGTATATTTCCTGCACTATATCTATCCCGGCGGCAAAGAAGTCAGGAAGATTGGGGTGAAAAAATAATGGGCCTACGGCCGGCCCCCTTTTTAATAATCTCCCCCTGCCCCCTATTTTTAAAAGAGGGGGTAATGGTGATTTTCCGTAACTACTCAGGTCTGTCGTCGTAGTGGCAGAGTTTACTCTGCCCAAAAAGGCAAAGCAAGCTTTGCCACTACAAAAAATACGTGAAAAATACGGAGAACCTGAGTAGTTACGATTTTCCAATGAAGAGAATAAGGATGTTTTTAATGCCGCTTTTGCTGATGTTTACATCAGGGCATTCTTATTGCCAGGAGGGAGGCACATTCCTGGCGGTGCCGATGTCGGCGCGGGCGGGCGGCATGGGCGACGCTTTCACCGCCATGCCGGACGAGCCGCTTGGTATTTATTATAATCCGGCAGGCATAGTCTTTCTTAAGCGGCAGACGCTGTCGCTGGCTCACCATATATACCTGCAGGATATCAGCGGCAATTCCCTGGCGTATGTCTCCCCTTTTAAAAACTGGGCCGTCGGCCTTGCCCCGGCTTTGTTCAGCATGAAGGAAGAGCCCGTCTATGATTCGCTGGGCAACGACACCGGCGAGAGGTTCACCTATAAGAAAACCATCATCCCGGTGGCAGCGGCCTACCGACGGGGGAATCTGGGCGTGGGACTGGCCTTCAAATCCTACAGCGAGGAGATAGGCGGGGACGCCTCCGGAACGACCGCCATCGACGCCGGGGCTATATACCAGCTCGCTTCCTGGCGGGTCGGCGCCTCCGTCCAGAATTTCGGCGGAAAGATATACGGGTATGACGTTGTAAAGATACAGCGGCTGGGGGCCGCCTATGCCGGCGGCAAATACCTTGTCGCTGCTGACATGAAGCGGGAAGGCGAAGCCGGAACCTCGTTAAGTGTCGGCGGCGCGTTTTCGCCCGCGGACGCGGTGAAACTGAGGGCGGGCTGGCGGATGAAGGAGGAATTCGGCGGCCTGACCTTTGGCCTGGGCCTGGAGCACGGCGGGCTGAGCTTCGACTACGCTTATATAAGTTACGGGGATTTCGGGAGCACGCATAAGGCCGGGCTTTCCTTCGCGTTCGGGCCGGATGCCGGGGACCGGGCGAAGCTGAAGTCTTTCCTGGGCAGGGTGGGGGAAGCCACCGGGATAGCGGCCGAAAGGCTGACCCAGGTCAGGACCGTAAAAGCAGCCGCCGGAACCCGCGTGGCCGTAGCCGATTTCACCGGCAAAAATGCGCCGGGGGCAAGCGTTTCCGCTTTGACCGGGGAGTTAAGGGCCGCGCTTGCCGGCAGCGGGCTGTTCAAGCTTCTGGATAAAAGCACCATGGACACCATGCTGGACGAACAGAAGTACGAGGCCGGCGACTGCTCAGAGCTGAAATGCGCGGTCGAGATGGGCAGACTGCTTAATGTTAAGATGATGCTTGTGGGTTCGCTTTCAAAGGATGCGGACGGCTACAATATCAAAGTGGACGCGGTGGACGTTAAAAGCGGCAAAATAACCGCATTTTATGAGGCCAAAGCCCTGTCGAAAGTGGGGCTGAAGGACGTGTGCCCGAAGATCGTGAAAAAAATGTTCCGGCTCAAGTAGTAAAAAGGCAAAGCAAGCTTTGCCACTACAATCTGGTTGAAGGATTTGACTGGATTTCTGCCAAAAGCTTGCCCTCCAAACGACCGGCAGGCAAAAATGACAAACCTCAACAATGTCATTCCCGTCGGCTGTTGGCGGGAATCCATGAAAATAATCTGTGAGGATTTATATCAAAAGCTTTTATATCAGACTGGATTCCTGCCAGAGGCTTGCCCTCCAAACGGCCGGCGGGCAGGCAGGAATGGTAATCCTTAAATCGGCGTTGATATTGCTGGCGCTGGCGTGGCTTGCGGCCCTGCCTTTGCCGCGCGCCGCCCAGGCGCAGGCGCCGGCAAGTATAAGAGGGGTGAGTTCCGCGGGGGCGCTGGACGGGGGGCTGGCGAAAGTATACCGGGAAAACAAAAACAGGCAGAAAAAAGCCCTGAAGGCCTTTCTCTCGAAATCGCATATTTATATCGCCGGTATGCTGCCGGTAGTGGGTGTAATCGTTTTCCTAAGGAAGCGGGTAAAGAAGAAACGGCGGAAAGCTTACGAAATGCAGGGTCTGGGAACCGCCATTAAGGCAAAAATAGATGAGCTTAAAACGCAAAAGACGGAAGAAGTAACAGGGATTGATTCAGTCGGAGCAATGTCCCTTAAATACGTGGATATAGAGGGCGATCTGGGGGTGTTTACCGTTGACGAATTGCCTTATATCGCCAAAACCATGTCCGATCTGGAACCATTGGCGCAGGTCGTGACCTCCATGTCCGGGGCTGACAGGCTGCGGCTGGCAAAGAAGCTGTTTGAACTGCATGAGCCGAAAAAAAGCGCCGGCCTTTTAAACGTCGCCGCCGTCAATGCCGCCGCCCTGGTTGAAGGCGGGCATGATGCGGTGGTCGGTATTTATGATACGGCCGACAAGCTTGACCAGTTCATCGGCTGGTTTTCCAAGGGGCTGGCGCCGCAATTATACTCCGCTTATTCCGAAGCGCTGCTGAAAGCGAAGAAATACGCGCAGGCGCTAAAAATACTCCAACTTTCACAAACGCCGCTGCCGGCCGATCTCCCCCGCCTCTTTGAACTGAATATCAGGCTGGGCAATTTTCAGCAGGCCGAAGCGCTGCTGGATGAAGTGCGCCGGCTCAAACCCGTTTTGACGGAGCAGACCGGGGCGAAAGTCGCCGGGGCGGAGCAGAAGCCCCTGCCCGTGGAGGAAAACCAGAAATTTTATTACAACCTGGCGCTTCTTTGCGAAGAAAAAGGCAGGACCGGGCTGGCGGACAAAATATACCAGATTTTTACGAGTACCGGTCAGCAATACCGCGACATAAAAGAGAGACACGAGAAACTAATAGCGCGTATCGCCGGGAAAACGGCCAAGCCCCCGTTGGGCGGGGATAAGCCCGCGGATCAGCCGGCGGTGAAAAAGGAATGGGTGGATGCAAGAGTAACTGCCGGCCGGAAATACACCGAAGAAAAAGAGAAGGAAAAACTTAAAGAGCTTGCCGGAGAAAAAACGGATATACCCGCGGCCGCTCCGGCGCTGAAAAAGGGCTGGCTGGACGGCAAATACGAGCTGAAAGGCGAGATAGGCGCGGGCGGCATGGGCATTGTGTATGAGGGCTGGGACCATAACCTGAACCGGAAAGTGGCCGTCAAAAAAATGCGGTCTGAATTGAAGGCCTATCCGAAAGAACGCAAGCGGTTCCTGCACGAAGCGGAAATGGTCGCGCACCTGAGTCATCCTTATATTGTGGGAATCCATGCGGTCATAGAAGAAAACAGCGAAGTATTTCTTGTATTTGACTATGTAGAAGGCAAAACGCTTGCCGGCCTCATAGAAGAGCGGAAACAATTGCCTTTGAAGGATTGCAAGTCAATTCTCGGCAACGTGTGCCTGGCCGTTAATTATGCGCATCAGCAAAAGATCCTTCACCGGGATTTAAAACCGGCCAACATCATAGTTGATACGAACAATTTCGCGAAAGTCATGGATTTCGGGCTTGCGAGCGAACTTGGAGCCAGCCTTACCAGGCTGACCCACCAGACCATAGCCGGAACCCCCATCTATATGGCGCCGGAACAATATCTCGGCAGAGCCAGGCCGGAAACGGATATTTATGCGCTGGGAGTATGCCTTTATGAGATGCTGACCGGGGAGGCGCCGTTTAACGTGATGGATCTTCAGGCCGCGAAGGAACGGAAGGATTACAAGGAAGTGAGCTTGCTTCTGCCCTGGCTGCCGGGAAAAATAGACAATATTATAGCCCAGGCGCTTGAGCCCGACCCGAGCGCAAGATTCAGCGACGCCATGAAGTTCTATGGGGCGCTTGACAGCTTATGAAAACTTCCGGCTCATGGCATGAAAGTATGGGTAGATCCCTTCCCCCCTTGCGGGGGAAGGTTAGGATGGGGGAACGGTGAAGGATAAAGCAAGGCATCTCAGGGCCAATATATCCCCCCACCTTAATCCTCCCCCGCAAGGGGGGAGGACGGGAACCGCTTCAACCCGCAGTAACATTTCCATGAGCCAAACTTTTATGTCACTTCTGCTTTTGTTCTTCGCGGCAGGCGCTTACGGCGCCGGGCCGCGGATAAAGGACGTGAAGTTTAAACAGGACAAGAAAGGGCTGGTGCATATTTATTACAGGCTTGAAAATCCGGGAAAAGACGTTTTAAACATCCGTCTCAGGCTTTCCAAAGACGG
>JAHJSU010000247.1 GCA_018829985.1 Elusimicrobiota bacterium | reverse complement strand
AATTCTAACAAATCCCAAATCTTAGTAGCGTCAAAACAGTTTGTTCGCGTTGGATAGATAGAGTTTAACCGCTTCCGTCAGCGCTTTGATGGCTTTTTCAGGGTTGGAGCCGAAAGACGCCACGCCTAATTTCGGACATTTGGAGACGTATTGTTTTCCCTCTTTCCACACGACAGCCATGAGTTCGAAGTGCTTCATATCCCTGATTATAGCTTATTTCACAGCATAAGAATTTGAACTGCAATTTTCGGTTTAGTGCTTTATCTTTGAGTCCACGCCGAAGATGCGGGAGATCAGGGCGGCCCCGGCCCACATGCCGTCGCGCTCTTATAACGCCGTTCAGGGAGCTTCCGCTGCCTTCCGGCAACTACGCCGAAGCTTTCAAGACGCTTGAAAACAGGGCGGGACGGAAGGCCGCCGCCGCGGGTTCAGAGAAAATCGGACAGCAGGCGCGGGTATGGGAGGAAGATCACTTCGGTCCCTTCCAGCTTTACCGACAGGTCCAGGCTGATGTTTACGACAAAGGCCCTCACGGGCCTGTATTTTCCGATAAAACTCCTCAGGGAGCGCTCTATCGCGGGTTTCTTGAGCGCGGCGTATTTGACTTCAAAGGGGACCACGCCGCCGCCGGTTTCGGCGACGAAATCCACCTCGGCCTTCTCCTTGCTGCGCCAGTAATGCAGAGCCGCGGAGCCGGGCCGTAGTGTGTCCTTCAGCGAGTTGTAGACGAAATTCTGAAAAAGAAAGCCGCCCTCCCCCGGGCGCGGCTCCGCGCCCAGCCGCCCGGCGGCGTAATTGAGCAGGCCGAGGTCGCGGAAGTAGGGGACCGGGGCTTTGACCAGCTCCTTCCGGGGATTCCTGAAGTACGGCGTGAGTCTTTCGAAGATAAAGGTTTTCTCCCCGTAATAAAGGTAGTTTTTCAGCGTCTGTATGGAAATGTTCAATTGGGCGGCCAGGTCCGAGTAATTCATGATCCGGCCGGTATTCACGGCCAGCATCCTGGCCATTTCCACAAAGGCGTCCACCCGCTCTATCCTCAGGAGGGAGGCTATGTCCTTTTCCACGCAGCTGCGGAAGATCTCCTCCAGCACACCATTTTTGTCCGCCGCCTTTTCCTCAAGGACCACCCGGGGGTAGCCCCCGAATTTGAGGTATTCTTCCAGCAACAGTCTGCCCCCGCTTTCCTCAAGGCCGAAATATTCCGGCAGTTTCCCCGTATAGCGGTAGTCCGTCCTGAAATCCGCGAATTCCCCGAAGGAAAGCGTGTTCAGTTCAAAAAGCTTCTTGCGGCCGGCCAGTGATTCGTGTATTTTTTCCTTGAGCTCAAGGCCGCCGGAGCCGGATAGTATAAATTTGCAGGGCGGCTCCCGGTCAAAGAGGCCTTTCAGAAAAACGCCGGCGTCCTCTTTTCGCTGGATCTCGTCTATGAATACGTAAACTTTCCCGCTTCCTGCTTCAAGGCGGATCTTTGAGAGCAGGGCGTCCTGGGATTTGAAATGGGGCCTGTCGGAATCAATGTCAAGGTTCAGATAAACGGTTCTTTCTCCGGTGCGCGCCAGGGTGTCGCGCATGGAATTCATTAGCGTGGTTTTGCCCGCCTGCCTTGGCCCCACGATCAGGGTAAATTCTTTTCTGGGCAGGTGGTCAATCAGTTGACCGAGTAATTTTCGTTTTATCATCTATTTAGCCCGAGTATTCTGAAGGTGTGCTTATATTATAGTGGGTAAATGGGGGAAAATCAAGGGGGGCGGGAGGATTACTGCCTGCGGCGGGTGGTAATGCCGGAGGGCGCTTTTTCTGGATCCCGGCTTTCGCCGGGATGACGGAGGTCAGTGCTTTATCTTTGAGTCCACGCCGAAGATGTGGGAGATCAGGGCGGCCCGGGCCCACATGCCGTTGCGCTCCTGCCGCCAGAAGACCGCGCGCGGGTCCTCGTCCACCGAAACCTCTATTTCGTGGCGCCTCGGGAGCGGGTGCATGATAACGCAGGTCTTTTTAATGAGCTTGAGATGTTCGCGCCTGAAATAAAAAGGCGAATAATCCACTTTCCCGGATTCGCCGGCCTTGTCGTGCTCGTCCTGGATGCGGGTCATGTAAATGGCGTCGGCCTCTTTCATTACGGAGGAGAAATCTTCCGTTTCCACATAGGGCATGTTATGCCTCTTCAGGAATTCCAGTATATCCGGTTCCATCCGGAACTGCCCGGGGGACACGAAAGCCAGCTTTATGTTTTTATAGTTCTTCATCAGGTAGGTAAGCGAACGCACGGTCCTGCCGCGCTTTAAGTCGCCGACCATCACTATAGTCTTATTATCCATCTCGCCGTTAAAGCTTCTGTAAAGGGTGTAGGTGTCCAGCAGCGCCTGGGTCGGGTGCTGGTCCTTGCCGGAGCCGCCGTTGATGATGGGCACCGGCCTGTTGGTGCGGTTCATCAGCCAGGCCGTTTTCTCCACGAACCCGGGCGTCGGGTGCCGCATGATTATCATATCCACGTAGCTTGAGAACGTGCGCACGGTGTCCTCGGCGCTTTCGCCCTTTACTTCGGAGGAAGTGGAGGTGTCGCGTATCTCGGAGGTCTTTATCCCCATGATATGGCAGGCGTTAAGGAAAGAAAGGAAAGTCCGGGTGGACGGCTGGACGAAATAAAGCATCGCGCGCTTGTCGGACAGGAGGTTGGAGATAAAATCCATGCCTTCCTTGTGCTGGGTAAGCGTGCGCAGCGCGTCGGCGGTCTTGAAAAGGCCGGTCAGTATTTCCCGGTCGAACTGCTGCGCGAAAAGGCAGTCGTAGAGCCGGTCCTCCTTGGCGAAAAAGGGCAGCTTTTCCGAGATCTCTTTCGAATAAAATTCTTCCCAATTGGCGTTTATGCTGGTCATCACCGGGGTTCTTTCCATTCATTCCTCCGTATTCGCGTTATATCTCCCCGGCCTTTCTCCGGGGTAAAAGCGTCACTCAGGGGTTTAACGGCGGGGGAGCGGCCTTGGTCAGCGGTGAAGCGGCCGGAGGCCCGGTCTCTTCAACGCCCGAGTCAAGGATCGGGCCGCCCTCGTCCCTGTCCGAAAGGCCGGGGGGGGCCTGCCGGTTCCAGCCGGAGATTTGCGCGCCTCCGCCGGCGCCGGGTTTTTTTATCAGCTCAAGCAACCGCAGGTTCCCGAGGCCGTCCACTTTCACGCGCGCGACGAAATTCCCGCTGGTCCAGTTCTTGCGCGTGTCGTCCTCGCTGATGAAAAATTTTTCTATGCCGTAATACACCTGCCCGCCTCCCCAGCGCCCCTTCCTATTGCCCCGGACCCAGATCTTCCCGTCGGAAGCCGGTTTTCCGGACGAGCAGGCCTGCGCCCCGTAAACCGGCAGCTCTTTCCCGCCGGCGCTGACCGTCCTGCCCGTCGGCCCGAGCTGGACGTGTACGAGGGTTTTGCGGTCCGCGAGGGCCCTTTCGCAATCGGCGCCCTTCGGCGTGGAGATATCGTACCTGAGCGCGAGGTAGGTCCCGCTCAGCGGGTCCCGCGGGTCCGCCGGGAGGGTGTCCAGGCAGAACTCCGCGACCGTGCGCGACGAGAAGGTCAGCAGCCAGCCGGCCCAGGCGGCGAAGAAAACGAGCTGGAAGATGATGACGAGGCGGAGCTTGTTATTCATGCTGCCTCCTGGCGTTGGCCGCGTCTATCAGCGCCTTGCGCGTCCTGTTCAGAAAATAAGCCAGGGCGCCCATCACCAGCCCGCTGAGGATGAAGGCCATCCCGGTCTTCATCAGCGTTCCGAAAATATCCAGGAACCGGGTGATGATGAGAAGGAAGATCACGGCGACTCCCGTGTTGATGCGCTTCTCGTCCGATTCCACCGAGCCCGAAATGATAAGGCCGAGCCCTGAAACTATCATCAGCGCGTTGGCGATAACGGCTATGGCCTTGGCCCCGGCTTCAGTGGCGCCGAAAAGCAGGAAAGCGGAGACCATCGAGGCGACCAATACCGCTTTCGCCGCGGTTTCGGCGGCCTTTCCGCCTCCCGCCGCTTTCATCGGTTTAAGCACGGTAAGGGCCGTAGCCGCGGCGAAAATAAGCCAGGCCGTGATAACGCCGGCATAGGAATCGGCATCAGTACCGAGTGAGAAGGACGGCTTGTGGCGCCAGAAGAAGGTCATGCCGTAGACGACGGCGAACCAGGCCAGCAGCGGCAGCCGGGCCGGCCCCTCCTCTCCGGCGCTCAACCCCAGCCAGAGCACCGCCAGCGACACCGCTGCCAGCAGCACAAAAACCTCGCTGCTCAGATGCAGCGCGGTGTTGCCGACCAGCGCGGCGAACACCCATACCAGCGTTCCGCCGACGATCTTGTCGCGCCAGGCGGGGGCCTTGAGGCGCGCGAAATAGACGCCGAACAGCGCGCCCATCATTACAAGTACGGCCAGCCAGTGCGTCCAGGGGGGAAGAGCGGCGGCGTAGCCCCATTTGGTAAGCGTAAACATGTTGTCCGGAGTAAAGGCTCCGATGTAGATCACGCAGAAAAGCAGGATGGCGGAGAGCGCGGCCGCTATCCTGCGCCCTGAAAGGAAGGCGAGCGGCAGGGAGAGCAGCGCCCAGGCCGCGAACGGCTTTACGGGGTCGCCTGACAGGTTAAAGATCTGGGCGTAAAGCCCTATGCCCAAAGGCGGCATGCAGAACCAGATGATCCCGGCCGGGATGCCGACCGCGGGCTTGTCCTCCCAGCGTATCGCCGCCTCGGCGGCGGCTGCGTAGGCCGCGAGGAAAACCGCTATCTTCGCGATAGCGCCTATCTTGTCCCAGTTGTGCGCGATTATCAGGGAGAAGCCGCCGGCGATGAAGATGCCGGCTATTATGCTTATCCAGTGCGCCGCTTTGAAAGAGGCGAACAGCCGGCGGGCGTAAAGTTTTTCGTAGACGGCTTCGGATTGCTGGGGGGTGATTATCCCTTCCCGCGCGCAAGCGGTAAGGTCGGCCTTCAGGCGTTTATAATATGAAGCCATTCAGTTATTTATAATTATACGAATTATCCGGGCCATACTAAAATACCCCGGTATTTTTTAATCGGCATTTTTTCCCGCCCGATTGCGAAGCATCGGCAAAAACTGCGCTAAGCTAACTCTTTATCCGTTTTTTTTGTATTATAGCCTTTGACTGACGCGGCGTTTCGGTAAAAGTAAGGAGCGGTTTTGCGGGGACCGACTTGCGATAAGCGGCTTATGTTTCTTACCGGCAAAATTTCCAAAGTCTTGTTTTTCGCGGGCGCGGCGCTGGCGGTGTCGGCCTTTTTCCTGCCGGTGATAAACCCGGACCTGTTCTGGCACCTGTCGGCGGGCCGGTATATGTTCGAGCACGGCGCGGTGCCGCGCGCGGATTTTCTTTCCTGGACGATGCACGGCCGCCCCTGGCTGGATTTTGAGTGGCTGACCCAGCTCCTCTACTACGGGCTGTTCCTGAAAGGGGGGATGGCGGCGCTTTTTGCGTTTAAGACGTCCCTTTTGGTCCTTGCCGTTTTCGCGTTCTTCAAAATAATAAAACTGCACCGGTCCGAGGAGTCCGCTTTTTTTCTTCTGCCGGCGCTGGCGGCCGGCCTTATAACCAATTCGGATCTGCGGCCGGAGAATTTTTCGGTGCTGTTCTTCGTTCTGGTTTTCTGGCGGCTTGAGGTAATAAGGCTTAAATCATCTTACAGGCCGGGCGCCGCGGAATTGGCCCTGGCGGCGGCTTTTTTCGCGTTATGGACCAACCTGCACGCGGGGTATCTTTACGGGGCCGCGCTGATAGCGTTCTACGCGGCCGGCAATTTTTTTGAGGAAGCGCTGCCCTTCATCTACGGGCGCCAGGGCGGCATCCCGGCCGGCAAATGGGCGCAGTATCTCAAAGTCCTGGCCGCGGGGGTTGCCGCAAGCCTTATAAACCCGTACGGGGCACGGATCTATGAGGTCATAGCCAATCACCAGCGCCATATAGCCGTGCTGCAGGAATATATACAGGAATGGAAGCCGTTCGACCTGACCAATATCTACCAGTGGCCCTACCTGGCGCTCATGGGGCTCGCTTTCGGCCTGACGCTTTACAGGTTTTTAAAGAACAGGACCATGGTCTACGAGCATCTTATCGCGCTGCTGTTCTTCGCTTATTCCTCCTCAAATCACGCGCGCCACACGCCGTTTTTCTCCATAGCGGCGGCCGTCTGCCTGGCCGCGATGCCCTTCGGCTTCGCTCAGGGCGGACTGCCGCTGTCCGCCGGCCTGCCCGCCCCCGGATTAATAAGCGCCACCCGGCACACTTGGCAGGCGGGCGCGCGCCCCGTCCTGCGGGCGGCCGCTAAAATAGCGGTCATAGCCGTTTTCGCGCTGTATTACAGGGTTTTCGTCTGGAGCCAGTACCCGGGCGCCGCGCGGTTCAGCAATTATTCCGAAGGCCTGGCCGGGTTCCTGAACGACAACGCCGGCCGCCTGTCCGGGCTTAAGATGTTCAACTACTGGGGCTGGGGCGGCTATCTTGGTTTCGCTCTTTCCCCGGGGTACAGGGTGTTCGTTGACGGCAGGTATATTTTCCACGAGTTCCTTGAAGAAATGGAAAATTCCCGGAACACTCCGCGCGCCTGGGAGACGTTCAAGCGCAAATACGGCTTTGAGCTGATGGTGCTGGACAGGAATAAGACCAGGATAGCGG
Source organism: Elusimicrobiota bacterium (assembly GCA_018829985.1). Lineage (GTDB taxonomy): Bacteria > Elusimicrobiota > Elusimicrobia > Elusimicrobiales > UBA9959 > JAHJSU01. Next base: position 2,281 of record JAHJSU010000247.1, on the reverse strand, counting down.
TCAAGCAGCGGTTCAAAAGCGGCCGCGAAATAATCGCCTGGCGGCCCGCCTATCTCTTTTATCTGCCCAAAAAAGAGTGGGCGGTCATCTATTGGGACATGAAGGCCGTCGTCCTGGCGAAGCGTGACGCGGTGGCCGCGGCCTGGCTGGCCGGCCGTGAATATAAAATATTGAGGCCGGACGACATGAACAATGTCGCGGCCGCCGCGCTTGAAGGCGAGATAAGAATGGGCGGGATAAACGAGGAAGCGCAAAGGTTCGCGGGTCAGGCCGGCGCCCCCGAATCGGCTAAGAATTATATGGCGGACTGGCTGAAGCTTCTGGAAAATGTCTGCAGGGAAAAGAACGCCAAATGCAAACCATGAGAATTCAAAGATTTCAGATTTTACCGGCGCCGGGCCTGGAGGGTCAGAGTTATAATTAAAAACCCAGGCCCCGCTTCGGTTTTTTGTGGCGGTTTAAATCCTTGGGTTTTTTGGCCTCGGCCCCGATTCCTTTCAGATCAAGATAATCTTTTTCGCGGCCGGTTGCGCGTTTGTTTTCTATAAGGCATTTCCTTATGCTCCGCCGAGCTAGATGGGGGGATCGGGGATTGTCGGGGTTTAATAAAATCATGCGTCGGGAAAAGGTACCTACCTTTTCCTGCAAACAGGCGGTTGGAATTCAGGGGGATACGGCCGGATCAGATGCCGGCGGGCCGGCTGGCGCGGCCGGGAGCTTTCCCCCCGCCGCGCGGGTAATTGCGTAGGCGGCGAACGCGGCCGCGAGCACCCCCGTCACCCACCAGATGAGCGTTGAACTCTTGTCCCTGAACCCGAAGTACAGCATATACGCCGCCGACGCCGAATAGATCCCCGCGGCTGCCAGGCTCGACAACGGCGGCTTGGGGAACCTGCCTCCGGAAGCGAAGTATGCCCGGAAAAGCCCTCCAACGGTAAGCGCGGCGAAGAGGGTAAGGATCGCGCCGACGTTGCTGAGCGCCTGCCGCAGCTCGTGGGTGAAGACGATGGCCAGCGCGAGCGCCGACTGGAGAAGCACCGAGGCCGCCGGAGGGCGGCCCTCGCGGCCGGCGAAAACCTTCGGCAGGAACCCGTCCCTCGCCATCGCCGCGTACACACGCGGGCCGGCGAACGTCATGGCGCTCATCGCCGAAACTAACATGAGGATGACCGCCGCCGACATTACCCGGCCGGCGCCGGGCCCCAGCAGGCGCTGTGCGATGAGGTGGCCCAGCGTCACGCGCTCGGTCTCGTAGCTGAAGACCGCTGCCGCGTCCGCAGGCGTCAGGTTCGCGACGAAGATCCAGTTCACCGCGAAATAGAGCGCGGCCACCAGCGCGCAGCCGATGAGCATCGCCCGCGGCACATCGCGCCCGGGCTCGCGGAATTCCTCGGCGGCGTAGGCCGCGGCGTTCCAGCCGCTGAAGGCGAACGCTATATAGAAGAGGCTGCCGATGAACGCCGCGAGCGGGAAACCGGCGCCGGCGGCGGGCGGGGTCCAGACGGGCCATTGGTTGTTTCCGCCCAAAAGCCCCAGACCCACAAAACCGACTATCAGAGCCGCCTTCACCGCCACCAGGAGGTTCTGGCCCCTAACCGAAGCCTTCAACCCCGCAATGTGCATAACGGTGAGCGCCAGTATCAGTCCCGCGCCCACCCAGCGCGGATCGAGCGAACCGGAGAGCGTCTTAGCGAACGCGCCGGCGGCCAGCGCATCTACGGCTATCGGCGCCGAGAACCCGACCAGGAGCGAGGCCCACCCCGCCGCATAGCCAAGGGACGGGTGCATAAGTTCGGACAGGTAGCGATACTCGCCGCCCGAGCGGGGTACGAGTTGCGACACCGCCGCGTAAGCGCGCGCGCCGGCAAGCGCCAGCGCCGCGCCCACCGCCCAGGCCAGCAGGATGGCGCCAGGGCCCATCGACTGCGCCATGAAGCCGGTCGATAACAGAACCCCGGCCCCGATCATGTTGGCCGCCACCAGCCCGATTCCCGACCATAGGCCCAACTCGTTCTTAGGTTTCATAAGCGGTTATCGCCGGCTTTTCTCCGGGAGGGGTCCCAGCCCTGCCGCATGAAAGCCGTTGACATATGCTACAGAACCACTATGATACAAAACTGGGGGCGTTTTTTAAATTTGCGAAGCTCCCCCCGTGCCGGACCGGCGTCAGGGACGGCGGCAAGGGCGGCAAATTGAACGAGCGGCGGAAGTGATCATTTTATCAGGGGCTTGAAGGAGGCCAGGACTTCTTCGAAGGCTCTCAGGTTGGCCCTGGCGATTT
>JAHJSU010000246.1 GCA_018829985.1 Elusimicrobiota bacterium | reverse complement strand
TAGCGGATTCAGTGTGACCTGGGATAATATTTCCGGGGCAAGTTATATCGCGGTGGTTTCAACAAACAGCAATTTTGTTCCCGTTGCTTCGTCCGGAAGCCTTTCATTGAACACAACCTCATATTCCGGTTTGTCTGCCGATACAACATACTATTTTGAAGTGAAATTGAGCACGGAAACAGATGCGGCCTATGTTTTAAATCGGATCTCCGCAATGCCAAACCATGCCCCCACGCTTGCCTGGACCGGTGAAACCAATTACGCCTCCGACGGCCTAAATCCCGAAACCGGCATTCCCGCAACAACTTTTATTTACCGTGTTAAATATACTGACGCTGATAATAATGGGCCTTTAAGCGGTTATCCTAAGTTGTACATCTTAAAGGGCGGAACGACTGTTCAGGTTTTGGCAATGAATTATGTTTCCGGCGCAAACAACACCGGAGCGATTTATTCCACTTCAACGGTATTGTCCGCGTTTGGCTCGGATTACTCTTACCACTTTGCGGCGTATGACGTATGGAATGCCACTGCGACAGGCGCTCCGACCGGGCTTGTGGATGCGCCTGATGTGTTGAATATCCCGGCAACCCCGCTTAACCCGGCTTTTACTGCGCGTAGCACCACAAGCCTCACTGCGTCATGGACGACCGTTGTCGGCGCCAACTATGTGGCCGTTCTCGCTTCCGACAGCGGCTACTCAAGTATAGTATCTTCTGTCACGCAAAGTGGAAATACAAAAGTATTCAGCGGGCTTTCAGCCGGGACAGCCTATTATTTTGAGGTAAAGTTGTCCACAGAAACAGATGCCGCCTTCGCTTTGAACCGAATATCCACCACTACAACCAGTGCTCCTGCGCTGGCCTGGACCGGCGAAACCAATTACACCGCGGACGGCCTTAATCCCGAAACCGGCGACACTGCGACAAGTTTTGTCTATCGCGTGAAATACACGGACGCTGATAATGACGCGCCATTAAGCGGTTATCCGAAAGTGCACATCAAAAAGAGCGGCTCTGAGATATCCGGCAGTCCGTTTGCGATGACTTTTGTTTCAGGGGCCTACAATACCGGGGCGATCTACAACTATTCAAAGACGCTGGCGGCGGGAACGGATTATACCTATTACTTTGAGGCGCGGGATATAAGCACCAACGCCGCGACAGGCGCACCCACATCCGCCGTTGATGCGCCGGATGTGTCATTAGGCAATACTCCGCCCACGCTTGCCTGGACCGGCGAAACAAATTACACTGCTGATGGGCTTAACCCTGAAACCGGCGATACTGCGGCAAGTTTTATATACCGCGTGAAATACACGGACTCGAATAATGACGCGCCTTTAAGCGGTTATCCGAAGGTGTACATCAAAAAAGGCGGCGCTGATATATCCGGCAGTCCGTTTGCGATGACTTTCGTTTCAGGGGCCTACAATACCGGGGCGATCTACACCTATCCAAAAACGCTCGCGGCGGGAACGGATTACACCTATTATTTTGAAGCGCAGGATATAAACACTGCGGCAGCTGCCGGCGCGCCTACATCCGCCGTAGACGCGCCGGATGTTTCGGAGATCGCGCAGCAAGGGAATAAAACCACGCTTGGCGACAATCTGTTCAATCCCAGGGCCGGGGGGACTTCAAAGATCAAGTTTAATGTCCCCACGGCTGGCAGGGTGTCGCTTAAGATATACAACCTGGCGGGCAAACCTATACGGACTCTTTTTGAAGGTGATTCTAATTCCGGGGATGCGCAGAGGGACTGGGACGGCAGGGACGACAGCGGCCGGTATGTGGCGCCAAGCGTGTATTTTCTGCATTATGTATACCCGGGCGGAAAAGAAGTGCGCAAAATTGGAGTCAAAAGATAGTGATTGAGTGATTAAGCGATTAAGTAATTAAGGTAAGAAAGTGAGTGAGGTTAGAGAAAAAAGAGGAACGATGCGGAAGTTAAAACTGTACCTTGAGACCTCTGTTTGGAGCTTCTTTTATGCTGAGGATGTCCCGGAAAGCATGGATATAACCAGGAGATTCTTTGACTCACTTCCTGAAGGCTCATACGAGATATTCCTTTCCGAGGTGGTTTTAAGAGAACTCGGTAACGCCCCGGAGCCCAGGAAAACTTATTTTGCCGAACTGGTTGAGAAATTCAGCCCCATGAAATTAGAGATTACTGATGAAATACAGCAGCTAGCCACTCTGTATATGGAGCGTGGGATTGTTCCTGCGTCCAAGAGGGATGACGCCCTTCATGTGGGCATCGCCGCCTATTACGAGATGGATGCAATTATCACCTGGAATTATCATCATTTGGTTAATCTCCGAAAGTCCGGACTCTTTAATGGCGTCAATTTGGAGAGCGGCTATACCAAGCGATTGGAAATAGCCACTCCTATGGAGGTGAGCAGTTATGAAAGTTGATAAATCTTTACAGGAAGTCTGGGATTGGAAAAATAAGGTTTATGAAGAAACCAAGCATCTTTCTATGAGGGAGACGGTAGATAATATCCGCGCAGGGGCGGGGGATTTTTGTAAAAAATATGGATTGAAACTGAAGGCGCCTGGTTTGACACGAAAGAACCACGAAATAAGATAGGAATCAAAAGATAGTGAAGACGAAAGGGAGTGGGCAAGAGAGGGAATGCTTTGGGGATTGATCAAAAGCTATAAAAGGGATTGATTAAAAATTATGAAAATATTTAATCATCGGCGAATGGCAATTCGCCCGCTACCTCACTTTCTCGCTTTCTCACTTTCTTGCTTGCTTACTTTCTCGCTTTCCTGCTTGCTCACTATCCCCTCTCTTCACGCCCAGGAGAGCGGCGTTTTTCTGACGCTGCCGCTGTCGCCGCGGGCCGGCGGCATGGGGGACGCTTCCGTTGCGCTTGCCGATGGTCCTCTTGGTCATAACCCCGCAGGGCTGGCTTATATAAAACGCCCGGTTGCTTCATTGGTTCACCATAAATATCTGCAGGACATAAGCGGAAACTCTTTTGCTTTTGTTTACCCTTTTCCCGCCAAACCCTCCAAACGACCGGCGGGCAGGCAGCCAGGCCCTCCAAACGACCGGCGGGCAAGCGGGAATTGGGCGATAGGTATTGCGCCGACTCTTTTTAAGATGAAAGAAGAGGCAATTTATGACTCGCTGGGTGTGGCTACCGGCGAGAAATTCGGGTATAAAGCTAAAATAATCCCTGTTGTTATGGCGTGGAGAAGAGGGAACCTGGCTATGGGGCTTGCCGCGAAATTATACAGCGAGGATATAGGCGGGCAGGCGTCTGCCACAACGGCTTATGATGTCGGCGCAATCTATCGGTTGGGCAGTCTAAGTTTTGGCGCGGCAATGCAGAACCTGGGCGGGAAAATCTTTGATTATGATGTTGCAAAACTGCAACGGATCGGAGCCGCTTACACCGGCGTTAGGTATTCTGCGGCGGCAGATTTAATAAAAGAAGGCGAGGGTAAAAGTTCCCTTAGCCTTGGCGGGGCATATAACCCTGCCGGGTCATTGAAATTGCGCGGAGGCTGGCAGCTTAAAGATGAATTCGGCGGAGTTACCTTCGGCCTGGGCTTTGAACTTCGGGGGTTTAATTTTGACTACGCCTTCTTAAGCTATGGCGACCTGGGTTCGACGCATAAGGCGGGTGTTTCGCTGGCTTTCGGCGCCGGGAAAGTGAGTGAGCGGGAAAGTGAGAAAGTGAGTGAGCAAGAGAGTGAGAAAGTGATTATAAATTCCGCTCCTGAACTCGCCTGGACCGGCGAAGAAAATTATGTTGACGTTGGTATAAGCACAGGCGCGGGGAACCTCGCCACGCCGTTTATGTATCGCGTGAAGTACACGGATGCGGAGAACGACGCTCCTGCCGGCGGCTATCCGAAAGTGCATATTACCAAAGGCGGTTCCGACGTGCCCGGCAGTCCGTTCGCCATGGAATATGTTTCCGGCGACAATGCGACCGGCGTTATTTACGCACATGTGCAAAGACTGGGCTCAGGGAATGATTATGCCTATTATTTTGAGGCCAAAGATTTGTCCGGAACAGCGGCTACAGGCGCGCCTACAATGCCTGTAAACGCACCGGTGGTCGTTTATACTACGGCCACAACAATAATCGGCGGCACCAATGTGGCCGTGGCCGACTTCATCGGCAAGAACGTGTCGCAGGCGGACGCTTCAATAGTGGCCGACTTCTTAAGGACCGAGCTGGTGAGCACCGGGCTGTTCAATGTGATGGACAGGAACAACATGGACACCGTGCTGGCCGAGCAGAAGTTCCAGAGCAGCGGCTGCACCGAGCAGCAATGCGCCGTTGAGATAGGCAAACTGCTTAATGTTAAGCAGATGCTTGTGGGCTCGCTTTCCAAGCTTTTAGACAGCTATTATATCACTGTTAATGTGGTGGACGTGGAGACCGGCAAGATAGTGGCGTCTTATGACAGCGATCCTGTATCCTCCAAAGAATTGAAAGACGCATGCAAAAAAATAGTGAAAAAATTATCCAACAAGTGACACCGGCCTGTTCCCCGCCAATACTACCCGGCGGGCGCCGCGCTTTAGGCGGACTGTCCGCGACTGTGATCCTTGCCGGCTCGCTCTTGATCTTGACGGCAAATTGCCTGAGGGCCGGCTTTGACGCCGGCGCCAGGGCGCCGGACTTTGAATTGCCGGACCTGAACGGGAAAAAGATCTCTCTTTCCGAGATCCTCCGCCAGGATAAGCCGGTGGTCCTTTCTTTTTTTGGCACCTGGTGCGATAGCTGCCTTAAAGAAATGAACGACCTGGCTGAAATAGCCCCAAAATATAACGCTGCCGTATATCTTGTGGGAGTTGACGCGGATAAGGGGAAGCTGGAGCGGTTCGCGGTTAAGCATAAGCTCCCGTTCCCGATCCTTTGGGACCCTAAAGCTAAAACAATAGGCAAAAAATACGACTTGTTCCGTGGCGCGTTTATTGTTGTTCCCAAAGCGTTCATCATCTCGCCCGCCGGCACTATTGAATATGTTTCAGAGGCGTATGATGAGGAAAAAAAAGCCGCCTTAAAGAACAAGCTGGCTGAAGTGAGCGCGAAAAAGTGGAACAAACCCTCCGAAATTGCCGTTTTTTTCACCGGTTCGGCTAACGGCTGCCTGGAGCCGTCTTATTCTCACAAACAGGCCTACGGCGGTTTTGTTAAGCTTGTTTCTTTCCTTAAACAACAGCTCCCGAAATATCCCGCCCATATCCTGGTGGATTCCGGTGATTTTCTGCCTTATGCGGTTTCCGCCGCCCAGGGCGGTTTAACGCTTAAGGCCATGGGGATGGCCGGGTATGACGCAATAGCCGTGGGCGACCAGGATATTTATTTCGGCGGCTTTATGGATGCGCTCAAAGGCGGGAAACTCCCGTTTATCGCATCAAATATCGGTTGGAAGGCGGATAAAAGCGAGCCCCCGCCAATACTGCCCGGCGGGCGCAGCGCTTCCGGTGTTGCCGCGCGGCCCGCGGGGCTGGCGGATAAGACCATAGTTGCCGACGGCATTAAAATCCGGATCGTGTCTTTTATAAACCCGGAAACATTTTCTCTTTACCCGGAGGCGTTCACGGGCAAATTGGAGTTCAAGGACTTGAAAGAAGTTCTGAAAGGCGGAAAAAACGCCGATTTTCTGATACTTCTTTCCCACGCGGGCGCCGAGGAGAATAAAAAAATAGCCGGAGAATTTAAAGAGTTCGACTTGATAATAGGCGGCCATTCGCAGGAGCTTCTTAACAAGCCGCTGAAAGCCGGGAATGCCTTGGTGGTCCAATCCGGCGACAACCTGCAGCACGCGGGCAAGATAGTTTTAAGATTTGACGCTAATAAAAAACTTTCAGATTACACCTATGAGCTATCGCCTCTGCTAAACGAAATCCCTAACGACCCGCAGATAGAAGCCCTGATCAAAGCTTATAAAACCGCCGCAAAACAAAAATAAAAAGAGCGAGGAACATCGTTTCACTTGGTCTTGTTTATATCGAATTGGCTTCGACCTTTAGGGTGGGAGTAGAAGTATCTTTAAGGGCGGGTGACATATATAAAAACGGCTCTTCCGTGTTTTCTGTGGGTCCAGCGGATTCACGCGAGGTTTCGCGGGAAGCCGCACTAAGGAACTCATCTATCACCCGGTCAATTGTTTAAATAGTGTAAGTAAAACCATGCTTGCGCAGGCCTATGGCATACCGCTGCGGCTAAAGGCTAGAATATAAGGCGTGAAAGCCGTTGAACTCCTTGCGCCCGCCAGAGACCTCGAAACCGGCAAAGAGGCCGTCAACTGCGGCGCCGACGCCGTTTACATCGGCGCCGAAGAATTCAGCGCCCGCCACGAAGCCGCCAATCCCGTTTCCGACATCGCCAGGCTCGCCGCGTACGCGCATAAATACCGGGCAAAAGTTTACGCCGCCGTAAACACTATCTTGACCGGCGCCGAACTCGGGCGCGCGCAAAAACTCATCCATAAACTCTGGGATGCCGGGGCCGACGCCGTCATAATACAGGACATGGGCCTGCTGGAGCTGGATCTGCCGCCCGTGCCGCTGATAGCCAGCACGCAGACCCATAACACCACGCCCGAAAAAGTCCTGTTCCTTGAAAAGGCGGGTTTCAAGCGCGTGATACTCGCGCGCGAGCTGTCCATAGAGGAAATAAAAAAG